>JAKBFW010000034.1 GCA_021833345.1 Pseudomonadota bacterium | reverse complement strand
CGGCGTGCTCATCGCGGCGGTCTGTGGACAGCTCGACACGAGGCCGAGGCCGCGGGCACACAGGATCAGTACGCACAATGCGCACCGACGCCCAAGGTTACGGACTGCGTCCCGCGGGGTCAAACCGTGGGACGCAGTCCGCGCTACTCCTGGTCGATGCCGTCCCCGTGGTCGACACGCTCGTTCGGCGCGTCGTGCCCGCCGTCCTCGTCCCCGTCGAGCTCGAACACCTGCGGGTCGACCCGTACCAGCGCGAGGTCGGTCTCGTCGGGGGTCTCCGGGCCCTCCGCCGCGATGACACCTGTACGTGGCCGAAGGCTCTCGGCGACCGCCGCGAGCGCCGCGTGAACGGTCGATGCGGCATCGGTCGGGGCAGCCTCCATCGGGGCAGCCGTCGGCGGCACGGCACCGATCGGCTCGGCGCCCTCGAGCGTCCCGTGCGGGGGCGCCCCGTCGTCGTGCGCGTGCTCGTGCTCGTGCGCATGGGCCGCGGCGGCTGCGATCGTCGCCAGGGTGGCCTTGACCGCCTCGCGCGCCTCGGGCAGGACCGGGACGACGGTGGCGATCGGGTCGCCCGACGCACCGCCCTCCTTCCCGCTGCCACGCTTGCGCCGAGGCCGCCGACCATCGCCGGGAACCTCGCCGGCGGTCTCGGGCGTCGCGGAAATCTCGGACCGCGCGCCGTTCGTCTCCTGCCCCGGCACCGTGTCGCCGAACGCCTCCGCGAGGCCCTGGCCGACCCGCTTGCGGGTCATCTGCACCAGACCGAGAGAGGTGACCTCGGCCACCTGGTGCTTGGTCCGGTCGCGCCCGAGGCACTCGACCAGGCGCCGCAGCACCAGGTCGCGGTTCGACTCGAGCACCATGTCGATGAAGTCGATGACGATGATCCCACCGACGTCGCGCAACCGGAGCTGGCGCACGATCTCCTCGGCGGCCTCGAGGTTGTTCCGCGTGACGGTCTCTTCGAGCGTGCCACCCGACCCCACGAACTTCCCGGTGTTGACGTCGATGACCGTCATCGCCTCGGTCTTGTCGATGACGAGCGACCCGCCCGACGGCAGCCACACCTTGCGCCCGAGAGCCTTGGAGAGCTGCTCGTCCACACGGTGCTCCGCGAACACGTCGCCCGTCCCGGCCCAGCGGCTCACCTTCGCCGCGAGGTCGGGCGCCATGGCGCCGATGTAGCCGGAGACCGTGTCCCAGGCCTGGTCGCCCTGCACCACCAGTGAGCCGAAGTCGTCGTTGAAGATGTCCCGCACCACCCGGATCGCCAGGTCCGGCTCGCCTTGCAGCAGCGCCGGGGCGGAGGCCGACTTCGCCTTCTTCTCGATCGCGGCCCACTGCGCCTGCAGCCGGTCGATGTCGGCACGCAGCTCGTCCTCGCTCGCGCCCTCGGCCGCGGTGCGGACGATCACGCCGGCGGAGTCCGGCACGATCTCGCGGAGCAGCTTCTTGAGGCGCGCGCGCTCTGGCTCCGGGAGCTTGCGGGAGATGCCCGTCATCCCGCCGCCGGGCACGTAGACGAGATACCGGCCCGCGAGCGTGACCTGAGAGGTCAACCGCGCGCCCTTGTGACCGATCGGGTCCTTCGTCACCTGGACGAGCACGGGGTCACCCGACTTCAGCGCCTGCTCGATGCGCCGCGGCTGCCCCTCCATGCCCGCGGCGTCCCAGTTCACCTCGCCGGCGTAGAGCACGGCGTTGCGGCCCTTGCCGACGTCGACGAAGGCCGCCTCCATGCTCGGCAGCACGTTCTGCACGCGCCCGAGGTACACGTTGCCCGCCATCGAGGCCTGCGACTGGCTGGAGATGTAGTGCTCGACCAGCACACCGTCCTCGAGCACCGCGATCTGGGTCAGACCGTTGACCTCACGGACGACCATGCTCCGGTCCACGGACTCGCGCCGCGCCAGGAACTCGGACTCGGTCACGATCGTGCGACGTCGGCCGGCGTCGCGACCTTCACGACGGCGCTGACGCTTGGCCTCGAGCCGCGTGGACCCGCGCAACGCCGTGACCTCGTCGTTGACGGGTCGAGGCTGACGGCCCCGTGCGGCGCCGCCGGACCCGCTCACCGCCTGCTCGGCGTCGGCGTCCCCGCCGCGTCCGCTGCGGCGACGGCGACGGCGGCGTCTGCTGCTGCCCGCACCCGCCTCGTCGTCGACCGGCTCCCCGGCCTCGCCCTCCGACATCGCCCCCTCGGACGGCTCGTCCTCCTCTGCCGGGAGGTCCTCGTCGGCGCCGTCCTGGTCCTGGTTGTCGTCGCCCTCGACGGACGGGCGACCGCGCCGGCCGCGACCACCCCGACGGCGTCGACGACGCGGAGCCCCCTCGTCGAGCTCGGCTCCGTCCCCGAGCTCGTCGCCGCTGTCGTCGACGTCCGGCTCGCTCTCCTGGTCCTCTGTCGCGACGGACTCGATCACGACGGGCGCGGTCACGTCCGGCTCGGTCACGTCAAGCTCGTCGGGAGTCCGACGCCCACCTCCGCGCCGCGAGCGCCTCGCGCGGCCACCACCGACGGTGGCCGACTCGTCCGCGGAGCCGTTCGGCGCAGCCGTGGTCGAGGTCTCCGGCTCGGTATCGGCCGCGACCGCCAACTTGGCGAGCTCGGCGTGCACCGCACCGGCGGCCTCGGAGACAGCCTCCGGGCTTCCGGCCGGGGTGGACGCGCGGCGCCGCCGCGGGCGAGCGGCCGCCGGGTCGGGGGCCTGGAACAGCAAGGTCGTGTTCGGACGGCGCGGCGCACCGGCGTCAGGCTCGAGCACCGGGGTCGTGTCGACCTGCGCGACGACCTGGGCCGCGTCGGCGGTCCCGGGCTCGACGTCTGGGGCCGCCTCAGCGGTCCCGGGCTCGACGTCTGGGGCCGCCTCGAGGGCGATCGTGGTCTCGAGGGCACGGGGGGTCGTGGCTCGCCTGCGGGTGCGCGTCTTCGGGACGTCCTGGTCGGCGGCGACAGCCGCCGGGGTCGTCCGCGCACGCGACCGGCGCGCGGGCGCCTCGGTCGGGGCCGGCTCGACGCTCTCCTCGACCGGCACGATCGGGGCAGCCGGCGTCACGTCGACCGACGCGCTCGCGGGGGCCGGCATGCTGCTGGGCGCCGTCCGCACCGCTCGCCGGCTCCGGGTCGGGCGCTTCGATCCGGCCGTCTCGACCTCGGCGTCGTCGTGGGTCGCGGGGGCGACGTGGGCCTCCGGCGCGGTCGGGGTCGACCCGATGGCGACGGGCGAGCCTGCCGGTGCCGCCGTGCGGACCGCTCGCCGCCGGGCGGGCCTGGTTGCCGGCTGAGTGCCGTCGGCGATGGTCGACTCGCTGGGGGTGGTGTTGTCGAGAGTCACTCGGGTACTCCTGTGTGCCCGCGGCGCCGTCCACACATCTCGGTCCTACGGGCGGTCGGTCGTCGCCTGCGCTGTCGCGCGGCGACGGAAGTCGTCGGTTGCGGCTGGCCGCACGCGTGGGCCGGCGCCATCGCCAGCCGTTCACCCTGCTGGGTGCCGGCGGCGCCTGGCGAGCGCGACGCACTGGTGCGGCGAGCACGTTCGTGGCATCCAAGCGGTGTGGCCACCTGTGATGCCGCGTCCAGTATCGCACAGCGTCCGTTCCGAGCCGCTTACGGCACGGCCTGCGACCGTGTCAAACGAAACGACGCGACGTCAGAATCCGGGACCTTCGTCCTAGTGCGCACAGGACCTCCACACCCTAGGTTCGAGGCGCTGAGCAAACCTTGCGCATGCCCACCGCCCGATCGTCATACCCTCCGGAGACCTGAGTGGAAGCCCTCGACCTGGCCCGCTGGCAGTTCGGTATCACCACCGTCTACCACTTCATCTTCGTCCCGCTCACGATCGGTCTCGCGCCACTGATCGCGATCATGCAGACGATCTGGTACCGCACCGGAGACGAGCGCTGGCTCCGCCTGACGAAGTTCTTCGGGAAGCTGTTCCTCATCAACTTCGCGATCGGCGTCGCGACCGGGATCGTCCAGGAGTTCCAGTTCGGGATGAACTGGAGCGAGTACTCCCGGTTCGTCGGCGACGTGTTCGGCGCGCCGCTCGCGATGGAGGCCCTCGCCGCGTTCTTCATCGAGTCGACGTTCCTCGGGCTGTGGATCTTCGGCTGGGACAAGCTGCCCAAGAAGATCCACCTCGCGACGATCTGGTTGGTGGCGTTCGCGACCAACCTGTCGGCGTACTTCATCCTCGCCGCCAACTCGTGGATGCAGCACCCGGTCGGAGCCGAGCTCGTCAACGGCCGCGCCCAGATGACCGACATCGGCGCCGTCCTCCGCAACCCGACGCTCCTCGCCGCGTTCCCGCACACGATCACCGCGGCGCTGCTGACGGCAGGGACGTTCGTCGCGGGGATCGCCGCCTGGCTGATGGTGCGTGCGGCCCGCGGGAAGAGGCTCGACCTCGCCGGCCTCTACCGGCCCGCCGTCGTCCTCGGCGTGATCGCGATGCTGGTCGGCGGGGTCGGCCTCGGGCTCACCGGTGACCAGCAGGCCAAGCTCATGTTCAAGCAGCAGCCGATGAAGATGGCGGCCGCCGAGGCACTGTGCGAGAGCACCGACAGCGCGAGCTTCTCGATCCTGGCGATCGGCGACCTGTCGAACGCCTGCACCGGCGTCACGCATGTGATCCAGGTTCCCGGCCTGACGTCGTTCCTCGCCTCCGGGAGCTTCAGCAGCCACCTCGACGGGGTCGACACCCTCCAGAAGAGTTATGAGAAGAAGTACGGCACCGGCCAGAACTACTCACCGAACCTGGCGGTCACGTACTGGTCCTTCCGCCTGATGATCGGACTCGGCGTCGGCAGCGCCGCACTCGCCCTCGCGGCGCTGTGGCTCATGCGCAAGGGCCGGTTCCCGACCTCCCGGTGGTTCGCCCGACTCGCGATCTGGGCCATCCCGACACCGTTCCTCGCGTCGTCGTTCGGCTGGGTGTTCACCGAGATGGGTCGGCAGCCGTGGATCGTCGCCCCGAACCCCACCGGCATCGACGGCATCTGGCTGCTCACCTCGCGCGGCGTGTCCACGGTCGTCAGCCCCGCCGAGATCATCATCTCGATGGTCGCCTTCACGCTGCTCTACGCGGCGCTGGCCGTCGTCTGGTACAAGCTCATGCACCGGTATGCGATCGAGGGCGTCGCGGACTCAGAGAAGGACGTCAGCCCTGACAACCCCGACAACCCAGACGGCGCCGACCGGCCGCTGTCGTTCGCCTACTGAGCCGGGAGAGGTCATGGAGCTGTCAACCGTCTGGTTTCTGCTGATCGCGGTCCTCTGGACCGGTTACCTCGTCCTCGAGGGATTCGACTTCGGCGTCGGGATGCTGCTGCCGATCCTCGGCCGCAAGGACACCGAACGCCGTGTCCTCATCAACACCATCGGGCCCGTCTGGGACGGCAACGAGGTGTGGCTGCTCACCGCGGGCGGCGCCACGTTCGCCGCCTTCCCGGAGTGGTACGCCACGCTCTTCTCGGGCTTCTACCTGGCCCTGCTGCTGATCCTGCTGGCCCTGATCGTGCGGGTCGTCTCGTTCGAGTGGCGCGGCAAGATCAACGATCCGGCGTGGCGAAGGCGAGCCGACCTCGCCATCATCATCGGGTCCTGGGTGCCGTCGATCCTGTGGGGCGTCGCGTTCGGCAACCTCGTGCGCGGTGTCGAGCTCGACAAGGCGCACCAGTACGTCGGCGGGTTCTTCGCCCTTCTCAACCCGTTCGCGCTGCTGGGCGGCGCCACCACGCTGATGATCTTCCTCACGCACGGCGCGATCTACCTCGCGCTCAAGACGGAGGGCGACATCCGGGAGCGGGCCGGCGCGCTCGCCTCGAAGCTGTCGATCGTGACCGTCGTGGTCGCCGGTGCGTTCGCCGTGTGGGCCCAGGTGGCGTACTCGCGGAACACCTGGACATGGGCCGCCGTGGTCGTCGCCGCCGCCGCGCTCGTCGGGGTCGTCGTGGCGACCCGACTGCGCCGCGAGGGCTGGGCGTTCCTGTTGTCCGCCGTCGCGATCGTCGGTGCGGTCGTCCTGATCTTCGGCTCGCTCTACCCGAACGTCATGCCGGCGTTCGTCACCGCGAACTCGCTCACGGTGACCAACGCCTCCTCCTCGAGCTACACGCTGACCGTGATGACCTGGGTGGCCGTGATCCTCACCCCGATCGTGCTCCTCTACCAGGGCTGGACCTACTGGGTGTTCCGCAAGCGCATCAGCGTGACGAGCATCCCCGAGCACACCGGCCTGACGTTCGAGCGTACGAGCGCGTGAGACGCTCGGTCGCGTGAAGCCTCTTGACCCGAGGCTCCTGCGGCACGCCCGGGCGGCCCGGGGCTACATCGCTCTGACCGCCGCACTGGGCGCCGCAGGAGCCGCGCTCGTGGTGGCCCAGGCCCTGCTGCTCGCGCATGCGCTCGCCGCTGCGGTGCACGACGGCGCCGTGCTCGGCTGGGGTGCGATCGGCGGCGGTGCCGACGTCCCGCACGTCGGCACGTTCGTCGTGTGGCTCGGCGTCGTCGTGCTGGCCCGCACCGTCGTCACCTGGACCCAGGAGCGCTACGCGCACCGGGCGGCCGCGCAGACGATCGCCGAGCTCCGCGAACAGGTGGTAGCGAAGGCGGCGGCGCTCGGCCCACGTTGGCTCGCCGAGGGCGACGGGCCGCGGGTCGTCACTCTCGCCACCCGCGGGCTCGACGCGCTCGAGCCCTACTTCGTCCGCTACCTGCCCCAGCTCGTCCTCGCGGTGACGGTGACGCCGGCGACGCTGGTCGTCGTGCTCACGCAGGACTGGGTGTCGGCACTGATCATCGCCGGGACGCTCCCGTTGATCCCCCTGTTCATGGTGCTCGTCGGGAGACTCACCGAAGGTCGGTCCGCGCGTGGGCTGCGCGTCATGCAGCGGCTCGGCTCGCAGGTCCTCGACCTCCTCGCCGGCCTCTCGACGCTGCGCGCACTCGGCCGTGAGCGCGGACCGGTCGCCCGCGTGCGGGAGCTCGGCGACGCCCACCGGCGCGCGACGATGAGCACCCTCCGGATCGCATTCCTGTCCGGGATGGTGCTCGAGCTGCTGACCACGCTGTCCGTCGCCCTCGTGGCCGTCGGGATCGGCCTGCGGCTGGTCTACGGGGACATCAGCCTGTTCACCGGGATCACGGTCCTCGTGCTCGCACCCGAGGTGTACCTCCCGTTGCGCCAGGTCGGCGCGCAGTTCCACGCATCGACCGACGGCATCGCGGCGGCCGACCAGGCGTTCGCGGTCCTCGAGGTGCCGACGCCGACGCCCGGGACGACGCCGTGCCCGGATCTGCGCCGGAGCACGCTCGCGCTCGACGCCGTCGCGGTGCGCGCACCCGGACGCGACGTGCTCGCGCCCGCCGACCTCGACCTCGTCGTGGCGCCCGGACGCGTCACCGCCCTCACCGGGCTCAGCGGCGCGGGGAAGACCACCGCCGTCGACGTGCTGCTCGGACTGGTCCGGGCCGACCTCGGCCGTGCGACCGTGACGGGCCCCGACGCCATCCCGATCGACCTGGCCGACGTCGACCCCCGCTCGTTCTGGGACCAGGTCGCGTGGGTGCCGCAGCGGCCGGTGCTCGAACCGGGCACGCTCCGGGAGGTCGTCGGGACCGGGACCGACGACGACCTCGCGCGCGCGGCCGCCGCGACCGGCCTCGACGCCGTGGTCGCCTCGCTCCCCCTCGGTTGGCTCACGCCGGTAGGACAGGGCGGTGCAGGCTTGAGCGTCGGGCAGCGGCAACGCGCCGCGTTGACCCGCGCGATGCTCTCCGCCGCCCCGTTCGTGATCCTCGACGAGCCGACCGCGCACCTCGACGCCGAGGGCGAGCAGGTCGTCCTCGAGACGCTGCGCACCCTGCGCGCTGACGGTCGCACGGTGCTCGTCGTCGCCCACCGCGCCTCGCTCCTCGCGGTCGCGGACACCGTCGTCGAGGTCCGCAGCAGTGCGGTCCCGACCGTCGGATCGGGAGTCCCGGCGTGACCGCCACCACTGCGCCGCCACGCACCCGTCGCGACGACCCCCTCCGTCGGGCGGTTGGTCTGCTCGGGCTGTCACCGCGCACCCTCGCGCTGTCCGTCCTTCTCGGCGTGCTCGCACTCGGCAGCGCCGTCGCGCTCGCGGCCGTGTCCGCCTGGCTGATCGCTCGCGCCTCGCAGATGCCCCCTGTGCTGCAGCTGTCCATCGCCACGGTCGCCGTGCGGGCCTTCGGCATCGGGCGCGGCGTGTTCCGGTACGCGGAGCGCCTCACATCGCACGATCTCGCCCTGCGAGGGATGGCCCAGCTCCGCGAGACGCTGTACGCGCGGCTCGCCACCGGGCGTACCGAGTCGCTCGTCGGTCTGCGCCGCGGTGACCTGCTCGCCCGGGTCGGCGCCGATGTCGACGCGGTCGGCGACGTCGTCGTGCGCGGGCTGCTGCCGGTCGCCGTGGCAGCAGTGCTCGGCCTCGGGACCGTGCTCGCCATCGGCGCGTTCCTCCCCGCAGCCGGACTCAGCCTTGCGGTGTGCCTCGCCGTCGCCGGCGTCGTCGCACCCGCGCTCGCCGCCCGGGCGGCACGCCGGAGCGAGGAGCTGGCGGCGCGCTCCCGTGCCGACATGACGTCGACCGCCCTGTCCGTCCTCGACGACCCGGGGCAGCTCGCGGTCTCGGGACAGCTGACCGGGCAGCTCGACCTGCTACGCGACGCGGACCGTCGCCTGGCCGCCGCGACCGACACCGGTGCGCGGCCTGCCGCCGTCTCGGCGGCACTCGGCACGCTCGCCGTCGGCGCCGCCGTGGTCGCGGCCCTCGCGCTCGGCATCCCCGCGATGAGCCGCGGCGCGCTCACGCCCGTCGAGCTCGCCGTCGTGGTCCTGACGCCGCTCGCCGCGTTCGAGGCGACGTCGCTGCTGCCCGCCGCCGCGGTCCAGGTCCTCCGGTCTCGACTCGCGGCCGAGCGGGTGATCGCGCTCCTCGACGCCGTCGATCCCGGCGTGCCCGCGGTCCCGCGCGACGCGGTGGCTCCGCTGCCAGCCGTGCGTGACGCTGCGACGGACGCTGGCTCTGCCGACCCTGCTGACTCCGGCGGGGTCTTGCCCGACCACAGCGGACTCGTCGCTCGTGACCTCGCGTGCGGCTGGCCCGGTCGACCGCCTGTCGTGTCCGGTCTGGACCTCACGGTGCGTCCCGGTCGGTCGGTGGCCGTCGTCGGCCCGAGCGGTACCGGCAAGACGACGCTGCTCCTCACGCTCGCGGGCCTGCTCCCCCCGCGCAGCGGCTCGCTCACCGCCGACGGCGCCACCGTGGCCTCGCTCGACAGCGAGCAGGTCGCACGATCCGTCGTGCTGACCGCCGAGGACGCCCATGTCTTCGAAACCACGGTGCTCGAGAACCTCCGCGTCGCGAACGGGGCCACGACGGCGGACGAGGCCCGCACCGCGCTGCGTCGGGCCGGGCTCGGCGCCTGGCTCGATGCCCTCCCCCAGGGGGTCGACACCCTGCTGGGCCCCGATGCCCTCAACGTCTCAGGAGGCGAACGTCGACGGCTGCTCCTCGCGCGGGTCCTCGTCTCTCCTGCCAAGATCCTGCTCGTCGACGAGCCAGCCGAGCATCTCGACACCGACACGGCCGACGCCCTCGTGCGTGATCTTCTCAGCGGCTCGTTCCGCGGCGAGCCACCGACCCCCGCTGCGTCGGCGGGGCCCCTGCGCGGTGTCGTGGTCGTCACGCACCGCCTCACCCCGCTCGACGCCGCCGACGAGGTGATCGTGATCTCCGACGGCTTCGTCCAGGCTCGTGGGACCCACGCGGAGCTGCTGCGGCGCGACACGGGATACCGTGACTCCTTGTGGAGGGAGAACCAGGGGTCGGTGGCCACATCGTGAACCTTGCGAACCAAGGCACGCCGCACGACGAGGCGCGGCCGGAGGACACCGGTCTCACCGACCTGCTCGACGCTGTCCTCGCGCTCGCTGCCGACCTCGACCTCCCGAGCGTGCTGCAACGATTCGTGCAGACGTGTGCGGACCTGACCGGCGCCGCGTACGCGGCCATCAACGTGCTCGGCACCCGCGGCGAGTCGACGACGTTCGTGCAGGCCGGGGTGTCCGAGGCCGTCGCCCGCCTGCTCGAGCACGGTCCGCACGCCGTCGGTGTGCTCGGGCAGATCCCGGCAACCGGGGCGCTCCGGCTCGACGACCTCACGCAGCACCCGGCCTACCTCGGGTTTCCCCCGAACCATCCGCCGATGGGCTCGTTCATCGGCGCGTCGGTGCGCGTGAGCCACCAGGTCTTCGGACACCTCTATCTCGCGGACAAGCCCGGCGGGTTCACCGAGGCCGACGAGGCGGTCGTGCTCGGGCTCGCGGCGGCGGCGGGAGTGGCGGTGCACAACGCACAGCTCTACGCCGAGGCCGCCCGTCGCGAGCACTGGCTCCGTGCGGGCCAGGAGATCACCACGATGCTGCTCTCCGGCCTGGACGAGGAGGAGGCGCTGTCCCACATCGCGGCGACCGCACGCGAGGTCGCCGGTGCCGATGCCGCCGCGCTGGCCCTGCCGGGCGTCGGGGGGGAGCTGGTGCTCGAGCTCGTCGACGGCCACGCCTCCGACTCCTTGCTCGGCGCGATCATGCCGCGCGACGGTCGGTCATGGGCCGTGATGGACGAGGGTCGCGGGCTTCTCGTCCCGTCCCTGTCGCAGTCGCGGGTCGTGCGCGTCGTGCCCATGCGCGCGTTCGGGCCGGCGCTGTTCGCACCGCTGCAGACCGCGGGCCATGGCATCGGCGTGCTGATACTCATGCGCAAGGTCGGCGCCGCGCCGTTCACGTCGGCGGACCTCGACACCGCCGAGTCCTTCGCCGCTCAGGCCGCGCTGGCGTTCGTCCTCGCCGAGGCGCGTCACGCCCAGGACATCGCCGCCCTCCTCGACGAGCGCGAGCGGATCGCGCGCGACCTGCACGACCTCGCCATCCAACAGCTCTTCGCCACCGGGATGCAGCTGGAGACCGTGCGCCGTCGGGCCGCCCGGGGAGTGGACGCCACCGAGCTGACCAGCATCGTCGAGGACGCCCTCGACAACGTGGACGGCTCCGTCCGCCAGATCCGGTCGATCGTGCACGCCCTGCGCGACCCGGACGCCGCGACGAGCCTCGTCGAACGTCTCCGACGCGAGGCGTCGCTCGCGCGGACCGGCCTCGGGTTCGCACCATCGTTCGTCATCGAGCTCGACGGCCGCGCTCTCGAGCAAGGCACCTCGGACGCGGACGTCGTCGCCGCCGACCTGATCGACGAGCGCGTGAGCGCGGATCTCGCGGACGACGTCGTCGCGGTCGTCCGTGAGGGTCTGGCCAACGCGGCCCGGCACGCGCGCGCGTCGTCCGTCGCGGTCAGTATCAGCGTCCGAGGGACCGGTGCCACCGGGACGATCCTGGTCGAGGTGGCGGACGACGGCACCGGCCTGCCCGCGGAACGTGAACGACACTCCGGCACGCACAACCTCGCGGCTCGGGCGCGGCAGCACGCCGGGACCTTCAGCATCGGTGTCGCGCCGTCCGGTCGCGGCACGCTCCTCAGCTGGCAGGCCCCGCTCGACTGACCATGCAGCTCGACCGGCCGCGCAAGCAGCCGTACGAACCGCCTGAGGTCACCCGCCGGTCTCGGCGCGCCACCCGCTGTGCTTGCGCGCCGCAACCCACGCGGCCACCTGCGTGCGGCGCTGCAGGCCCATCTTCGACAGCAGCGACGTGATGTGGTTCTTCACGGTCTTCTCGGCGACGCCCAGACGTTCGGCGATCTCGCGGTTGGACATCCCGTCGCCGATGAGGTCGAGGACCTTGAGCTCGCTCGGCGTGAGGTTCTCGGTCGGGTCCTCGTGACCGGCCCGCCGGCGGGTGACGGTGCGCTCGTCGAGGAGGGTCCGACCGGCCGCGACCGCCCGCACGACGTCCGTGATCTCGGCGCCGCGCACGCTCTTGAGCAGGTAGGCGGAGGCCCCGGCCTCAAGGGCTGCCGCGAGCGCGTCGTCGTCGTCGAACGAGGTCAGGACGATAGCGCGCACCTCCGGCTGGGTCTCCCGGACCGCCTTCATGAGGTCGATCCCGGTCCCGTCCGGAAGCTGCAGGTCGACCAGCATGACCTGCGGGTGCACGAGTCCCGCGCGCCTGACCCCGTCGGACACGGATGCCGCCTCGGCGACGACGGTCATGCCGTCGGCGCGCTCGATGACCTCGGCGATACCACGACGAACGACCTCGTGGTCGTCGATGATCATCACGCTGATCGAAGCGGAGCGGTCCGTCTGGGGCGCAGAGCTGCTGGCAGTCACAGGGGCATCGTAACGACTGCTGCGGCTGGGGTCGTCAGGCGTCTCCCGTGCCGCGTGTCACCCGTGCGACCGCCCGGTCGCCAGGGCTCTCACCACCGCCCACGACGAGGTCGCGGTTGGCACGTCGGGCAGGTGAACGACGACCTGCTCATGAACGCGTCGCGTCGCACCGGGGAATCGCAGCGCGGGCACGGTCGACCGGCCTGCCCGTACACGGCCAGGGAGCGGTCGAAGTACCCGGACGCCCCGTTGACGTCGACGTACAGCGCGTCGAAGCTCGTCCCCCCGGCCACGAGGGCGGCCCGCATGACCTCCTCGACGGCGCCGAGCACGCGCGCGACGTCCGTGCGGCGCATCGTGTCTGTCGCACGGGCGTAGTGCATGCCCGCCCGCCACAGGCCCTCGTCGGCATAGATGTTCCCGACCCCGGACACGAGCGTCTGGTCGAGCAGCGCGCGCTTGATCCCGGTCCGTCGCACGCGGACCGCCGCGACGAGAGCCGACCGGGACGAGCCCGGGTCGAGCAGATCGCGCGCGATGTGGGCCACCGGACCGGGCACGGATGCGAGCGGGGATCCGTACCCGCCTGGAGCTCCGTCCGGGGTGGCGACGAGCTCCGTCACTGCGAGGTGACCGAACGTGCGCTGGTCGACGAAGTCGAGCGCGGCGCCGTCGTCGAGCTCGAGGCGGGCACGAAGATGACGGTGCTCCGGACGCGGCTCGCCAGCCGGTCGCACGAGGAGCTGGCCACTCATCCCCAGGTGCGCCATGAGCGCCGTCGGAGCGGACGACTCCCCCGGGCCCATCGGCAGCCACAGGTATTTCCCGCGTCTGACCGCCGCCTCCAAGCGCCGCCCGGAGAGCTCGTCCCGGAACGCCTCGGCCCCGCCGTCGTGGCGCCGCACGCTCGAGTCGCGCAGGACGCGGACCCCGGTGACGACCCGTCCGACGACGTGCCGCTCGAGACCGTCACGCACGGTCTCGACCTCCGGGAGCTCAGGCACCGATGGCCCCCGGCACGCTCAGGTCCGCTCCGAGTACCGCTCGGCGACCGCCTCCAGCGCGCGGTAGGCGGCCTCGGCGGCGTCCTGCTCGGCGTGCTTCTTCGCCGCGCCCTGCCCGACGCCGTAGGCCGAGCCGTCGAGCATCACGGTCGCGGTGAACCTGCGCGCGTGGTCCGGGCCCTCGGCCTCGCTGACGTACTGCGGCGCACCGAGTCCGAGCGCCGCCGCTCGCTCCTGCAACGAGGTCTTCCAGTCCAGACCTGCGCCGAGGTCGGCCGCCATCTCGAGCGTCGGATCGACGAGCCTCTCGACGAGGGCGCGCGCCGGTTCGAGACCGTGGCACAGGTACGCAGCACCGAAGATCGCCTCGAGCGTGTCCGAGAGGATCGAGTCCTTGTCGGCCCCGCCCGAGTGCGTCTCGCCCTTGCCGAGCAGCACGTAGTCGCCCAGCCGGAGCGACCGGGCGATCCGCGCGAGGGCGCGCTGCGAGACGGTCGCCGCGCGCATCTTCGCCAGGTCGCCCTCCGGCAGGTCCGGATGGCGCCGGTACAGGGCCTCGGTGACGACGAGGCCGAGCACGGTGTCGCCGAGGAACTCGAGCCGCTCGTTGGTCGGGATACCCCCGGCCTCGTGCGCGAAGGACCGGTGCGTGAGCGCGAGCACCAGCAGCTCCGGGTCGATGTCGATCCCGATGCCGGCGACGAGGCCCTCGACCGGTGACGTCATGAGTCGGTCGGCTTCTGGAGATCCTCGAGGGCTGCCCATCGGGGGTCGCGCAGGTCGTGGCGGTGGTCCGGGTCCTCCGCGAGATGTGCGCCGCACTCGACGCACAGTCCGGGGCAGTCGGGCCGGCAGAGCGGCTGGAACGGGAGCGCCGGGACGAGCGTGTCGCGGATCGCCGGCTCGACGTCCACGAGATCGCCGTCGAGCTCGCGCACCTCGTCCTCCTCGTCGCCGTCCTCGTCGGCGACCCGCGCGCGCTCCGGGTACACGTACAGCTCGGTCAGCTCGACCTCGATGTCGACGACGATCGCGTCGAGGCAGCGCACGCACTCACCGGCGGCTGACGCGCGCACGTCGCCGGAGACCAGTACCCCTTCCATGACGGCCTCGAGCCGCAGGTCCAGCTCGATCTCGGAACCCGGCGGGACGGCGATCACCTCGGTGCCGAGGCCGTCGGGAGCCGGCACCGTGAGGTGCACGGGTCGCATCGACCCCGGACGCCGACCGAGCTCGTGGGTGTCGAGCACGAACGGATCGCGCGGATCCAGGTGGTTCACGTGAGACACGACGCGGGTTCCGTTCCGATGCAGGGTGCCGGTTCCACGGCAGGTCGATCGAGCCTTGCGATGCTACGGCATCACGACTGGCCGGGCGGGCCGAGCCGGGCCGCGAGCTTCGCCCGACCGGCCTGGACCTGAGCCACCACGCGACCCAGGTCGATCTCGAAGTCGGCCAGCCGGCGGTCGCAGTAGTCGTCGGCCTCGCGACGGAGCTCGGCGGCCGTCGCGCCGGCCTCGGCGACGATCTGCGCGGCCCGTTCCTCCGCCGCGGCGACGACCTGCTCGCGTGCCACGAGCTCGGCGGCGCGGGCCCGCGCCGCCGCGAGGAGCTGCTCGGCCTGGGTCGTGGCGGCGGCCTGGGCCGCGTCCGCGGCAGCCAGCACGTCGTCCGCCTGCGTCAGCTGCGTCGGGAGGATGTCGTGCGCCTGCGCGACGAGGTCGAGCAGCTCCGCGCGGTTCACGAGCACCGACGAGGACATCGGCATCGCGCGCGCGGACCCGATCGCGTGCTCGATCGCCTCGAGGATCCCCGTCAGCCCCTCGGGGTCGCGCCTGTCGTCGTCATCGTTCCGGCCGGTCATCCGCGCATCCCTCCGCCGTCGTTCCCGGTGCCGCTCCCTGTGCCCTGTCGTCGCACCGCCGACCGGACCGCCTCCCGGGTCCCGGCGGTCACGAGGTCGTCGATCGGTCCTCCGAACCGAGCGACGTCCCTCACCAGGGACGATGCGATGTGAGCGAGCGCAGGGTCACCGATCACGAACACCGTCTCGATGCTCCCGACGTGCCGGTTCATCAGGGCCATCGGCAGCTCCGCATCGAAGTCGGCACCACCGCGGAGCCCCTTGACGATCGCCTGCGCGCCGACGTCACGGCAGAAGTCGACCAGCAGGCCCGGGGCGTGCTCGACCCGCACCCCGGAGTCCAGCCCGACCTCCGCGACCGCCGCTCGCGCGAGCTCCACCCGCTCGTTCGCACCGAGCAGGGCCTGCTTGGTCGAGTTCCGCGCCACGGCGACCACGACCTCGTCGAACATCGACCGGGCGCGACGGATGAGGTCGAGGTGACCCAGCGTGATCGGGTCGAAGGACCCGGGACAGACGGCGATGCTCACCCGATCAGGGTATGCCCGGTGCCCCCGGGTCAGGGGTCTCGACGCCGGGTCCGGGTGAGGCGAACCAGATCACGGTCTCCCCGTAGCGGCGTTCCTCGGTCCGGACCATCGCGATCGGCCAGGTCGGCTCCGGGCTGCGAGACGACCTCTCGACGACCACGACCGCATCCGCCGCGAGGTGCGACCCGGCCGCGCCGGGCTCGTCGTCGACGCCTGAGAGAGCCCCGAGCACGCGCGCGAGGTCGGCCTCTGCGAGCTCGTACGGCGGGTCGATCAGCACCACGTCCCACACCGCCGCACCTGACCGGTCCACGAACCGCTCGGTCCGCTCGGTGACCACGTGCAGCCGCGGCAGGCGGGTCGCGGTGGCGTTGGCACGGCAGACGTCCGCCGCGGCACGCGAGGACTCGACGAACGTCACCGTCGCCGCACCGCGGCTCGCCGCCTCGAGCCCGAGCGCACCCGACCCGGCGTAGAGGTCGAGCACCCGCGCACCCGCGACCACGCCGAGGTGCTCGAGCCGCGAGAAGAGCGCCTCGCGCACCCGCTCGCTGGTCGGACGCGTCCCCGTGCCAGGGACGCGCAGCGTTCGTCCCCCGGCGGCGCCCGAGACGATCCTCGTCATCGACCGGACTTCGGGGTGGACGTCGTGCCGGTCTTCGTGCCGGTCTTCGTGCCGGACTTCGTGGCTGCGGCGCGCGGGTCCTCCGCCGCCATGTCGAGGATCGAGAAACCCTTCACCCGGCTGCCGACCGCGACGGCGATCAGCGCGCAGACGGCCTGCACCACGATCAACGTCTGGGTGACCTGGCCGATCCCGATCGAGATGAGCACGGGCACCATGCCGAGCAGCACGACGTCCGGACCGCGGACGAGGACGCTGCCGACACCCGTGGGCAGAGCACCCATCGGCGTGGCGGCGAGCGGACCGCTCCAGTCGGGCGACGGACGGTACGCGGACCGGATCGCGGCACCGGCCCACACCGGGGTGGCCGCGACCGCGAGCGCGAGCCAGCCCGCCGGGTCGCCGTTGGACCAACCGATCGGCCCGAGCACCGCGAGCGTCCACAACCCCATGAGCACGCCGGGAACCACGAGCCGAAGCCGCCGCACCTCCCGCGCACCGATCGGGAGCAGTCGGTCGATGATCGGCGCCATCTCCGCACGCCGCGGCCCCTCGGCCGTGGCGAGCATCGCGACGTACCCCGCGACGAGATAGGCCGTCGCGAGGGCGAACGGGGTGTCGAGCCGGCTCACGGCGGCGACCAGCGCCGGCACCGCCGCAGCGGCCACGACCTGGACGACGTGCCGCGGGGACCGCCACCACAGGACGATGTCGGCGGTCAGGAGAGCACGTGCCGGCGACGACACCCACCCGAAGCGGATCGATCGCCGACGGCGCACGCTGGTCATCCGGTCGGCAAGCGCGCGCCCGAGCTCGCGCGAGTCGAGGGAGACGACGGCACCTGCCGCCTGGGTCGCGACCGAGCCGGAGTCGCGCAGCTCGCGCACCGGGATCCGCTCGAGCCGCAGGTCGAGGAGCACGCCGCCGACCGCGGCGACGACGAGGAGCAGCACGAGCACGACGACAGAGGGGGTCAGGCCGATGGCGAGGTCCCGCGCCCCCAGCGCTACGGCCAGCCCGAGCACCGGGACGAGTCCGAGCAGCACGTCGCCGACGCGCGCGGTGACCCGCCGGTCGATGCCGAGGGTCTGGGCCACCCCGGCGAGCACGACGATCGCACCGGCACCCAGCAGCCCGCCGACGAGCGTGCTGACCGCGGCGGAACCGCTCATGCCCTCCTGCGCGAAGAGGACCAGCACGAGCACCACCGGTCCGCCGACGAGCGCAGCGGTCGCCGGCAGCCGCCACGCGGCCGGTCGGAGCAGACCCCGCCGGCGCACCGGAAGACTCAGCCACCAGCGGGCCTCGGCCGCGCCGACGCCGACGGGGCCGAGCCGCGCCGCGAGCGAGAGCGCGGTGCCGGCGAGCGCGAGCACGACGAGGGCCGCGAGGGTCGACAGCGGCAGCAGCAAGCCGTCGTGCGGCCTGGCCGGCACCTTCGGCAACGAGTCGCGGAGGGTCGTCGCCACACCGATCGCGGTGCCGAGCCCGATCGCCGCCATCAGGATCGCGGAGTAGACGTCGCTCAGGAGCGCGCCGATGCTCGTGTCGCCGTGCCGGTTGGCCGCCGCGCGTGTGTACCGCCGGATCGACCGCGGGCTCGGGACCGCGAGCGGACGACGGTCGCCCAGGTCGGACGTCGTGGTCACGGGCGACGCCTCCGCTTGCCGGAGCCGCCCTGCTGGGCGGACTGCCCCGCTTGCGAGGACTGACCCTTCGGTGTGGTCGTCGCGACGCTCGCCGTCCTGCCGCTCGCCGTCCCCGCAGGCCCGGGCGCGCCGTCGGCCGCCGCGGTGGGAGCAGCCTCGTCGCCCCCGCCAAGGGTCTCCGCGCCGATCGCGCGCGCGGCGTCCGCCGGCGACATCAGCACCGACTGGTCGTCGCCGACCAGGACCGCTCGCGAGGCGACGGCCTCGAGGAGCACCGGGTCGTGGGTGGCGAGCAGCACCGCCCCACCGGCGGCGCGCTCGGCCCGCAGCCGCTCGGCGAGCGCACTGCGCATCTGCTGGTCGAGACGTTGCTCGGGCTCGTCGAGCACGAGCAGCCGACGAGGCCGGGCGAACCCGGCCGCGAGCAGCAGGCGCCGCCGCTGGCCGGACGAGAGCGAGACGGGCAGGACGTTCGCGTGGGACGACAGCCCGAACTCGGCGAGGAGCTCGGCGGCAAGGCCGGTGGCGTCGTCGACCCCGTGCCCGCGAGCGGTCAGCAGCAGGTGCTCCGCGACCGTGAGCGCCGGGAAGTACGCGTCGTCGTCGAGCACGCTGGAGACCTCGGCCCGGAAGATCGCCTCACGCTCGTCGACCGGGCGCCCGAGCACGCTCAGCTCGCCACCGGACGGCTCGAGCAGGCCGAGAACGGCTCGCAGGATCGTCGACTTCCCCGATCCGTTCGCACCGACCAGGGCGAGGGCGTCGCCGGCCCGCACGGTGAAGGTCACCGGGGCGCACACAGGCTCGCCCCCGTAGCCGACGGAGAGGGAACGGGCACGGATGACGACGTCGGACGGCACGCGCCCAGGGTACGGGTGTCTGCTGGGCCCGCGCTCACGCCCGCTCGAGGAACTCCTCGCGGTCACCCTCGAGGCTGCGCTCGATCGCCGCGACCAGCGCGGGCCACCGGGACAGCGTCGGGTCGGCCTCCGTGAGAGCTGTCGCATCCGCCCGCGCCCGCGCGATCAGCTCGCCGTCTCGCGTGACGCGGAGCAGCCGCAGCGAGCTCGACCCACCGGACTGCGCCGCACCGAGCACGTCACCCTCACGACGGAGCTCGAGGTCGACCGCGGCGAGCACGAACCCGTCGGTGGTCTCCACGAGCGTCTGCAACCGTGTGTGCGCGTCGGTACCGGGCTCGACGTCCGCGACGAGCAGGCACACCCCGGGGTCGCTCCCGCGTCCGACCCGGCCGCGCAGCTGGTGCAGCTGGGAGAGCCCGAACCGGTCGGCGTCCAGGACGACCATCACGGTCGCCGCGGGCACGTCCACGCCGACCTCGATCACCGTCGTCGACACGAGGACCTGCACGCGTCCGGCCGCGAAGTCCGCCATCGCGCGCTCCTTGTCCTCGCCGGGCAGGCGACCGTGCAGGGTCGCGATCGCGACCCCGTCCAGGGCGGGGAGACCCCGGAGCTCGTCGGCGACCTCGACGACCGCCCGCAACGGCACCTTGACCACCTCCGGCACCAGGTCGGTCCCGTCCTCGACCGCGCCCGCGGACCCGGCGTCGTCCGGGTCGATCCGCGGGCACACGACATAGGCCCGTCGTCCCGCGTCGACCTCCTCCCTGACCCGCTGCCAGACCCGTGCGGTCCAGACCGCGTTCCCGGCCGGGACGAGGTGCGTCACCACCGGGCTCCGACCCGCGGGGACCTCGGTCAGGGTCGAGGTCTCGAGGTCCCCGAACACGGTCATCGCGACGGTGCGTGGGATCGGCGTGGCGGTCATGACCAGCAGGTGCGGGACACCGGCACCCTTGGCACGGAGCGCATCGCGCTGCTCGACGCCGAACCGGTGCTGCTCGTCGACCACGACGAGCCCGAGATCCGCGAACTGCACCGACTCGGAGAGCAACGCATGGGTCCCGACGACGATCCCCGCGCGTCCGCTCGCCGCGTCGAGGAGGTTCTCCTTGCGCGCCGCGGCCCCCTGGGAACCTGTGAGCAGGGCAACCCTCGTGCTGAGCTCCGCGCCACCGAGGAACCCGGCCTCGGCGAGCGGGCCGAGCAGGGCACGGAGCGTGCGGACGTGCTGCGCCGCGAGCACCTCGGTGGGCGCGAGCAGCGCCGCCTGGCCTCCCGCGTCGACGACCTGCAGCATCGCCCGGAGCGCGACCACCGTCTTGCCCGAGCCGACCTCGCCCTGCAGCAACCGCTGCATCGGGTGGGTCCCGGCGAGCTCCGCGGCGAGCTCGTCTCCCACCGCGCGCTGGCCCGCGGTCAGCTCGAACGGGAGCTGGGCGTCGAGGGCCGTCAGCAGCCCACCGTCCACGAGCGGACGGGCGCGTGCGGGCTCGGCCGCCACCTGCGCACGCCGACGAGCCAGCGCGGCCTGCAGGACGAAGGCCTCCTCGTACCGCAGCCGCGCCCGCCCACGGTGCCACTGCGGGTCGTCGTACGGCTCGTGCACGTCCAGCAGGGCCTGGTGCAGGCTCGGGTAGTGGTGCGCCGACCGGATCTCCGCCGGCACCGGGTCCGGGAGGTCGGCCTCCGTCAGCGGGCCGAGCACGGTCCGCACGCATCGCTGGATCCGCCACGACGGGGCACCCGCGCTCGCGGGGTAGATCGGGATCGGGCGGCTCGCCTCGACCAGGGCCTGGTCCTCGTCCTCGGCGTCCACGCCGATGATCTGGTAGTCCGGGTGGGTGAGCTGCCGTTCGCCGCGGTAGTCGCTCACCACCCCGGTGAACAGGCCGGTGCGCCCGGGGCGCAGCTTGTCCTCGTGCACGCGCAGCACCCCGGCGCGCTTGGCGAAGAACGTGAGGCTGAGCCGGTGCGTGCCGTCGGAGACGACGGCCTGGAGCATCGCACCGCCACGCGAACGCATCTGGCGCACCGTGGCCTGCACGACCTGGGCCATCACGGTGACGTGCTCGCCGACCGGGAGGTGGGACAGGTCGGTCAGGGTGCCGGGCGCGGTGTATCGCCGAGGGTAGTGCCGGAGCAGGTCGTGCGTGGTCTGCAGGCCGAGGGCCGCGAGCGGCGACGCGCTGCGCGGTCCGAGGACACGGGCGAGCGGCTCGTCGAGGCGGCCGCCCGTCACGACGCGCCTCCGCGGGATTCCGCCACGACGAGGGGCTGGAGGCCGATCGCGAGCATCGGACGGTCGACACCGGCGCCGAGCACCACCACCTCGGACTCGGGGTGGCCCGTCCTCACCGCGAGCACGAGCGCGTCGACCGCGTCGCCGTCCGCGCGGTCGCCCGTGAGGATCGTGACGATTCGCGGGACCCCGTCTGCGAGCGCAGCCATGATGGCCCCGGCGGCGTCGATCGCGCCCCCGCCCGGGAGGACGACACCGCACGGGGGTCCTGCCAGCTGCTCGGCGGACGTGCTCGGGCCCGCTGGCGGCTGGTCGACGACGATCGTCCGCAAGCCGCGCAGCGCGGCCTCGACGGCACCCACCCGCAGGTCCGCACCCGCGTCGACGCTCTCCACGACCGCCGCCATCGCCACCACGACGGAGACGTCGTCCACGGCAGGGAGCACGTGGACCCGCACCTCCGAGCCGGAGGCGGGCGACCGCGAGGCCACGAGCCGGGCCGTCGCGAGCGCGGCGGGATCGCCCGGCAGCACGG
>JAKBFW010000184.1 GCA_021833345.1 Pseudomonadota bacterium | reverse complement strand
ACATGGACAAGGTCGTCGCCATCTGGAACGCGTCGCACCCGCAGATCCAGGTGACGGTCAACAAGCAGGACGGCGGCGATCCCGCCGTCACCAAGCTGCTGACCGCGATCAAGGCCGGCAGCGGCGCGCCGGACGTCATGCAGGCGGAGTACCAGAAGATCCCGACGCTCGTGTCCGCGGACGCGCTCGCGGACATCTCCGGCGACCTGCCCGCGGGCATCTCGGACCAGTTCCCCGCCGGGGTGTGGAACTCGGTCACGCTCGGCGGCAAGGCCGTGTACGCGGTCCCGCAGGACTCCGGGCCGATGGAGTTCTACTACCGCGCGGACATCTTCGACCAGCTCGGGCTCACGGTCCCGACCACCTGGGCGCAGTATGCCGACGTCGCGGCCGCGCTGCACAAGGCGGACCCGACCAAGTACCTCGGCACGTTCTCCGCGACCGACGCCGGGTGGTTCACCGGCCTCGCCCAGCAGGCCGGCGCCTCGTGGTGGGGGATCGACGGGAGCTCGTGGACCGTGTCGATCGACGACGCCGCGACCCTCAAGGTCGCGACGTACTGGGGCGGCCTCGTGCAGTCCGGGGTGATCGACAACAAGCCGATGTACACGCCGGAATGGAACGCCGCTCTCAACAACGGCACGCAGGTCGGCTGGCTCTCCGCGATCTGGGCGCCGGGCGTCCTCGCAGGCAACGCACCCGACACCGCGGGCAAGTGGAAGATGGCGCCGATGCCGCAGTGGGACAGCGCGAAGCCGGCCACCGGCAACTGGGGTGGGTCCGCGATGGCCGTCACGAGCCAGTCGAAGCACGCCAAGGAGGCCGCGGAGTTCGTCACCTGGCTGAACACCGACCAGAAGGCCGTCGACGCGCTGGTCAGCATCAGCGGTCTGTACCCCGCGGACATCCCCGCGCAGAAGGAGGCGCTCGCGTCGCCGCCGGCGTTCTTCTCGAACCAGCCGGACTTCTACACCCTCGCCGGTGGCATCGCGAAGACGGCCGGCAGCTTCACGTTCGGACCCAACGTGAACGTCGCGTACTCGTCGTACAACGACGCCTTCGGCAAGGCCACCGAGGCGAAGAGCGCGTCCGCCTTCGTCGACGCGGTCAAGGCCATGCAGACCACGACCCTCGCCGACCTCAAGAGCTCCGGCTTCTCGGTCAAGGGCTGACGCCGCGACCGGGGTGGTCGTCCACGCGACCACCCCGGTCGGCACGTCCCGACCGCGCACCCGCACCCCCGGAGGATCCTCATGACCGCCCTCGGCCGAACCACCCCGGCTCTCGTCCGCGCGGGCGGGCGTCGGCGCACGCTCGCCCCGTACCTGTTCCTCACGCCGGCGATCACGTTGTTCGTCGCGTTCCTCGCGCTGCCGATCGGCTACTCGCTGTACCTCAGCCTGCGCACGGTCAAGGTCAGCGGGCTCGGCCTCGGCAAAGGAGACCGGACGGAGGTCTGGGCCGGTCTCGAGAACTACGTGCGCTCGCTGTCCGACCCCGAGTTCGCCGCCAGCGTCGGCCGGGTCGCCCTGTACGGGCTGCTCCTGGTCCCGACGATGATCGCCCTGGCGCTGCTGTTCGCGCTGATGCTCGACTCGCGCCGGACCCGCGCCCGCACGGTGTCACGGGTGTCGATCTTCCTGCCGTACGCCGTGCCCGCAGTGATCTCGTCACTCCTCTGGGGGTTCCTGTACCTGCCCGGGGTGAGTCCCTTCTACTACCTCTTCCACGCGCTCGGTTGGCAGGTGCCGACCATCCTGTCCAGCCGGCTCGTGATGTTCGCAGTCGCGAACATCGCCCTGTGGGGTGGCGTCGGGTTCAACATGATCGTGATCTACACCGCGCTCAAGGCGATCCCGAGCGAGCTCTACGAGGCTGCGCGGATCGACGGCTGCACCGAGGTCGCCGTCGCCTGGCGCATCAAGGTCCCGATCGTGCTCCCGTCCCTGATCATGACGTCCGTCTTCTCGATGATCGCGACCCTCCAGGTCTTCGCCGAGCCGATGACCCTGCGGCCGCTCACCAACACGATCTCGAGCACGTGGACGCCGCTCATGAAGGTCTACCGCGACGCGTTCACCCGCAACGACATCTACTCGGCCGCGGCCACCTCCGTGGTCATCGCGGCGGCGACCTTCGTCCTCTCGTTCGGGTTCCTGCGCCTCGTGCAGAACCGCGCCTTCAGCCAGGAGAAGTGATCATGGCCACGACCCTTCCGGTCCCCTCGCCGGGTGCCGCTCCCGACCTCGCGCCGGCAGGCCGACGGGAGGAGCGGCCGCCGCTGCGCCCGGTGCGGCGGGAGCGACCGAGCTACACGACCACGGTCATCCTGCTGCTGGGGGCCGCCTACTGCCTGCTCCCCGTGGTGTGGGTGCTCGTCGCCTCGAGCAAGAGCGCCGGGGAGCTGTTCTCGACCTTCACGTTCGCGCCGTCGTCGCACCTGATCGACAACATCAGGACGCTGTCGGCCTACCGCGACGGCCTGTACTGGCGCTGGATGGCCAACACCGCGCTGTACGCGGGAGTGGGCGGACTGCTCTCGGTGATCGTCTCGGCCGCGGCCGGGTACGGGCTCGCGATGTACTCGTTCGTCGGCAAGAAGGCCATCTTCAACACGCTCCTGGCCGGAGTGCTCGTCCCCGGCGTCGTGCTCGCGATCCCGCAGTACCTGCTGCTCGCCAAGGTCGGGCTCACCAACACCTACTGGTCGGTGCTGCTGCCGAGCATCATCAGCCCGTACGGGATCTACCTGGCCCGCATCTACGCCGCCGCGTCGGTGCCGACGGACGTCGTGGAGGCCGCGCGGACCGATGGCGCCCGAGAGCTCACGATCTTCCGCGCGATCGCCACCCCGATGATGATGCCGGGCCTGGTGACGGTGTTCCTGTTCCAGTTCGTCGCGATCTGGAACAACTTCATGCTGCCGTACATCATGCTCGGCAGCGACCAGCTCTTCCCGATCACGGTCGGGCTCTCGGGCCTGCTGAACCAGGGGGCGTCGGTGCCCGCGATGTACACGTCGGTGCTGACCGGTGCGTTGTTGTCGATCCTCCCGCTGATCGCCCTGTTCCTGACCTTGCAGCGCTACTGGCAGGTGGACCTCGCGGCGGGCGCGGTCAAGAGCTGAGATGGCCCTAGAGTCACGATCTGTGGACAGACCCGCAGCGAAGAGGCGCCCGACGATCCGCGACGTCGCGGCCGTGGCCGGCGTCTCGCGCGGGACGGTCTCGCGGGTGATCAACGGCGGGCACTGGGTGTCCCCGGAGGCGTTCGCGGCGGTCAACGAGGCGATCAGGACGACCGGGTACGCGGCGAACCAGCACGCGCGCAGCCTGGCGACGGGTCGCTCCAACTCGATCGCGTTCCTGCTGACCGAGCCGCAGCACCTGCTCTTCGAGGACCCCAACTTCTCGATCCTGCTGCGGGGTGCGGCGGAGGCGCTCGCGCGGCGCGAGCTGCCGCTCCTGCTCATGGTGGCGAGCACCCCGGAGGAGCGGCGACGGATCACGGCCTACGTCTCCGCGGGGCACGTCGACGGTGTGCTGCTGATCTCCTCGCACGCGGGCAGCCCGATCGTGGCGTCGCTGCTGCGCCACGAGATCCCGATGATCGCGTGCGGCGTCCCGCTCGGCTTCGAGCAGCAGGTGGGCTACGTGACCGCCGACGACGCGGCCGGCGCCCGCACCATGACGCGGCACCTCGTCGATCGCGGGTGCCGCCGGATCGCGACGATCACCGGACCGATGGACACCCCGGGCGGCACGATCAGGCTCGCGGGCTTCACCGCGGAGCTCGGCGACGCGTTCGACGAGCGGCTCGTCGCGCACGGGGACTACACGCGCGCGGGCGGCGAGCGAGCGATGCGGGAGCTGCTCGACCGCGCTCCCGAGCTCGACGGGGTGTTCGTCGCGTCGGACCTCATGGCGGCCGGGGCGCTGACGGTGCTGCGCGAGGCGGGTCGACGGGTCCCGGACGACGTCGCCGTCGGCGGCTTCGACGACTCGGGGCTCGCCGCGACCCTCGTCCCGCCGCTCACGACGATCCGTCAACCGCTCGAACGGATCAGCGAGGAGATGGTGCGGTTGCTGCTCGAGGTGATCGACGGGCAGGAACCGGCGGCCATCACGTTGCCGACCGCACTCGTGGTGCGCGAGTCGGCCTGACGCGCGGCGTGTCCCCGGTCCGGGCACACCGGACCGGGGACACCCGTCCGATCAGCGGCTGAGGAGGACCTTCAGGGCCTTGGTCTGCGCCGCGTTCCCGAACGTCTCGTACGCGGACATGACGTCGCCGAGCCCGAAGCGGTGCGTGACGAACGTCTCGACCGGCAGCTTGCCCTGTGCCACGAGCTTGAGCAGCATCCCGAGCGTCGTCGTGTTCACGAGGCCCATGCTGATCGTGATGTTCTGGATCCACAGCCGGTCCAGCTCCAGCTCGACCGACCGGCCGTGCACACCGACGTTCGCGATCGAGCCACCGGGTCGGACGAGACGTGTGCACATGTCGAAGGTGGCCGGGACTCCGACGGCCTCGATCGCGA
>JAKBFW010000183.1 GCA_021833345.1 Pseudomonadota bacterium | reverse complement strand
GTCAACGCTGGGAGGAACGACCATGACGGTCGGAACGTCCGCCGCTCGGGCCCAGACCCGGCCCGCCCCCACGCTCGAGGAGGTCGCCGAGCGCGCCGGCGTGTCGCGGTCGACCGCCTCGCGCGCGATCAACGGGGGATTGCGCGTCTCGCCCGAGGCGCTGGCCGCCGTCGAGGCCGCCGTCACCGCTCTGGGGTACACCCCGAACCGCGCCGCCCGGTCGCTCGTGACCAGGAGGACCGACTCGATCGCACTCGTCATCCCCGAGCCCGACGAGCGCGTCCTGTCCGACCCGTTCTTCGCCGGCACGCTCAGCGGTCTGAGTGCGGCGCTCCAGGCCTCGGACCTCCAGCTCATCCTCCTGATCGCGCGACCCGGCGACAACGCCCGGACGCTGCGCTACCTGCGAAACGGGCACGTGGACGGGGCCGTCGTCGTCTCCCACCACCGGGACGACTCGGTGGCGGTCGCCCTGCTCGACGCCCAGGTGCCCTACGTGTTCATCGGGCGCCCGCTCTCGGGCGACCGCGCGATCCAGTACGTCGACGTCGACAACGTCCGCGGCGCCCGCCTCGCGACCGAGCACCTGATCGCACGCGGTCACCGACGGATCGCGACGATCGCGGGTCCCGAGGACATGGCCGCCGGCATCGACCGCCTCGAAGGCTGGCGCGACGCGATGAGCACGGCAGGGCTGGCGGACGACGCGGTCACCCACGGCGACTTCACGATCGAGGGCGGGATCGCGGCGATCCGGCCGCTGCTCGCCGCGCACCCAGACATCGACGCGATCTTCGTCGCCTCGGACCTCATGGCCGTCGGCGCCATGCGCCACCTCGCCGAGCTCGGCGTCCGCGTCCCGGGCGACATCGCGATCGTCGGCTACGACAACCTCGCCCTCGCAGCGACGGTCCAGCCACCGCTCACGACGGTCGTCAACCCCGTGGTCGCGATGGCCAAGGCCGCCGGGACCTTCCTCCTCGACCAGCTCTCGGGGTCCAGCACGGCGGCGCGTACGACGATCTTCTCCCCCGAGCTGATCATTCGCGCCTCGTCCTGAGGAGTCACCCGAGGGCGTCCGCGGTCGCGCACCCGTCGCCGCGCCGTGTTGCGGCATGCCCGCACGCCCTCCACGGTCGCGCGTGGCAGTGTGTGTCTGCGGGAGCAGACTCGACGACCGGCAGCGTGGCCGGTGCGGGCGCCCCCCGACGAGGCCAGGAGGCTGACCAGCATGACGCTGCCCGGACCGGATCTCTCCGCACCGCTCGCGACCGCGAAGGCGCAGCTCGCCACCGCGGTCGGCATCCTGGGTTACGACGACGGGCTGCACGCGATGCTCGCGACACCACGCCGGGAGATCAACGTCGCGATCCCCCTGCGCCGCGACGACGGTTCCACGATGCTCTTCACCGGCTACCGGGTGCAGCACAACATCTCGCGCGGCCCCGGCAAGGGCGGGGTGAGGTACGCGCCATCGGTCGACATCGACGAGGTGCGTGCGCTGGCGATGCTGATGACCTGGAAGTGCGCCGTCGTCGAGCTGCCCTACGGGGGAGCCAAGGGCGGCATCGCGATCGATCCGCGCGAGTTCTCGAATCGCGAGCTCGAGCGGGTCACCCGCCGGTACACCAGCGAGATCATGCCGATGATCGGTCCCGAGCGGGACATCCTCGCGCCAGACATCGGCACCAACGAGCAGACGATGGCCTGGGTCATGGACACGTACTCGGTCAACCGCGGCTTCACGATCCCGGGCGTCGCGACCGGGAAGCCGCTGGCCGTCGGCGGGTCGCTGGGTCGCGCGACGGCCACCTCCCGTGGTGTCGTGCATGCGACGCGCGCCGCGCTCGCCGACGCCGGGACGTCGCTCGCCGAGGTCAGCGTCGCCATCCAGGGGTTCGGCAAGGTGGGATCTCACGCCTCGCGATTCTTCGCGGAGGCGGGTGCCCGCGTCAGGGCGGTGACCGACCAGTACGGCGGTGTCCAGGCGGACGGCGGTCTCGACGTGCCTGCGCTGCTCACACACGTCGAGGCGACTGGTTCGGTCGTGGACTTCCCCGGCGGCGACCCGATCACCAACGAGGCTCTGCTGGCCCTGGACGTCGACGTCCTCGTCCCGGCAGCGGTCGAGGGCGTGCTCGACGCCGAGTCGGCCGCACGGGTCAAGGCGCGCTGGGTGATCGAGGGAGCCAACGGCCCGACGACGACCGCCGGCGACCGCGTGCTCGCCGAACGGGGCATCATCGTCGTCCCGGACATCCTGGCGAACGCCGGCGGCGTCGTCGTCTCGTACTTCGAGTGGGTCCAGGCGAACCAGGCGTACTGGTGGACGGAGCAGGAGATCGAGGAGCGCCTCGAGCACCGCATGTTGAGCTCGTACGCCACCGTGGCGGAGGTCGCCCGCGCCGACGGTCTGTCGCTGCGCGACGCCGCCCTGGTGATCAGCGTCCGTCGTGTCGCCCAGGCGCACCAGATCCGCGGCCTGTACCCCTGACACCTGCGGGCGGTACGCCCCTGCCGTGCCGGTAGAGCGCCTCTGACGTGCACGGATGCGAGAACGAGCGCCGGAGCGGACCCGGGAGCGTCGGGTCGGGCGCACGGGAAGGATCGAGCGGTCCGGTGCGTTGACCCGGCGTGACCACACCACGCGTGCCGCTCTCCGTCCTCGACCTGGCGACCGTGAGCGAGGGTGCGACCAGCCACGACGCCCTCGCGGCCACGACCGCGCTCGCGCGCCGTGCCGACGAGCTCGGGTACGCGCGGTTCTGGGTCGCGGAGCACCACTCGATGCCCGCGGTGGCGTCGACCGCCCCTGCCGTCCTGATCGCACACCTGGCGGCGCGCACCGACCGCATCCGCGTCGGATCCGGTGGCGTCATGCTGCCCAACCACCCGGCCCTCGTGGTCGCCGAGCAGTTCGCGATGCTCGAGGCTCTCCACCCAGGACGCATCGACCTCGGTATCGGCCGCGCGCCCGGCGCCGACCCGCTGACGGCTGTTGCGCTGCGACGGAGCGCCACCGGTGACCCGGTCGAGCAGTTCCCCGCCGACCTCGTCGACACCCTCGCCCTGCTGGGCCAGGACCTCGCCGGCCGCACCCCGTCCGCCGCGGCGCGACGCCTGCGCGCCACTCCCGCACCGGGCTCGAGCCCTCAGGTCTGGCTGCTCGGGTCGAGCACCTACAGCGCCCGGCTGGCCGGCGAGCTCGGGCTGCCGTTCGCGTACGCGCACCACTTCTCGACCGGCCAGACCGACGCGGCGGTCGAGACGTACCGCACGACGTTCCGACCGTCCGGAGCCCTCGCGTCCTCGCACCTCGTCATCACGACCTCCGTGCTGGTCGCACCGACCGCGGACGAGGCGCGGCACCTCGCGGGACCGAGTCGCGTGATGGCGCTGAGCCTGCGCACCGGACGGCTCGGCCCGGTCGTCTCCCCCGACGACGCGGCGTCCGCGCTCAGGGAGCTCGGGCGGACCGCGCCGTCGGAGGTTGCCGAGCTCCTCGCCGGGCTCCCCGGCACCCAGGTGGTCGGGACCGCCACGGACGCGGTCGCCGCCCTGGAGGAGCTCATTGTCCGCACCGGTGCGGACGAGCTGATGATCACCGGCACCGCCTACGACGCGCAGACCCGGATCGAGACCCTCGAGCAGCTCGCGGGGGCCTGGGGGTTGCGTGCCGTCTGAGGCTGCGCCCGCTCAGGTCAGCGGCTGACGGTCCGCCCACTCGGTGAGAGCGACCCGGGGCCCTGTGAAGAACGGGATCTCCTCCCGGACGTGCCGCCGTGCCTCCACGGCGCGCAGGTCGCGCATGAGGTCGACAATGCGGTGCAGCTCATCGGCCTCGAAGGCGAGCAGCCACTCGTAGTCGCCGAGCGCGAACGACGCGACCGTGTTCGCCCGGACATCCGCGTAGCCGCGGGCGGCCCGGCCGTGCTCGGCGAGCATCTCGCGTCGCTCGGCCTCGGGAAGCACGTACCACTCGTAGGACCGCACGAACGGATAGAGGCACAGGTACGCTCGCGGCTCCTCCCCCGCGAGGAACGCGGGGATGTGGCCCTTGTTGAACTCGGCCGGCCGGTGCAGCCCGACGTTCGACCACACGGGCTCGAGGAACGCCCCGAGCTCGCTGGCCCGGAGCCGGTGGTAGGCGCCCTGGACCTCCTCGATCGACTCGGCGTGCCACCACACCATCAGATCGGCGTCGGCGCGCAGGCCGCCCACGTCATACCACCCGCGGACGACGAGCCCCTCCGCGGCCACGGCCGCCTCCGCGAGCGCGACGATCTCCGCCCGCGCCTCCGGGTCGGCCGGCAGCGCCGACGACGTCATGAAGACCGACCACATCGTGTAGCGGATCGTCTGGTTGACCGCCTCGGGCGAGACGGCCGAGACCATCGCCTCAGCCGCTTCCGAGATCGCGCGGTCGGTGTCGGTGCTCATGAGCGGATGCCTCCTGGTGCTGGGGTGCGGCGGGACTGGCGATGCGACGACTGGCGACGTGACGGCACGGTGCGCGACAACGGGGGTGGATGACGATCGGGCAGGTCAGTCCTGTCCGCAC
>JAKBFW010000033.1:12808-21918 GCA_021833345.1 Pseudomonadota bacterium | reverse complement strand
CGACGCGAGACCGCCGCCCAGGTGCACCTGGTACCCGGGCACCTGGGCGCCGTCGTCGTCGAGCACGAGCTGCCCCTTGAGCCCGATGTCGGCGGTCTGGATGCGGGCGCACGAGTTCGGGCACCCGTTGACGTGCAGGCTGATCGGCGTCAGGGCGCCCAGGTCGCCGAGGCGCTCCTCGAGCGTGTCGATCGCCCGCGCGGCCGTCGCCTTGGTCTCGACGATCGCGAGCTTGCAGAACTCGATGCCGGTGCACGCGATCGTCGAACGACGGAACGGGCTCGGGTCGGACTCGAGGCCGTGCGTGCGCAGACCGGTGACGACCGCGTCCACGTGCTCCTCGGGCACGTCCAGCACCAGCAGCTTCTGGTAGGGCGTCAGCCGGATCCGGTGCGCGCCGACCCCGTCGGCGAGGTCCGCGACCGCGGTCAGTGCGGTGCCGGAGACCCGGCCGACGTACGGCGCCGCGCCGACGTAGAAGCGGCCGTCCTTCTGCCGGTGCACGCCGACGTGGTCGCCGGACCGGGTGGGCTGCGGTGCCGGCGGACCGTCGGGCAGCGCGAAGCCGAGGAACTCGTCCTGCAGGACCCGTCGGAACCTCTCGACCCCCCAGGCGGCGAGCAGGAACTTCAGGCGCGCCTTGTTCCGCAGGCGCCGATACCCGTAGTCGCGGAAGAGGGTGGTGACCGCGACCCACACGTCGGGGACGAGGTCCTCGGTCACGAACGCGCCGAGGCGCTCGCCGAGCCGAGGGTTCGTGCTCAGCCCGCCGCCGACCCACAGGTCGTAGCCCGCACCCAGCTCGGGGTGGACGGTCGCGACGAACGCGACGTCGTTGATCTCGTGCACGACGTCCTGGCTCGGGTGCCCGGTGATCGCGGTCTTGTACTTGCGTGGCAGGTTCGCCAGCTCGGGGTCGCCGATGTAGCGGCGGGCGATCTCCTCGATCGCGGGCGTCGGGTCGAGGATCTCGTCCGCGGCGATGCCGGCGACGGGGCTGCCGAGGATCACGCGGGGGACGTCGCCGCACGCCTCGGTCGTGCTGAGGCCCACGGCCTCGAGGCGCCGCCAGATCTCCGGGGCGTCCTCGATGCGGACCCAGTGCAGCTGGATGTTGTGCCGGTCGGTGATGTCTGCGGTGTCGCGTGCGAGCTCCGTCGAGATCCCGCCGATCGTGCGCAGCTGCGCGGTGGTCAGCGCGCCACCGTCGATCCGCACCCGGAGCATGAAGTAGCGGTCCTCGAGCTCGTGCGGCTCGAGCGTCGCGGTCCGCCCGCCGTCGATCCCGGGCTTGCGCTGCGTGTAGAGGCCCCACCAGCGGAATCGTCCGTGCAGGTCGTCGTCGGTGATCGAGTCGAAACCGTGGATCGCGTACACCTGCTCGATCCGCTCGCGCACGTTCAGGCCGTTGTCCTCGGCCTTCATCGCCTCGCTCGCGTTCAGCGGTGCACGGCCGTCGACGGCCCACTGACCGTTCGACCGCGCGGCGCGCCGGGGCGTGGTCGCGCCCGGCCCGGCAGCCTCGTCCGTGGTGGTGGCGGCGGGTGCGGTGTCGGCGGTGGCGGCAGGCGCGGTGCCGGTGGTGGCGGCTGGCGCGGTGGCGGTAGGCGCAGTACGGGTGGGAGTCATGGCGGTGCTCGGCTCTCGGGTCTCGGGGCCGCCGCTCGAGGACGTGGTGCTCGAGGGCTGTGCTGGCGGGGGATCGCTGGGGCCATCTGAGGCACGCACGGGTACCGGCGGCTGCTCGAGGAGCAGGGACGGTGCCGGTGCGGCGAGCGGTGGCTCGGGTGTCCTGCGCTCAGCGGAGACGTGCTGAGGCGGACCGCGTCACTCGACCGTCAACGACAACAACACGCACGAGGCGCGAGGGCGCTCGGGGTGTCGGCGCCCAGGGCGCTCAGTCGGTCGGTCACGCGACGAGGCTAGGTGGCGTCTCAGCTGGTGTCCAGAACTGACCGTCCCTTGGGACGCGAACGGGCTCGGCCGGGGACCGTCGAGGGCGCGAAGGATCGCGACAAGGTGTCAGGACGTGGCCTAGGGTGAGCCCATGACCATCGTCTACGGCATCCTGCTCGTCCTGCACCTGCTCGGCTGGGCCATCGTGCTCGGCGGGACCCTCGTCTCCCTGAAGGCGCCGCGCATCGCACCGGGCGTCCTGCACGGGATCCTCACCGTTCTCGTCACCGGCATCGCGATGGTCGGCCTGCACGACTCGGCGTACCCGAACGACCCGAAGCTCGCGATGGCGAAGTTCGGCATCAAGCTGGTCGTCGCGATCGTCGTGGCCGCGCTGGTCATCGTCGGCACCCGGGAGCCGGCCAAGGTCACCACCCGGTTCCTCGGCGCGATCGCCGGCCTCGTCGTCGTGAACGTCGCGCTCGCGGTGCTCTGGACCTGAGTCACCCGCGGCTCCGGCGTACCGCTTACGGCGCAGCCCGCTCGGCCGATAGGGGAGGGGAGTCGTCCTCTTCTCCCCCAGGAGCACCTCATGCGCCGGCTGTCGTCACTGTCGATCTCCGCCCGCCTCGTCGTCATCCTCGTCGTCGTCGCCCTCGGGATGGCCGGGCTCGCCGCGATCGCGGCCGCCCAGATCCGCTCCCGCATCATGGCCGAACGCGAGAACGCGACCCGGTCGGTCGTCCAGGAGGCGCTCGGCATCGTCCAGCACTTCGGCGACGAGGCGACCGCCGGGAAGCTCACCGAGGCCCAGGCGAAGCAGTCGGCGATCGACACCGTGCTGTCGCTGCGCTACGCGGGCAACGAGTACTTCTGGATCAACGACATGACACCGACGATGATCGCGCACCCGATCAAGCCGGAGCTCGACGGCACGGACCTGACCGCGACCGTCGACCCGAACGGGAAGCACCTGTTCGTCGCGTTCGTCGACGAGGTCAAGGCGCACGGTGCCGGGTTCGTCGACTACCTGTGGCCCAAACCCGGGTCGGACAAGCCGCAGCCGAAGCTCTCCTACGTCGCCGGGTACGCCCCGTGGGGCTGGGTCGTCGGGTCGGGCATCTACGTCGACGACGTGCAGAGCCTCGCGCTCGCGGACACGCGTGCCCTGGGCCTCAGCGCCCTGGCGATCCTGGCGGTCGCCGCGGCTCTCGGGGCGGTCGTCGGCCGGAGCATCGTCCGGCCGATCCGCCACGCGACGCACGTGCTCGCGAGCGGGGACATCAGCACGAGGCTCGAGACCGGCCGCGAACGGACCGAGCTGGAGCGGCTCGGGGCCGCGCTCAACCGCACGCTCGACCGGTCCGCATCGGTCGCCGCCGAGGTCGGGACCGCGGTCGCCCAGCTCGACGCCGCTGCCGGCCGGCTGGTCGGGAGCAGCGACGGCATGGCGCGCACCGCAGACGGCGTGCAGCGCCAGACGGCCGCGGTCACCGCCGCCGCGCTGCAGGTCAGCGCCGGGATCGACATGGTGGCGTCCGGCACGCACCAGATGGGCGCGTCGATCGGCGAGATCGCCCAGAACGCCAACGCCGCCGCCCGCATCGCGGCCGACGCGGTGCGGGTCGCGGAGACGACGAACCGGACCGTGGCCGCGCTCGGCGAGTCGTCGGCCGAGATCGGCAGCGTCGTCAAGGTGATCACGACCATCGCCGCGCAGACCAACCTGCTCGCGCTCAACGCCACGATCGAGGCGGCCCGCGCCGGCGACGCGGGCAAGGGGTTCGCGGTCGTCGCGGGCGAGGTCAAGGAGCTCGCGCAGGAGACCGCACGGGCCACCGGCGGGATCTCCGAGCGCGTCGAGTCCATCCAGGCCGCCGTGCTGGAGGCCGCGGCCGAGATCGCCGAGATCGCCGAGATAATCGGACGGATCAACGACTACCAGGTGACGATCGCGGGTGCCGTCGAGGAGCAGACGGCGACGACCTCGGCGATGGCGCAGAGCGTCTCGAGCGTCGCCGACCACAGTCGGATGATGGTCGCGAACCTCGAGGAGGTCGGCCACGGGGCCGAGGAGACGACGCGCGAGCTCGAGACGATCCGGAGCGAGGCGCGCGAGCTCGTCGGGACGTCGGCCGGGCTGCAGGCCGCGATGACGGTGCACCGGGCCTGACGGGCGCCGTGCGCAGGTGTGGGTGGTGTTGCCTACGCTAGAGGCGCCATGACGTCGCTCTTCGAGAACCTGCCCCTGCCCGGATTCGGCACCTCCACCGCTCGCCTGCCGGTGGTCGCCCCGCGTGACACCGACGACGCGGGGTCCGACGACGCCGGTGCCGGCGTCGGGCACCGCGACGGGGGTGGCACGGGTGGGGTGCCCGGCGGCCACCGCGCCGACTCCGCGCCCACCGGTCGGCCCGACGCGGACGAGGCGGCACGCCTGCTCGTCGGTCTGAACACCGAGCAGCGGGCCGCGGTGGTGCACTCGGGCGGCCCGCTGCTGATCGTCGCGGGCGCCGGCTCGGGCAAGACGCGCGTGCTGACCCACCGGATCGGCCACCTGCTCGCGACCGGTCGCGCGCGACCTGGCGAGATCCTCGCGATCACCTTCACGAACAAGGCCGCGGCCGAGATGCGTGAGCGCGTCGAGGCGCTCGTCGGCCCCGCCGCGCGATCGATGTGGGTCTCGACGTTCCACTCGGCGTGCGTGCGGATCCTCCGCAAGGAGGCGGCGACCCTCGGGCTCCGCTCCGGCTTCTCGATCTACGACTCGGCGGACGCCCAGCGTCTGCTGACGATGGTCTCCCGCGAGCTCGACCTGGACCCGAAGCGCTTCCCGCCGAAGGCCCTCGCGTCGAAGATCTCGGCCCTCAAGGACGAGCTCGTGGACCCGGAGACGTACGCACGCGCGTCAGGCGCGGCGTCCGGCGCCGGGAACGAGTTCGACGCGACGCTCGCGGAGGTCTACACGCGCTACCAGACCCGGCTGCGCCAGGCGCACGCGCTCGACTTCGACGACCTCATCATGTCGACCGTCAACCTGTTGCAGGCCTTCCCGGGCGTTGCCGAGCACTACCGACGCCGGTTCCGGCACGTGCTGGTCGACGAGTACCAGGACACCAACCACGCGCAGTACACGCTCGTGCGCGAGCTCGCGGGGGAGACTGGCGAGCTGACCGTCGTCGGTGACTCGGACCAGTCGATCTACGCGTTCCGCGGTGCGACGATCCGCAACATCCTCGAGTTCGAGCACGACTACCCGAACGCCACCACGATCCTGCTCGAGCAGAACTACCGCTCGACGCAGAACATCCTCTCTGCCGCCAACGCGGTGATCTCGCGCAACCCGGGACGCCAGCCCAAGCGCCTGTGGACCGACTCCGGAGACGGTGCCGCGATCGTCGTGTACGTCGCGGACAACGAGCACGAGGAGGCCCGGTTCATCGCCGAGGAGATCGACCGGCTGAGCGACTCCGACGGGGTCCGGCCGGGCGACGTCGCCGTCTTCTACCGGGCGAACGCCCAGTCGCGCGCGCTGGAGGAGGTGCTCATCCGGGTCGGGCTGCCCTACAAGGTGGTCGGTGGCACCCGGTTCTACGAGCGGCGCGAGATCAAGGACGCGGTCGCGTACCTGCGGGCGATCGCCAACCCGGACGACGACGTCAACCTCCGGCGGATCCTCAACGTGCCGAAGCGCGGTCTCGGCGACCGTGCCGAGGCGATGGTCGCGGCGTACGCCGAGCGCGAGCGGATCTCGTTCGGTGCGGCGCTCGACCGGGTCGACGAGGTGCCCGGCGTCGCGACCCGGTCGCTCCACGCGCTGCGGGCGTTCGGCGACATGATGGCGGACCTGCGCGCGATCGCCGGGACCGGTGCCGGACCGGCCGAGGTGCTCGGCGCGGTCCTGGACCGGACCGGGTACCTCGCCGAGCTGCGGGCGAGCGACGACCCGCAGGACGCGTCGCGCGTCGAGAACCTCGCCGAGCTCCACGCGGTCGCGAGCGAGTTCGAGCAGAGCGAGCCCGAGGGCGACCTGGCGGACTTCCTCGAACGCGTGTCGCTCGTCGCGGACTCCGACCAGATCCCCAGCCCGGACGGCGGCGGGGAGGGTGCGGACGGGTCGGCGCCCGCAGCGGTGGACCAGGGCGTCGTGACCCTCATGACCCTGCACACCGCGAAGGGCCTCGAGTTCCCGGTGGTCTTCCTCACCGGCATGGAGGACGGCACGTTCCCGCACATGCGATCGCTCGCGGACTCCGACCAGCTCGCCGAGGAGCGACGGCTCGCCTACGTCGGCCTGACCCGCGCGCGCGAGCGGCTCTACGTCTCACGGGCGGCCGTGCGCACGGCGTGGGGGGTTCCGAACGAGTTCCCGCCGAGCCGGTTCCTCGACGACCTCCCGGAGAACCTGCTCGACTGGCGCCGACGTGAGTCGAGCATGTCCGTGCTTCGTGGGCCCGGAGGCTTCGGGACCAGCGGGTTCGGTTCGGGCGGGTACGGCTCCGGCGCCCACGGGTCGGGCGGGTACAGCGCGGGTGGGCGCGGTGCTGGCGGAGAACGGCCCGCGCGCGCGGCGTCGCCGGACGCGCCGCGGTTCGGGTCCGCGACCCCACGTCCCGCGGGAGAGGTCCCGAGCCTGGCGGTCGGCGACCGTGTGACGCATGACGCGTACGGGCTCGGCACGGTCGTCGGCGTCGAGGGCGGTGGTCCGAACGCGGTGGCGAAGGTCGACTTCGGCAGCGAGGGGACCAAGCGCCTGCTGCTGCGGTACTCGCCGGTCACCAAGCTCTGAGTGGTCGAGCCGACATCTCTTGATGTGAAGATACTTGCGTCGCGCGGCTACGATCGGTCGGGGCGCTGCGGTCACCGAGGTCGCACGCGGGTCGACGGAAGGACCAAGCCAGGTGGACCTGTTCGAGTTCCAGGCACGTGACATCTTCGAGAAGCACGGCGTACCCGTGCTCGGTGGCGTGGTCGCCACGACACCCGAGCAGGCCCGCGCCGGTGCGGAGCAGCTCCTCGGCGGCAAGCCCGGCGTCGTCGTCGTCAAGGCGCAGGTCAAGGCCGGTGGCCGCGGGAAGGCCGGTGGCGTCAAGCTCGCGAGGTCGGCCGACGAGGCCGCCGAGAAGGCCGCCGAGATCCTCGGCATGGACATCAAGGGCCACACGGTCCACCGCGTGATGGTCGCCGCGGGCGCCCAGATCGCCGAGGAGTACTACTTCTCGGTTCTTCTCGACCGCGCCGAGCGTCGCTACCTCGCGATGGCCTCGGTCGAGGGTGGCATGGAGATCGAGCAGCTGGCCGTCGAGCGTCCCGAGGCCCTGGCGAGGGTCGCCGTCGACCCGCTCGTCGGGATCGACGCCGCCAAGGCCGCGGAGATCGCGGCGACCGCCGGCTTCGACGCCGAGGTCGCCCCGCTCGTGGCCGAGGTGTTCCAGAAGCTCTGGACCGTCTACCAGGCCGAGGACGCGACGCTCGTCGAGGTGAACCCGCTCGTCCGCACGACCGACGGGGCGATCGTCGCTCTCGACGGCAAGGTCACCCTCGACGAGAACGCGGGCTTCCGGCACGCGGACCACGCCGAGCTCGAGGACGTCGCCGCGGCCGACCCGCTCGAGGCGAGGGCCAAGGAGAAGGGCCTCAACTACGTCAAGCTCGACGGCGAGGTCGGGATCATCGGCAACGGTGCGGGCCTCGTGATGAGCACCCTCGACGTGGTCGCCTACGCCGGCGAGTCGCACGACGGGGTCAGGCCCGCGAACTTCCTCGACATCGGCGGCGGCGCCTCGGCCGAGGTCATGGCGAACGGTCTCGACATCATCCTCTCGGACCCGCAGGTCAAGGCGGTGTTCGTCAACGTCTTCGGTGGGATCACCGCGTGCGACGCGGTCGCCAACGGCATCGTCGCGGCCCTGGAGATCCTCGGGGACCACGCGACCAAGCCGCTCGTCGTGCGACTCGACGGCAACAACGTGGTCGAGGGTCGCGCGATCCTCTCGCGGGCCGCGCACCCGCTCGTGACCCTCGCCGACACCATGGACGGTGGCGCCGACGCGGCCGCCGCCCTCGCCGCCGCCCGCCGCGACGCCGCCTGACACCGCTGACGCAGAGACGAGAGAACTGACAGATGGCAATCTTCCTGACTGAGTCCTCCAAGGTCATCGTCCAGGGCATGACCGGCTCCGAGGGCCAGAAGCACACCGCTCGCATGCTCGCCTCGGGCACGGCTGTCGTCGGTGGCGTCAACCCGCGGAAGGCCGGAACCACGGTCGACTTCGCGGTCGGCGACCGTACCGTCGAGGTCCCGGTGTTCGGCACGGTGGTGGACGCTGTGGCCAGCACCGGCGCCGACGTCTCGGTGATCTTCGTGCCGCCGGCGCACACGAAGGCCGCCGTGATCGAGGCCGTCGATGCGGGCGTCCCGCTCGTCGTGATCATCACCGAGGGCATCCCGGTCGCCGACACGGCCGAGTTCTTCGCCTACGCCCAGGCCAAGGGCGTGCGGCTGATCGGCCCGAACTGCCCCGGCCTGATCAGCCCCGGAAAGTCCAACGTCGGGATCATCCCCGCGGACATCACCGGCCCCGGGCCGATCGGCCTCGTGTCGAAGTCGGGGACGTTGACGTACCAGATGATGTTCGAGCTCCGCGACATCGGGTTCTCGACCGCGATCGGCATCGGTGGCGACCCGATCATCGGCACCACGCACATCGACGCGCTCGCCGCGTTCGAGGCCGACCCGGAGACCGTCGCGATCGTGATGATCGGGGAGATCGGCGGCGACGCGGAGGAGCGTGCGGCGGCCTTCATCGCCGAGCACGTCACCAAGCCCGTCGTCGGCTACGTGGCCGGCTTCACCGCACCGGAGGGCAAGACGATGGGCCACGCCGGCGCGATCGTCTCGGGCTCCTCCGGCACGGCGCAGGCCAAGAAGGAGGCTCTCGAGGCCGCAGGTGTGCGGGTCGGCAAGACGCCGAGCGAGACCGCGGAGCTCATGCGGGCGCTGCTCGCCTGATCTGCGGGCGCGCACCGCTCGTCTGAGCACTGCGACGCGACGGCCGCACGGGACGGCGAAGGGGGACGACACGCAACGGCGTGTCGTCCCCCTTCGCCGTGTCTCGACCTCGCCCGGGTGACGATGGAGGTGTGAAGCCCTTCCCGCCGACGCTCCGCCTGCCGACCCGCCGTCCGACCCGCGTGGCCGCGAGCGCGGGTCG
>JAKBFW010000033.1:0-12708 GCA_021833345.1 Pseudomonadota bacterium | reverse complement strand
GCGGACCGGGCGTTCGGGGACCTCCGGGGCGGTCGGGACGGTGGGTGCGCGCATCCAGGACGGCTGGGGGTCGTGGCGCACGTCGTGGGCCCCCGGCTGGACGGGCAGCGCGATCGACGGTGCACCCCGGTGGGCCGCGGGCGTGATCGCCGGGATCCAGGCAGCGCTGCTCTCCTTGCTCGTGGTCGCAGCCCCGGCTCTCGCGACCTACGTGTCGACCTCGGCGGACCCGACGAACGCGGACGTCGGCTGGCAACGCTCGGTCGCGTTCGCGTCGTCGCTCTGGCTCCTCGCGCACGGCGTGCCTCTCGTGACGGCGAGCGCGACGATCACCCTGGTCCCGCTCGGGCTGTCCGTGCTCGCGGTGTTCTCGTGCTACGCCTCGGCGCGCCGGTCCGGGCGTGCGACCTGGTCCGGGTTCGCGGGTGCCGTCGGCGCCTACGCTCTCGTCGCCGTCGTTGTGGCGACGGTCGTGGATCGCACCGTGCAGGGGATCGTGCTGGCCTTCGTCGGCGCGGTCGTGGTCGGTGGGATCGGGCTCGGAGCCGGCCTGCTGGCCCGGCCGGGTGCGCCGTCTCTCCGCGAGGTCACCCGGGCCGGCTGGGAGCGCGTCCCGGCGCCGGCACGTGTCGGGGCCGCGGGTGGCGTGCTCGCGCTCGCGGTGCTGGTGCTCGTCGCGAGCGTTCTCGTGGTCGCGTGGGTGCTCGGCGGGCGGGCCACGATCTCCGACGTCCTGGCCGGTCTCGGTCTGGACCCTGTCGGCGGGATCGTACTCGGCCTGGCCGAGGCGACGTTGGCACCGAACCTCGTGGTGTGGGGCCTCTCGTGGCTGGCTGGTCCCGGGTTCGCCGTCGGGACCGGATCGGTGTTCTCGCCCGCGCACGTCGTGGCCGGGCCGTTGCCCGCGCTCCCGATCCTGGGGGCTCTCCCCCAGCCGGACAGCGCCGGCGGACTGCTGCGATGGGCGCCGGTCGTCCTCGTGCTCGCCGGGGCCGTGGGTGGGCTGTGGACGGTGCGGCGACGTCCGGCCGGACCGTGGTGGCACGCCCCGGCGACGGCGGCCACGCTCGCGGCGACGGCGGGTGTGGGCGTGGTCGCTCTCGTCGTGCTCGCCGGGGGCGCAGCAGGTCCGGGGCGCATGCTCGACGTCGGCGCCCAGGCCGGGGTCGTCGGAACGGCGGCCACCGCCGAGCTGCTGCTCGGTGCGCTGCTCGTCCTGCTCCCCACCGACGGCCCGCTCCGGCACGAGGTGGCCCGTGGGTTCCGTCGAGCGGTCCGCTCAGCTCAGGGCTTGACGCCCGAGAGCCGCGTCCGGAGCGAGTCGATCGACGACTGATAAGCGCTGTCGCACTGGTCCTGGGACGAGATCGTCAGTGCGTCGCGCAGGCATGTCTGGCGGTCCATCTGGATCGGCCACAATGCGATCATCCCGGCGGTGCCGAGGGTCAGCAGCGAGGACGCGACGATCCCCATCACGAGCATCGGGACGAGCGCGCCGCGCACCCCCGCCCTCCAGGCCGAGCGCAGGCCGCGGACCCCTTCGACGAGCGCTGCGACCGCGAAGAGCACTGCTGCCGCCTGCCATGGCAGTGGGAGGGCGCTCACCAGCAACGTCGCGAGCATCAGGACCCCGAAATGCATCACGTGTCGGCTCGTCCGGCGCAATGCCTCCGGGTCCGCCGGTCGCCGCTCGGGCGGCCCGGGACGTACGGGAGGAGGCGCCGGCGGACCTCCGGCCGGTCGCTGCTGCGGTGGCCGGGGTGTGGGTCCCCCCCGTCCGTCGCCGGACGGTGGCGCGTACGGGTTGCTCACCGTGTCCTTCCCTGTCTGTGGCTGCTGCGGACGGCCTGTGGTTGCTGCGGGCCCGGTCGAGACGACTGGCACCGCTGCGCCGTGACCCGCCGACGGTCCATTGTCGCGCACGCGGCTAGAGTCCCTGACGTGAGTCCAGCCGACGGGTCCCCCCGAGCCTCTGCCCACGCGGCCGGTCGCCCAGGACCGCGCCCGGTCGTCCGCACGCCGTCCGGGGCGCCCGTTGCGACGACCTCGGCGCGGCGTGTCGTCGTCCTGGTCTCCGGCACCGGCACCAACCTGGCGGCTCTCCTGGCTGCGCACGACGACCCCGCCTACGGTGCGCGCGTCGTCGGGGTGGTCGCCGACAAGGCGGGGATCGGAGGACTCGCCATCGCCCGGGACGCGGGCGTCGCGACTGCGGTCGTCGCCCCAGCGGACTTCGCCGACCGGTCGCGGTGGGACGCCGCCCTCGCGGAGGCGATCGCGGTGTTCCGGCCTGACCTCGTGGTCAGCGCCGGGTTCATGCGGATCCTCGGCGCCGCGGTCCTGGACCGGTTCCCGGCGCGGATCCTCAACACGCACCCGGCGCTGCTCCCTGCGTTCCCCGGTGCTCACGGTGTGCGTGACGCGCTCGCCTACGGGGTCCGCGTCTCCGGGTGCACGCTCCATGTGATCGATGCCGGGACGGACACCGGGCCGATCGTCGCGCAGGCCGCAGTCGAGGTCGAGCCGCAGGATGACGAGTCGTCGTTGCACGCACGTATCAAGGTCGTGGAGCGGCGCCTGCTCGTCGACTGGGTCGGCCGGATCGCGCGCGACGGCATGGTGGTCGACGGCCGCGCGGTTCGCGTCGGCTGACGCGCGGAGCGGAGAGGAGCGTGCCCTCCTCCGCGTGGGTCGTCGTGGCGCACTGCGGTGGCAATCCGCCCGCTGTCGACCGGGTCGCCCGACGAGTCGGTTCCCAGGCCCACCTCAGGTTCCCGTGATTGGCTCGGACCGTCTCGGGCGCCGGTGCTCGCCCGCTCGATCTTGGCGTCACCTAGTGACGACAAGAAGGCGATCTGCGCCTGATACCTGACGTCAAACGCGCGACCCCGCATACTGGGGGAGTGACTGAGCTCGCGATTCCGCCCTCGATCAAGCCGCCGTGCAGCGTCGGTTCGCAGACGGCGTTGCGTAGCCAGAACGTCCGACGGGTCGTCGACACGCTGATCGCGAACGGGGCGTCCACCCGCGCGGAGATCGCGCGGCACACCGGTCTGTCCGCGGCGACGGTCTCGAACATCGTCGCCGTCATGGTCGACCGCGGCACGGTGTCGACGTCACCGACCAGGAGCTCCGGACGGCGCGCCGTGCACATCAGGCTCGAGAGCCGTGGCGCGGTCATCGTCGGGATCGACGTCGGGCGGCGCCACGCGCGCGTGGTGGTGGCGAGCCTGGCGCACCAGGTGCTCGGCGAGCGAGCGATCACGCTGCCTCGGGGACATCGTCGCGAGGAGGGGATCGAGGCGACGGCGCGGCTCCTCGACGAGATCCTCGAGTCGGAGGGGATCGAGCGGCGTGCGGTCGTGGGGGTCGGCGTCGGCGTCCCGGGACCGATCGACCGGCGGACGGGAAGCGTCGTCGATGGCGCGATCCTCCCCGAGTGGTCCGGCGTCAACCTGGTGACGGCCTTCGAGCAGCGTCTGGGCCTCCCGGTGTTCGTCGACAACGACGCCAATCTCGGCGCCTTGGCGGAGGTGACCTGGGGAGCCCACGCGATGAGCCAGAACCTGGTGTTCCTCAAGCTCGGGAGCGGGATCGGGTGCGGTCTGGTGATCGGGGGCGAGCCGTTCTACGGGCACCTCGGGATCGCCGGGGAGATCGGCCACTCGCCCGTCTCCGACCTCGGGCCGATGTGCCACTGCGGCAATCGGGGTTGCCTGGAGACGGTGGCGTCGACCTCGATGATGCTCGAGGTGCTCGGCCAGCGGTCGACCCCGTCGATCACGACCGACGACATCATCCGGCAGGCCGTCGCAGGTGACGTCGCCACGCTCCGGGTCGTCGGGGACGCAGGCTTCGCCGCCGGGCGAGCGGTCGCGGGTGTCGTGAACCTGCTGAACCCCGAGGTCGTCGTCATCGGTGGACCTCTCGCGGAGCTCGGCGACATCCTCCTGGACCCGGTTCGACGCGGGTTCGAGCGGTATGCCGTCCCGCTCGCTGCGGAGACGACGACGCTTGCCGTCTCGTCGCTCGGCGACCGGGCCGAGGTGCTCGGCGCCGCCTCGCTCGCCGCCAGGCAGCCCTCCCTGCAGCTCGCCTGACCGGTCGCCGGCGCACGCACCGATCGGCCCGGACGGGAGTCCCGGGAGCAGACGTTGCGGTCCGGTCGACCCGTCAGCCGGCGCTTGTCATCAGAAGTTGTAATCAAATCGTTGTCTTCATTGGTTGACGCCAACTGGCGCCGCGCTGTTCACTCGACCCGTAGGGCGCAGACGCCCTGCAGACGGCGCAGTCACCCAGGGGAGGCCCAGTTGCACGTCCCCTCTCGCCTCGGCGCCGCACGAGGTGCCGGTCGGAACGGCTGCCCCGGCCCTGCGGACGCCACGCGCGGGGCGAGCCTGGGCCGTCCTGCCGGCCGACCGCGGCGGACCGCGCGCAGCCCCGGAACCAGCGGGACACCCGGCGTCGCCGGATCGACCGGCGGTGCGGCGAGGTCGGCGCGGCTGGTGCGCGGACACTCATCGGGCGGATCTCCGTGAGCGACATGAAGGCGCGGTCGACACCCGCCAGCGCGTAGGAGAAAAAAGAGGAGAAGAGCGGTCTTCGAAAGGAGACCTCTCTCAGTCGCGCCCGCACGTCCCGGGAATTTCTGCGCGAATTCTGTTCACGGGTCCGACGGAATATTCGCGCTTGACGCGGACAACGTGTCCGGTGTCTAGTCTGAGGGCGCGCAGGACGAAAAGCTCAGATCGAGAGAATCTCGATCGGCGAGCGGCACGGCGCGGTAAGCGAATGAACCACATGATGGTGCAGCGATAGACACGGAGGTCTGGTGTGGAGACTGAGCCAGTGATCCTCGGGATGCATTCGATCACCAAGGAGTTCCCCGGGGTCAAAGCGCTCGACCAGGTTTCCCTCTCGGTGAGGGCTGGCGAGATCCACTCGATCTGCGGGGAGAACGGGGCCGGCAAGTCCACTCTCATGAAGGTGCTGTCGGGTGTCTACCCGTACGGCTCCTACGAGGGGGACATCGTCTTCCAGGGGCGCGAGTCGCGGTTCAAGGACATCGGTTCCAGCGAAGCGGCGGGAATCGTGATCATCCACCAGGAGCTCGCGCTCATCCCGCAGCTCTCGATCACCGAGAACCTGTTTCTCGGAAATGAACCCCGACGCCACGGCGTGATCGACTGGGTGCAGGCGCGAAGACGGGCGATCGAGCTGCTCGCACGTGTCGGCCTCGTGGACGACCCCGACACCCAGATCAAGAACATCGGCGTGGGCAAGCAGCAGCTCGTCGAGATCGCGAAGGCACTCAACAAATCGGTCAAGCTCCTCATCCTCGACGAGCCGACGGCGGCGCTGAACGAGGCCGACTCGCAGCACCTCCTCGACCTCATCCTCGGTCTCAAGGGGCGCGGCATCGCGTCGATCATGATCTCGCACAAGCTCAACGAGATCGAACAGATCTCCGACGCGATCACGATCCTTCGCGACGGCAGGACGGTCGAGACGATCGACGTTCGGGCCGAAGGGGTCAACGAGGACCGCATCATCCGCGGGATGGTCGGACGCACGCTCGAGAACCGCTTCCCGGAACGCACCGCGGAGATCGGCGAAGTCTTCTTCGAGGTGAAGAACTGGAACGTGCAGCATCCGCTCAGCGTGGAGCGCATGGTCGTGAAGAACTCGAGCTTCAACGTTCGACGAGGCGAGGTCGTCGGTTTCGCCGGACTCATGGGAGCAGGGCGCACCGAGCTCGCGATGAGCCTGTTCGGTCGCTCCTACGGCACGTTCCTCTCCGGCCAGGTGTTCAAGGACGGGAAGGAGATCCAGCTGCGTGACGTCTCCGAGGCCATCAGCAACGGCATCGGGTACGTGAGCGAGGACCGTAAGGCGCTCGGGCTGAACCTCCTCGACGACATCCAGGACTCGGTGGTGGCGGCGAAGCTGTCCAAGATCGCCAGGCGCTCGGTGATCGACAAGGTCGAGGAGCACACGGTCGCCGAGGCCTACCGCAAGAGCCTCCGGATCAAGACGCCGTCGGTCGTGGAGGGCGTGAACAAGCTCTCGGGAGGGAACCAGCAGAAGGTCGTGCTGGCCAAGTGGATGTTCACGGACCCGGACCTGCTCATCCTCGACGAGCCGACCCGTGGCATCGACGTGGGCGCGAAGACCGAGGTCTACGGGATCATCCGCGATCTCGCCGCCACCGGGAAGGGGATCATCCTCATCTCCTCCGAGCTGCCGGAGCTGCTCGGGGTCTCGGACCGGATCTACACGATCTTCGAGGGCGCGATAACGAACAGCTTCACCGCCGACGAGGCGGATCCCGAGCTTCTCCTGAGAAGCATGACCTCCGCGAAGAAGAAAGAAACGGACCAATGAGCGCAACACGAGAAGCCCCGAAGAAGTCGGGCGGGATCCGCGACCTGGGAAAGATCTTCGGCGGCACCCAGGGCACCGGTCGACAGGTCGGCATCCTCGGCGCGCTCGTCGTCATCATCGTCGTCTTCCAGATCTGGACGGGCGGGCTCACCCTCAACCCGATCAACCTCATCAACCTCGTGAACCAGAACGCGTACGTGCTGATCCTCGCGATCGGCATGGTGATGGTCATCATTGCCGGTCACATCGACCTCTCCGTCGGCTCCTCGGCAGCATTCGTCGGAATTGTCGTCGCCACGGCGATGGTCAGCTGGCATTTCCCGCCGGCCGCCGCCATCGTGCTCGGCCTCGTTCTCGGTGCCGCGATCGGCGCCTGGCAGGGCTGGTGGGTGGCGTACGTCGGTGTGCCCGCGTTCATCGTCACGCTCGCAGGCATGCTCATCTTCCGCGGGGCCAACCAGTTCTTCGGCAACTCGAACACCGTGACGGTTCCCAGCTCGTTCAATGTCATCGGCGGCGGATCGATCCCGGACTTCGGCCCGGACTTCGGCTTCAGCAACGGCACCCTGATCCTCGGCGCACTCGTCATCGTTGCACTCGTCTGGCAGGAGTTCCGTCACCGGCGGACGCAGGTCCTGATGGGCGAGGAGAATGCGCCGGTCTGGGTCACGGCCGTCAAGCTCGTGATCCTGGTGGCCGTGGCCGGGGGTGCGACGGACCTGTTTGCGACGGGCCGGATCGGCACGAGCTACCCCATCTCGGGGATCATCCTCGGGGTTCTTGTCCTGATCTACTCGTTCATCACCCGAAACACCACGTTCGGCCGTCATATCTACGCGGTGGGTGGCAACTGGCGCGCAGCCGAGCTCTCCGGCGTGAAGATCAAGCGCATCAACTTCTTCGTCATCCTGAACATGTCCGTCCTTGCTTCCGTGGCCGGCATGATCGGCGTGGCGCGGGCAGGGGCCTCCGGCCCCGGTGACGGCACCGGCTGGGAGCTGGACGCCATCGCGGCCGTCTTCATCGGTGGCGCTGCGGTGGCGGGCGGGATCGGCACGATCGTCGGGTCGATCGTCGGAGGCCTGGTGATCGCGGTGCTGAACAACGGACTTCAGCTGCTCGGTGTCTCGAACGACCGCGTGCAGATGATCAAGGGGCTGGTGCTTCTGCTCGCCGTCGGGGTCGACGTCTACAGCAAGAAGCAGGGCCGCCCGTCGATCATCGGACGCTTCACCCGCAGTCCTGACGCGTCGGCGCCGTTGAACCGACCCGTCATCGGGCCCTCCAACAGCACGGAAGACACCGTGCGCCCCAGTTCCACCACGCCGAACTGACTCCTCAGCCGTAGGCGCCCGGGAGCGATGGTGCTCTCGGATCCACCGTGCACGAAACCTCACAACAGAAGGTGAAGACAATGCGCAAGATCGCAATATCGACCGTGGCATTTGCCGGAGTCGCGCTCGTGGCGCTGTCCGGTTGCTCCACCGGCCGCGCGGCCAGCGCCGCCTCCAGCCCGGCGGCGGGGTTCGCCAAGGGCTCGGTCATCGGAGTCGCGCTCCCGGACAAGACCTCGGAGAACTGGGTCCTTGCCGGCAAGCTGTTCACCGACGACCTCACGGCCGCCGGGTTCACGCCCGACGTGCAGTACGCACCTTCGTCGAACACGGCCTCCGAGCAGGGTGCACAGATCTCGGCGATGAACACCAAGGGCGCGAAGGTGCTGATCATCGGTGCGTTCGACGGGAAGCAGCTCGGTTCGCAGGTCGCGGCGGCCCACGCCAACGGCGCCGTCGTCATCGCCTACGACCGCATCATCCAGGACTCGAAGAACGTCGACTACTACGTCGCGTACAACAACGAGAAGGTGGGCGAGCTCCAGGGCCAGGCCCTCCTCGACGGGATGAAGGCGCGCTTCCCCGACGCGAAGACCTACAACATCGAGCTGTTCTCCGGGGCGTCGACCGACCCGAACGCGAAGGTGTTCTTCGACGGTGCGATGAAGATCCTGCAGCCGAAGATCGATGACGGGACCCTCAAGGTCGTGTCCGGGCAGACCGCGATCGCTCAGACGCAGACGACCGGCTGGCTCGCGGCGAACGCACAGACCCGGATGGACACGCTGCTCGCCGGGAACTACTCGGGCGTCACGCTGAACGGTGTGCTGTCGCCCAACGACACGCTCGCTCGCGCGATCATCACCTCGATCAAGGCCGCCGGGAAGGCGACCCCGGTCATGCCGGTCGTCACCGGTCAGGACTCCGAGGCCGCGTCGATCCCGCTCATCATGAGCGGCGAGCAGTACTCGACCATCAACAAGGACACGACCAAGCTGGTGGAGCAGGCGGTCGCCATGGTCACCCAGCTTGCCGCCGGCAAGACGGCCACGACGAATTCGCCGGCCACCAACAATGGCGTGGTCGACGTTCCGACCTACTACCTGCCGCCGGAGCTGGTCACGAAGGACAATGCTGCGGCGTCGTACAAGAACAACCCGACGCTCGAAGCGTTGACGAAGTAGTCCGCGCTCCAGCGCAACGATTCGGCCCCCGCGCCTCGGTGCGGGGGCCGAACCTGCGTCCACGCGGTGGGCGATGCCGTCGGGTGCGCGCCCTGCCCGCGGGCGTCCAGGTCAGACGGTCCCGGCCCGCTGCGCGAGAGCGAGCCCTGGTGAGAGCGGTGAGCGAGGCACGAGCGTCGCCTGATAGGCATGGTAGATGTCGGCCTTGCCCGGCCACACGGACGCCGCCGGTCGGTTCGTCTCGTCGAGCTCGTGGTGCCACGAACCCCGCTCGAGATCCATCACGTGGTCGGCGACGTAGTCCCACCAACGTCGGTAGTCCGCGTCGTAGCGGCCGTCCCCTGTCGCGAGGTAGAGCGCGGCCGCCGCACCGATCGCCTCGGCGGGAACCCAGTGCAGCCGCGTGCGGACGACGGGGCTCCCGGCCCAGTCGGTCGTGTACACGAACCCGGGCGCGCCGTCGACCGCCCAGCCGTCGGTCACGGCGCGGGCGTAGAGCTCGGCCGCGGCGGGGACCATCCATGTCGGTGCGGTCGCGCCGATCGCCGCGTGGACGTGCAGGACCAGTCGCGCCCACTCCAGGCCGTGACCGATGGTCGCGCCGAACGGCTTGAACTGGTCCGCGGGGCGGTCCGCGTTGTAGTCGAGGAGCGGGTTCCATGCCGAGTCGAAGTGCTCGGGGATCCTCCACCTGTTCCCACGTGCCCACCCGTCGACGACCCGCGTCGCGATCCGGAGCGCCCGATCGCGCCATGCGGGGTCCCCCGTCGCGTCGCTCGCCGCCAGCATCGCCTCGACCGCGTGCATGTTCGCGTTCACGCCGCGGTAGTCGTCCAGGGTGCTCCAGGTGCGATCCCAGCTGTCCCGGGCCAGGCCGTCGGCCTCGTCCCAGAACCGCTCGAGGTACACCTCGAGAGCCTCGTCGAGGAGCCGACGGGCCCCAGGAAGCTCGGCCACCGCGCAGCTCGACGCTGCCAGGACGACAAATGCGTGCGTGTACGCGGACTTTTCGTCGATGACCCGGCCGTCGGGCCCGACACCGTGGAACCAACCACCATGCTGAGCATCGCGCAGCGGTCCGTTCAGGCCGGCAAGTGCGCGCCCTGCCAGCGCCCCGGCGCCCGGCGTGCCGCGAAGATGCGCAAGCGCGTACACGTGTGCCATGCGTGCGGAAATCCACGTGAAGATCGGTTGCCCACGATCGGGGGAACCATCCTCGTCGAGCCAGTACGAACCACCGTCAGGCGCCGCACAATTCCGTCCGAACGCCAGCAGCCGCTGTGATTCTGCCTCGAGCCAGAGGTGATGGCTGGGCTGGTCGATCCATGCGGTCATGTCGGATCCTTCTTTGGCGCCGAATACGCGGTGATTGCCGCCCTCATTGTGTCATCCCGTGCAGGGCGGCGACCTTCGTTGCGGAAGAAATGCGTCGCCTGCTCGGCGCGCTTCGGGCGCCCTCGCCACGGCGGCGACCACCCGGGGGCGCGCCGCGGAGCGGCCGCCCGCGCCATGACGCCCCGGTGCCGGAGCGCCTATGATGCGGGTGGCCGTGACTGGCGTACCTGAGGTGGACCGAACCACCGGGGAGCGGCCGGAGTTCCCTGCCGGTGCACCGTTCGCCTGGGTGCTCGGGTCCATGACGTCTCACGAGACCGCAACGACCCGGGAGGTCACCCGCATGTCCCACCAGCTGCCATCGCTCAGCCCCGTGTCCGACGCGAACGCCCCGGAGACCCGGCGACCGCTGCATCGTGCGCTGATCAGCGTCTACGACAAGACGGGCCTCGCCGAGCTCGCCACGGCACTCCACCAGGCGGGCGTCGCGCTGGTCTCGACCGGCTCGACCGCCACGACGATCGCGGCCGCGGGCGTCCCGGTGACCCGCGTCGAGGAGCTCACCGGCTTCCCCGAGTGCCTCGACGGCAGGGTCAAGACGCTGCACCCCCGGGTGCACGCGGGGATCCTCGCCGACACCCGGCGGCCCGAGCACCTGGCCCAGCTCGCCGAGCTCGACATCGCACCGTTCGACCTCGTCGTCGTCAACCTGTACCCGTTCTCCGCCACGGTGGCCTCCGGTGCCGGTCCTGACGAGTGCGTCGAGCTCATCGACATCGGCGGACCGTCGATGGTGCGCGCCGCGGCGAAGAACCACCCGAGCGTCGCGGTGGTCGTCGATCCCGCCCGCTACGACGAGGTCGCCGCGGCCGCCGTCGAGGGCTTCACGCTCGCCGAGCGTCGTCGGCTCGCGGCCGACGCGTTCGCGCACACCGCCGCGTACGACGTCGCCGTCGCCTCGTGGTTCGCCTCCGGCTACGCGGCCGACGACGTCTCCGTCGAGTCGGGCTTCCCGGCCGTCGTCGGCGCGACGTGGGAGCGCGGCACGGTGCTGCGCTACGGCGAGAACCCGCACCAGGGCGCGGCGCTGTACCTCGGGCCCGAAGGCCTGGCCGGGGAGGGCCTCGCCGGCGCCACGCAGCTGCACGGCAAGGCGATGAGCTACAACAACTACGTGGACGCCGACGCCGCGTGGCGGGCCGCGCACGACCACACCGGGCCGACGGTCGCCGTCATCAAGCACGCGAACCCGTGCGGGATCGCCGTCGGCGCGGACATCGCCGCCGCCCACGCCAAGGCCCACGCGTGCGACCCGGTGTCCGCCTATGGCGGGGTGATCGCCACCAACGGCACCGTGACGCTGGCCGCGGCCGAGCAGATCGCACCGATCTTCACCGAGGTCGTCCTCGCGCCGGCCTTCGAGCCCGCCGCTCTCGAGCTGCTCTCCACGAAGAAGAACATCCGTCTGCTGACGGTCGCCGGCGCGCCCAACTCGGCGCCGGTGGAGGTCAGGCACATCTCGGGCGGTCTGCTGATGCAGCAGGCCGACCGGATCGACGCGGTGACCGACACCGGTGGTGACGACCCGTCGCGGTGGACCCTCGCCGCCGGTGAGGCCGCGGACGACGCGACGTTGGCGGACCTCGCGTTCGCCTGGCGCGCGGTGCGGGCGGTGAAGTCCAACGCGATCCTGCTCGCGTCGGGTGGTGCGTCCGTGGGCGTCGGCATGGGGCAGGTCAACCGTGTCGACTCGTGCCGTCTCGCGGTGCAGCGCGCCGGTGACCGGGTGGTCGGGTCGGTGGCCGCGTCCGACGCGTTTTTCCCGTTCGCCGACGGCCTTCAGGTGCTCATCGACGCGGGGGTCCGTGCCGTCGTGCAGCCCGGGGGCTCGATCCGCGACGCCGATGCGATCGCAGCCGCGCAGGCGGCTGGCGTGACGATGTACCTCACCGGGACGCGTCACTTCGCGCACTGACGGCTCGGGAGCGCCTCGCGACGGATATCGGTCCGGTCCTGTCAACCCGACGGGGCCGGACCGACCACGGCCGTCGGCAGCGGGACCCCGACGTCCCGCGCGCGCGCAAGGTCGAGCAGTGGTGGCCGGCTCCCCGCGAGCATCCGGCGCGACGGTCCGACGTCCCGTGGACGGTCCACCGTGAGGACGGCGACGAGCTCGCGGCCGCCCGGCTCGCCGGCCTGCCCCGCCGAATCGATGGCGGGCCGCAGCCATAGGGTCGTCCACCCTGATGGGTCGCCGGGCACGCCCCGGTGGACGACCTCGGTGCCCGGCTCCGGGACCCCGGTCAGCGTCAGATGGTGCCCGAGCTGGTCGGAGAAGATGTACGGCGCCGACTCGGGCGGTGCGGGCCGACCGGTGATCGCGCAGGCGATCGCCTCCGGGTGCTGGAGAGCGCCGGCCCAGTGCGACCCCGCCACCACACCGAACCGGTCCGCCCGTCGGTCCGCGCAGT
>JAKBFW010000032.1:13294-21956 GCA_021833345.1 Pseudomonadota bacterium | reverse complement strand
TTCCGATCTGGCGACCCGGGCGTCGGCCGCGCGTCGACCCACGACCGCGAGCACGCTCGCGGCGACGGTCGCGCGCTCCTCGGCCGCCTCGGCACGGGTGCGCGCACCGCCCAGGTCGACGACGAGCCCCTCGGGGAGGTCCGCGAGCTCAGGCGCGCGGAGACCGTCGGCCACGCGGGCGACGGCGGCCTCGTGCCCGGTCACGACGCCTTCGAGCTCGGCCAGGGCTGCGGGCTCGACGAGCGCCTTCCGGGCCTGCGCCGCGTCGGCGAACCCGTGCGCGACCAGTCCGTCGGCCAGCTCGCGCCGGCGGAGGTCCCGCGCGCGTCCCGCTTCCTGGGCGGACCCCAGCGCGGTGACCAGGAGGTCTGCGCCGTCGATCCGCGCCTGCAGCGCCTCCCGGCGCTCTCGGACGGTCGGGGCGTCCGCGCGCGCGGCCGTCACCTCTCGCTCGCTCTCCGCGACCGCGATGCGCGCCCCGGCGAGTCGGGACGCGAGCGTCGCCTGCGCGGTCCGCAGGGCCTCGGACCGGGCCCGTGACCGCTCCGTGGTGAGGTCGTGCTCGTCGAGCTCGCGCTGCAGCCGCGCGGCGTTCTCGCCGGCAGCCTCGGCCTCGGCGAGCGCCCGCTGGGCGGCGTCGACGTGCCGTGCGGCCTCGGCGAGGTCGAGACCCCCGGTCGCCCCGAGGTGCGCAGCCAGCCGCTCCCCGAGGGCGGCGACCGCGGCCGCGAGCTCGGCGAGGGAGGCATCCGCCGTCGCACGGGCGCGCGCGGCGTCGTCGATCTGCGTCGGGTCGGGATGGTCCGAGCCGACCTCGGCCGGCGCCGGGTGCTCGACGGCGCCGCACACGGGGCAGGGCTCTCCGGGACGCAGCGCCGCGGCGAGCTCACCGGCCATGCCCTCGATCCGTGCGGCCCGGAGGTGGGTCTCGACGCCGAGGGCCGCGCGCGCCGCGTCGACCGCGGCACGGTGCTCCACCGAGACCGCGGCCTGCTCGGCCCGGGTGCGATCGGCCTCCTGCGCGTGCGTCAGGACGGAGCGGGCGGCGGCCGCACGATCGCGACGCGCCGTGACCTGTGCCGCGAGCGCGGCGGCCTCGTCCTGACGTCCGGCGAGGCGTCGTCGCTCCTCGGGCCGTGCGACCAGCTCCGCCTCGATCGCGACGAGGTCTCGCCCGACATCGTCGAGCTCGGCCTCGAGGGCGTCGCCGGTGGCCCGGAGCGCGGGCAGCCCGGCCTCGAGCCCGACCATGCGTTCGAGCGTGGCGACGACCCCGTGATCGCGCATCCTCGCGGCGTCCAGCCGAGCACCGTCCAGCCGAGCCGCGTCCAGCAGGTCGGCATCCGGAAGACCGACCTCCGGAAGACCAGCACCGTGAGAACCGGCGCCACCCCGCGCCACGTCGTCGCCGAGGAGTGCGACGAGGTCCGCGGGAGCAGCCCCGAGAGCCGCGTGCCACCACCCCCGCGCATCGCGCTGTGCCGCGTCGGCTCGGTCGGCACCGTCGAGGAGCGGGCGCACCAGCGCCGCCCGCCGCGCCTCGGAGAGTCGGGTGCGGGCGGTGGCGTGACCGGCGGACCGGGCGTCGAGCGCGGCCTGCTCCGAGCGGAGCGCGTCACGGCGGGCGAGCGCCGAGGCTCGTTCCACCGCGGCGGCGAGCTCGTCGCGGGCGGCGAGGTGGTCGGCACGGGCCCGGGCGTCGTCGACCGAGGCCTGCTCGGCCAGCTGCGAGAGACTCGCGACCTGAGCGTCGACCAGGCCGACGAGGTCGGTCGAGACGGACTCGGCGGCGGTGCGGATCTGCGGGACCGACTCCGGGTCGACGCCGTCCGTGAGGGACGCCGCTCCGATGAAGTGCGCGGCGGCGCGACCCACGTCCGCACGCGCGTCTGCCACCGCGCGTCCGGCTTCCCGGCGCATCTCGTCGAGCTGCTTCTGCAGCTGCTCGTACGACTGTGTGCCGAAGATCCGCTGCAGCAGGCCGCTCCGCGCCTCGGGGTCGGCTCGGAGGAAGCTCGCGAACTCGCCTTGCGGCAGCACGATCGTCTGGACGAACTGCTCGCGATCGAGGCCGATCGCGCGCCTGAGCTCGAGCCCGGCCTCGTCGAGCCGGGTCGCGACGATGTCCCCGTCGAGGTCGTCGTGGTCGGCGACCGGACCGCCGGGGAGACTCGTCAGGCGCCAGAGCTTCACGCTCGCAGGCTGTCGCACGGTTCCCTCGCCGCGCTTCTTCGGCCGGTCGAACTGAGGCGTCCGACGCACCCGGTAGATGCCGTTGCCGGTCTCGAGGACGAGGTCCACGAGACTCTCGACGTCGTCGGCCGCATGCCCCGATCGCAGCCGGTCCTCGCTCGCCTCCGCCGAGGCGACCTTGCCGTACAGCGCGAAGACGATCGCGTCGATGAGCGTGGACTTGCCGGCCCCCGTCGGGCCCTCGAGGAGGAAGATCCCCGACGCCCCGAGGGCCTCGAAGTCGATCGTGTACCTGCCGGCGAACGGCCCGATGGCCTGCACCGTCATCGAGTGGAGGTGCATCAGGCGCTCCGCTCCGCGGCGGTGACGCGTTCCCAGGCGTGCCGCAGCGCCGCCTGCTCGCCGGGCGTCGCCGGCGTGCCGGTCACGTGCTCGACGAACTCCTCGGCGACCTCCAGCGGATCACGGGCCGCACTCACCGCGACGGCGCCCCCGGCCACGGAGCCGGCCGACGAGCGGTGCTGCATGACCAGCGCGTGCGGAAACCGCTCGGTGAGTCGCAGGTACATGCCCGGCGGACGGGCGGCGTCGGTCACGGTGATCCTCAGCCAGTCGTCCTGGTGCGCATCCCCGGCCGGGCCGAGCAGCTGCGCCAGCGGGCCGGTCAGGTCCGCGAGACGCCGCGGCACGGGGGCCGCGACGAGCTCCTCCCGGACGAGTCCCGCCTCGGTCAGCTCGACGAGCACCGTGGACTTGCGATGGTGCTGCTCGGAGAACGAGTACGCGAGCGGCGACCCCGAGTACCGCACCCCGTCGGCGACGCGCTGCGGACCGTGGAGGTGACCCAGCGCGACGTAGTCGACGCCCGCGAAGGTCCCCGCCGGGACGTGGTCGACCCCGCCCACGCGGATGTCGCGCTCGGACTCGCTCGGTTCGCCGCCGACGACGAACGCGTGCGCCATCACGACGCTCCGCAGCCGCACCCCGGCCGACCGACGGGCCAGGTCGGCGCGCACGCGTCCCATCGCCGCCCCGAGCACGGCCTCGTGCGACCGCCCGAGAACGACGTCGTCGTCCGCCGGTCCGCTGAGCTCGCGACGCACGACGTCGGGGTCCAGGTACGGGAGCGCGTACACGAGCACCTGGTCGCCGTCGGTGCCACCCACGACGACCGGCGCCGCGATGCCGTCGACGGTCGCCCGCACGTGCAGCTCCGGACGCATGAGGCCTGCACCGAAGCCGAGCCGTGCGGCCGAGTCGTGGTTCCCGGGCGTGACCACGACGGTCGTCACCTCGGCGAGCCGCACCAGCGTCTCGGACAGCAGCGAGACGGCCTCGACCGGTGGGACGGCGCGGTCGTACACGTCACCGGCGACGAGCACCGCGTCGACCCGCTCCGTGCGCGCGAGGTCGATCAGGTGCTCGAGGTACGCCGCCTGGTGGTCGAGCAGGTCGACGCCGTGCAGCGAGCGGCCCAAGTGCCAGTCGGAGGTGTGCAGCAGCCGCATGCCGTGAACCTAGCGGTCAACGGAGACATGCCGACGCGCGCACCCGCGCCGCCCGTCGCTCAGCTGCCGCCCGGCGCCGCGTCCGACTCCGGGATCTCGCCGGCCATGCCGACCGCGTCGAGCAGGTCGCCGACGACACGGCGCGGGTCCCACAGGCTCATCGCGAGACCGGCCTCGCGGGTGGCCATGCGCAGCTGGAGGAGGAACGCGACGCCCGTGGAGTCGATGAAGCGCAGGTCGGTCGCGTCGCAGACCACCGGGGTGGAGGCGCCGAGCGCCTGTCCCATCGCCACGCTCGCCTCCTCGCGGAGCGCCGCGTCGACGTCACCGCGCAGGTGGACGACGGTGTGCGGCGAGCCGCACTCGACCGTGATCGATCCGGTGCTCCCCGTCGGGCCGTGGCCGGTGTCAGTCATCGATCCGCGCCTCCGGCTCGGTCACGTCGGCCACGGCCGCGCCCAGGGCCGCCACGAGGTCGTCGCCGCCGACGGTGGCGGCGACCCCGTGCGCACCGGCGCCGATCGACGCCGACCGGCCCCGCACCCGCTCGTCCGCCACGACCGGCCAGGGCCGCGTCGAGCCGAACGGCGTGATCGTCCCGCGCTCGTACCCGGTGACCTCGCGCGCGACGGTCGCGTCCGGCATCGACAGGCGGCTGACGCCGAGCAAGGCACGCAGCTTGGGCCAGGAGATCGTGCGGTCACCGGGCACCAGGACGAACAGGTAGTCGTCGTCACCCCGGCGGACCACGATCGTCTTGACGATGCCGGACGGGTCGACCCCGCGCGCGACGGCGGCCTCGGCCAGCGAGGACACGCGACCGTGCCGCGTCAACGCGTAGCTGATGCCGGCGGCGTCGAGCGCTGCGACGGCACGGGCCTCACCGTTCTCGGGTGCGTCCATGGTCACCACCATGCCATCCGGCACCCACCAGGTCACGGTGGGCGCCGGATGACGGTGAGAGACCGCGGTCAGCTCCGGACGACGAGCACCGGGCACGGCGCGTGCATCACGACCGTATGGCTCACGGAGCCGAGGAGCATGCGCGTGACCCCGTGCAGCCCACGGCTGCCGACCACGAGGAGCCGTGCGCCGACGGCGGCCTCGAGGAGGGCCTGGGCCGGGTTGTCGTGGACCAGGCGCCGATTGATCGTGAGGTCGGGGTAGCGCTCGCCGAGACCGGCGATCGACTCGGCGAGCACCATGCGTTCGCTCTCCTCGACGAGCTGGTCGGTCGAGCCGGAGATGACGTCGACGGACAGGTACGTCACCGGCGACAGCCACGCGTGCACCACGGTGAGCTCGCTGCCGAGACGGTCGGCCTCCTCCGCGGCGTGGGCGACGGCCGTCACGGAGTCCGGCGAGCCGTCGGCCCCGACGACGACGCCTGCCCCGCGCGCCCCGGTCCCCGCCGGCACGACGAGCACCGGCGAGTGGCAGCCGGCCACCACCTGATAGCTGAGCGAGCCGGCGAAGACCCGCTCCACGAACCCGAGCGGGTGCGAGCCGACGACGACGAGCGCCGCCTCCTCGGAGAGCTCCGTCAGGGCGCGCGCCGGGGTGCTCCTGGACAGCGTGGTACGGACGGTCAGGTCAGGTTCGGCGTCGAGAGCACGCTTCTTCTCGTCGTCGAGCAACGTCTCGGCGCTCTGCGTGACGGCGTCGTCGTACAGCACCTCCATGCTGGAGTACGGGACGCCGACGGCGTACAGGATCTCGAGCTCGTCGCGCCGTGCGGCTGCCGCGTGCGCGGCCCAGACCAGTGCGTCGTGACTCGAGTCGGTACCTTCGACACCGACGACAACGGTGCGTGCCATGTCCGTGCTCCTCCCTCGGGCGTCCCCGGCTCTGCGCCGAGCTGTGACGAGCTGTGACGAGCTGTGACGAACCAGACCGGGTAGCCCGGCCAGGTCGAGCGTCCAGAGGGTCGATCACGGTTCCGGCAGGCCCGGGACGTGCTGATACCTCCACGGTTCGTCGAGCGTGCGATAGCGTCAAGGGGCCTTGGTCCTGGGGGCGGGTGAGGTCGCCGACGGCAGCGCGGAAGGGTGAGCGCTCGACCGTCAGAGTGACGGCCCGACCTGGTCTTTCACCGTGATGGACTAGTGCGCGCGAGCACCCGGACCGTCATGCTGACACCGGGGCAAACAGTGAGGAAGGACGCGGGATGGACACGCAGAGCAGCGCCAACGCCGACGTGTACCGGAGGGCGACCGACGCCGCGTCCGTGGAGCGTCGCGAGATCCAGGCGGAGATCGCGACCCTGGAGGCGCGCATCACGACGCTGCGCTTGCGGGACACGTCCCTCGAGGCCCTCGTGCGCACCCTGCGCGAGCTGCTCCCGTCGCCGCTCGACGCCCCCGCTCCCTACATCCCGTCGTACACGCTCGTGGAGGACACGCCCGACCTCCGGCACCGGACGTCGTTCGGCGACGTCGAGCTGCGCAGCCAGAACGGCTCGCGAAGCATCTGACGGTGGGGTCGCCGAGACCCGGCCGGCGAGGCGGGCCGTGGGGCACGACGAACCAGGGGCCCGACACCGCCGCGGACTAGACGCCGCCGCTGACGAGACCGACGACGCTGACGATCGCCAGCCAGCCTCCGGCGACGGACCCGATCACGAGCGGACCGAGACCGCGACGATCGCCGCTCCGGACCACCCGGCTACCGAACAGCACGGCCGCCACGCACGGGACCAGGAAGATGGCGAGGGTCGGGATCGTCGCCACGAGGTTCACCCAGAACGGGGCGTCGTTGTTCTCGGGGAGGTAGCCCAGCACGTCGTAGAGGACGTAGCCCAGCGCGAACGCCACGAAGAAGAACACCGGGATCAACGCGACCGCGACCCACGCGCGCCCGAGACGTGCGTGCTCGGGCGATCGTGCGGGGGCTTGCCGGTCCTGGTGCGTGCGTCGCATGGCGCACCTCCGATCCCACCTCCAGCGTGCGACCGACGGCCGTGCCGCCCCAAGGGACGAATGGCCCGGTTCGGACGGTGACCCGGTCGACGAGCCCCCGGAGCGCGCGTCTCATCACGGACTGCTTCTGCGCCAGGTTCTTGACCTCACCGGCGACGGCGGCGAAGCCGCGCCCGGCCACCCCGCTGCGGACGCCCCTCCGATCGGAAGGCCGGCCGCCCCGTGAGGGGATCGGCTCGCAACCTGCCCCGGATCGTCCGAACCGAGGCGCACCCGGGCCGGCCATCCTGTGGAGCCCTGGGACGGCGCCCTCTCCCGAACCAGTACCCTGGCGCGCGGCCGGGCCGCAAGCGACGACATCCTGCCGCGTTCTGCACTGGGAGAGGGAAGACGATGATGCACCTTCTGTCCGACGCCGCGCCGGTCGACACCGGGAACACCGCGTGGATCATCGTGTGCACCGCGCTGGTCCTGCTCATGACCCCGGGACTCGCGTTCTTCTACGCAGGGATGGTCCGGTCGAAGCACGCGCTCGGCATGATCATGCAGAGCTTCGTGACGATCGCGGTCGTCTCGGTCACCTGGACCGTCGTCGGGTACTCGCTCGCGTTCGACCGGGACGCCGGCGGCGGGCTCGTCGGCGGGCTGCACCTCGTCGGGCTGACCCACGCCGAGGTCGCGGTTCCCGGGATGAACCTGACCGTCCCACCCCTGGCGTTCGTCGCGTTCCAGCTGATGTTCGCGATCCTCACCGCCGCGCTGATCAGCGGGGCGTCCGCGGACCGGATGCGGTTCGGCTCGTTCGTGACGTTCATCGCCGTCTGGTCCGTGCTCGTGTACGCGCCGCTGGCGCACTGGACCTGGTCGCCGGACGGCTGGCTGAACAAGGCCGGGTTGCTCGACTTCGCGGGCGGCACGGTCGTCGAGATCTGCTCCGGGGCGTCGGCGCTCGCCCTCGCCCTCGTGCTCGGCCCCCGACGCGGGTGGCCGCGGGAGATGATGGCGCCCCACAACCTCCCGCTCACGCTCCTCGGCGCGGGCCTGCTGTGGTTCGGGTGGATCGGCTTCAACGCGGGCTCCGCGCTGACCGCCGGTGGCCTCGCCGCCAGCGCGGCCCTGGCGACGCACCTCTCCGGCGTCGGCGGCATGATCGGCTGGCTCTCCCTCGAGAAGAAGATCACCGGCAAGGCGACGACTCTCGGGGGCGCGTCCGGCGCCGTCGCCGGTCTCGTGGCGATCACTCCTGCGGCGGGGTTCATCTCTCCCCTCCCGGCTCTGCTCGTCGGTGCGATCGCCGGCGCGGTGTGCCTGTTCGCGATCCGCCTGAAGTTCCGCTTCCACTACGACGACTCGCTCGACGTCGTCGCGGTGCACTACGTCGGCGGCGTCGTCGGCACGCTCTTCATCGGCCTCTTCGCGGCTGCCGCGGTCAACCCCGCCGTCCGGCACCAGGGTCTGCTGCTCGGCGGCGGGCTCACCCAGCTCGGCCACCAGGGCCTCGGCGTCCTCGCGGCGAGCGTCTTCGCCTTCACGGTCACGTATGTGATCGCGCGCGTGCTGCGTGCCACGATCGGGCTGCGCGTCGGTCCCGACGAGGAGACCGAGGGCCTCGACTCGAGCCAGCACGCCGAGACGGCCTACGAGTTCACCGCGACCTCCAGCATCGGAAGGACCCACTGATGAAGCTCATCACCGCGATCATCAAGCCGTTCAAGGTCGGCGACGTGCGTGACGCCCTCGCCGAGATCGACGTGCGCGGGATGACGGTCTCCGACGCGCAGGGCTACGGGCGCCAGGGCGGGCACACCGAGGTCTATCGCGGCGCGGAGTACCAGGTCGACTTCGTCCCGAAGGTCCGCCTCGAGGTGGTCGTGGACGACGTCGACGCCGACCGCGTGCTCGACACGATCGTCCGCGCGGCCCAGACCGGCAAGATCGGCGACGGCAAGGCGTGGGTCCTGAACGTCGAGGAGGTCGTCCGCGTCCGGACCGGTGAACGCGGCGCCACGGCGGTCTGAGCGGCGGGCGCGGATGATCGGGCCG
>JAKBFW010000032.1:1967-13194 GCA_021833345.1 Pseudomonadota bacterium | reverse complement strand
CACCTGCACCGAGTTCGCCTACGCCAGGCCGTCGTCGCCGATGGTCCAGCGGGAGACCATGCCGTTGCGGGCGAGCAGGAACCCCCAGGTCAGGTGCCCCTCGGGCAGCGAGCAGGACCACCCGGCACGATCGTGCCCGGCGCCGCGCGCCGCGCTTGTGGCAGGAGATCCCCCTGGGACGGGTGTGGCGCCACACCTGCCACTCGCGCCCGATTGTCACCAGGTGCGGCGCGCAGCGCGCGCGACGTGATCGCATGACCGGGCGCGGACGGGGGTGCGCCTCGGCGCTCGCGGGGAGACCGAGGGGTGAGTCGCACGGGGCAGCGGCGACAATGGTGAGTTGTGAGCACAGGACCGGAGCAGGAGCGGGCACCGGACGGGCGACGGGCACCCCGCCGACGTCGCGGTCGTTCCGGTCGGAAGGTTCCGCCGGCAACTGACCCGTCGGTCGTCGACACCGACGCCTCGACCTCGGAGCCGACCACACGCGGCGACGGCGCCCGTGCTTCCACGGCCCGTGCTTCCACGGCCCGGGCGCACGGGGCCCGCGCGCGCGCGGCTCGCGCGGACGCCCGTCGCGCGGTCGAGCTGCAGCCGATCGTGTACCCGGAGCAGCTGCCCGTCTCGGCACGCCGGCAGGACATCGCCGCGGCGATCCGCGACCACCAGGTCGTGATCGTCGCCGGGGAGACGGGCTCGGGGAAGACCACCCAGATCCCGAAGATCGCCCTCGACCTCGGACGGGGTCGGGACGGCCAGATCGGTCACACGCAGCCACGACGGATCGCCGCGCGCACCGTCGCGGAGCGGATCGCCGAGGAGCTGGGCACGACGCTCGGGGAGACGGTCGGCTACCAGGTGCGGTTCACCGACACGTCCGGCGAGGGCACCCTCGTCAAGGTCATGACCGACGGCATCCTGCTCGCGCAGATCCAGCGCGACCCGATGCTGCTCGGGTACGACACGTTGATCATCGACGAGGCCCACGAGCGTTCCCTCAACATCGACTTCATCCTGGGCTACCTGACCCAGCTGCTCCCCCGCCGTCCGGACCTCAAGGTCATCATCACGTCGGCGACGATCGACTCCGAGCGGTTCGCCGCCCACTTCGCCAGCCCGCCGAACGAGGAGGACCGGGACGACCGGCAGGACCGGCTGAGCCCGGCGAGAGCAGGCGGCACGCCCGCGCCCGTCATCGAGGTCACGGGCAGGACCTTCCCGGTCGACATCCGCTACCGCCCGCTCGTCCCCGACCCCCCGCAGCCTGCCGCGGTCACGCCGGCCACGGCCTCCGCGGGGTCGGCGTCGAACCGTTCCTCCGAGCAGAGCGAAGCCGGACAGGCCCGGGGGCGCGCTCCGGTCGATCGCACCGGTCGACCCTCCACGGGGGACCGGCGCGGCGAGGAGCGGGACGTGCTCACCGCGATCTGCGATGCCGTCGACGAGCTGTGCGCGGAAGGCCCCGGCGACATCCTGGTCTTCCTCGCCGGCGAGCGGGACATCCGGGACACCGAGGAGGCGCTCGTCGGGCACCTCGGCCCCCGCGTCGCCGGTGCGGGACGGGCGACCCCGGCGAATGCCGTCGAGATCCTGCCGCTGTACGCGCGGTTGTCCTCGGCCGACCAGCACCGCGTGTTCGAGCCGCACGGGACACGTCGCATCGTGCTGGCCACCAACGTGGCCGAGACCTCACTCACCGTCCCAGGAATCCGTTACGTGATCGACCCGGGGACCGCACGGATCTCGCGCTACTCGAAGGCGACCAAGGTGCAGCGGCTGCCGATCGAGCCGATCTCCCAGGCGTCCGCCAACCAACGGTCCGGCCGGTGCGGCCGCGTGGCCGACGGCATCGCGATCCGCCTGTACTCCGAGTCGGACTTCGACTCGCGCCCGGAGTTCACCGAGCCCGAGATCCTGCGGACGTCGCTCGCGTCGGTGATCCTGCAGATGGTCGCGGTCGGAGTCGCGTCCTCGCCGGAGGACGTCGCCCGGTTCCCGTTCGTCGACCCGCCGGACACCCGCGCGATCCGTGACGGGGTGCAGCTGCTCACCGAGCTCGGCGCCCTCGGGACGGCCGGCACGGACGATCGCGACGAGCACCCACGCACCGGCCCGCGGCGGACCGACGCCGGCCACGGCCGGCTGACCGACGTCGGCCGCGCCCTCGCGCAGCTCCCGATGGACCCGCGGCTGGGCCGGATGATCGTCGAGGGCGGCCGACGCGACGTCGCGCGCGAGGTCATCATCATCGCCGCCGCGCTCTCGATCCAGGACCCGCGCGAGCGTCCCACCGAGCAGCGGCCGCAGGCCGACCAGGCGCATGCGCGCTTCAACGACCCGACGTCGGACTTCCTCAGCTACCTCAACCTCTGGGAGTACGTGAAGGAGCAGCAGCGGGAGCTGTCCGGCAGCGCGTTCCGCCGCCTGTGCAAGGCCGAGTTCCTCAACTACCTGCGGCTGCGCGAGTGGCAGGACGTCGTCACGCAGCTCCGCGAGATGGCGAAGCCGCTCGGCATCACGGTGCGACCGCCGACGGCCCGCGCGACCGTGTCGGCCGGGCCGACGTCGGGCACGGTCCGTCGCTCCGCGCCAGGGGCGGCCGCCTTCACCGCCGAGCAGGCCGCTGCCGCCGCGACGGCGCGCGGCGCGGAGACAACTTCCGGCGCGGTGGGACGACGCCAGCAGGCGCGGCCCACCGACGTCGAGCCGGACCGCCGTCTCTCCTGGGACTCCGATCGGATCCACCAGTCGTTGCTCGCCGGTCTGCTCTCGCAGCTCGGCATGCAGGAGGTCACCGAGGTGCGCGTCGGCGCGCGCGGCGGCGCAGCCCCGGACGCCAAGGGCGTCGCCAGACGTCCGTCGCGGAACGAGTACCTCGGTGCGCGCGGCGCACGGTTCGCGATCTTCCCCGGATCGGGGCTCGCCAAGAAGCCGCCCGCGTGGGTGATGGCGGGCGAGCTCGTCGAGACCTCACGCCTGTGGGGCCGGGACGTCGCGCGGATCGAACCCGAGTGGGCCGAGGAGCTCGCCGCGCACCTGGTCAGACGCACCTACTCCGAGCCGGCGTGGTCCACCAAGCAGGGCGCCGCGATGGCCTACGAGAAGGTGCTGCTCTACGGCGTGCCGATCGTCACGCAACGTCGGGTGCTGTACGCGAAGGTCGACCCGGCTCACGCACGCGAGCTGTTCATCCGGCACGCGCTCGTCGAGGGCGAGTGGACCACGCACCACGCGTTCTTCCACGACAACCGCGCCCTGCTCGCCGAGGCGGAGCGGCTCGAGGCGAAGGCCCGTCGGCGCGGGCTCGTGGTGGACGACGACGTCCTGTTCGACTTCTACGACGAGCGGGTCCCGGCCGAGGTCGTCTCGGCCCGGCACTTCGACACGTGGTGGAAGACCGCGCGCCGGACCGAGCCGGCGTTGCTGTCGTTCACCCTCGACCTGCTCCTGCCGGAGGACGTCGCCGAGGTCGACGAGTCGCAGTTCCCCTCGACCTGGCCGCAGGGCGACCTGCAGCTGCCGCTCAGCTACCAGTTCCAGCCGGGGACCGACGCCGACGGCGTGACGGTCCACATCCCGCTCGTCGTGCTCAACCGGGTCCGCCCGGAAGGCTTCGACCGGATGGTGCCGGGCCTGCACCCCGAGCTCGTGACCGCGCTGATCCGGTCGCTCGCGAAGTCGGTCCGGGTGCAGCTCGTCCCCGCACCGGACGTCGCCCGCGAGATCGTCGAGTGGATGGCCACGCACCTGCCGTCCTGGGAGGACACCGTCCGCGCCGGCGACATGGCGACCTCCCTGCACGACGACGTCGCGGCGGCGGTCCGCGCCCTGCGCGACGTCGAGATCCCCGACGACGCGTGGGACGACGAGCGACTCCCGGCGCACCTGCGCATGACGTTCCGCGTGGAGCAGGAGCGCGCGGGGACGTCGGTCGTCGTCGAGGAGGGCAAGAGCCTGCTCACGCTGCAACGGCAGCTCGCGGCGCGCAACGAGGACGCCGTCCGGATCGCGGTCCGCTCGGCCGTGCGGTCGGCCGTCCGGACCGCGGTCGACGTCGCGCCGGCCTCGACGCCAGCGGCGCCGTCCGACTCGACCGCCGGTCCGGCCACCTCTCCGCCGACGCCGTCCGCGCCACCGACCGCGAGCGGGCCGCTCTCTGGCGGAGCAGCGGCGGCGCGTGGGGCGGCGCGAACGGACGAGAGGGCAGGGCTCGTCGAGCGGACCGGGCTGCGCACCTGGCCGGCGGACCTCGAGGTGCTGCCGTCGCTCGTCACCGCGACCAGTGCCGGGGGCGCCGAGGGCGCGGACCGGCACCGGATCCACGGGTATCCCGCGCTCGTCGAGGAGCCCGCGCGGGACGGGTCGATCACCGTGGCGCTCCGCGTGCTCGGCGATGGCGCGCGGGCTGCCGCCGAGCACCACCGGGGCGTCCGTCGACTGCTCCTGCTCGACGTCGGCCTCGCGACACCCCGCATCACGAGTCGATGGTCCGGCACCCAGTCGCTGACCCTGGCCGCGAGCCCGTACCGCAGCACCGACGATCTCGTCGCCGACATCCAGCTCGCCGCGATCGACGTCCTGATCAGCGGGGACGTGCGGCTCCCGGCCAAGGGCGCACCCGGAGCCGTCGAGGACCCGCGGGATCTCGCGTCCTGGACCGCTGCGCGCACGGCGGTCCGTGCCGGGCTCGAGGACACCGTGCACCACGTGGTCGGCGACGTCGTCACGGTGCTCGGCGTCGCCCGGGAGCTCGACGGCGACGTCCGCGCCGCGACGAGCCTCGCGTTGCTCAACACGCTCACGGACATCCGCGACCTGTCGAGCGCGCTCGTCCATGCCGGGTTCGTGAGCGAGGTCGGTGCCGCGCGACTGCCGCACCTGGCCCGCTACCTCCGTGCGGCCCGGCAACGTCTGGCCAAGGCGGCCGAGAACCCGAACCGCGACGCCGAGCTCGCCTGGCGCGTGCGCGAGCTCCAGGACGCGTACGACGTCGCACGATCGGCCGCCGCGGCCGCCGCTCCGGACGCCATGCGGTCCGCGCGCCTGGGTGAGATCCGCTGGATGCTCGAGGAGCTGCGCGTGAGCTTCTTCGCCCAGCAGCTCGGGACGCCGACCCCGGTGTCGGAGAAGCGGGTCCGGGCGGCGCTGGGCGCTCTCGCCTGACACCGCGCGGCTCACCGCTGGGCGCATCGGCCCCACCGCCGTGTCAGCCGACAGGATGAAATTCCGCCGCCCGCCGCCCGCGGCCCGGTCGTCGAGACCTACAGTGACGTATGACCTCCATCCCCGAGCCGGACGACGTGGCCCTCGCGGCACGCGCGCTCGAGGGCCCCCTGGAGCCCCCCAACGAAGAGGTCCTCGAGGCCGTTCGCGAGGGGCTCGACCGCGTCCCCGTCCCGCCGCCGTCCCCGTTCTTCGGCATCCCCCGGCAGTGGACCCGACCTCGCAGGCTCCGCGCACCGCTGAGGCGACGCGGCACGCCCTGACCGGTCGACCGGCGCGGCATCGCGTGCCCGGGCTCCCCGCGCGGCGCGACCCGCGTGCGTCGCACGACCGATTCGTCCGTCGTGCGTCGTAATATCCGGGTCATGGATCTGCTGGACGGCCGCGACGGAGCGGCTCGCACGACACCTCGCGGCTCACCCGGTCCCACCAGCGCCGAGATCCTCCTCGCAGTCCACGCCGCCCTTGTCGACCTTGCAGCGCCGCCGGACGACGACGGTCTCGCGCTGTCCGACGACGTCGCTGCCGCGTCCGGCCCGATCACCGCACGTCGCGTCTCGTGACGTCCGGTCCCGCCGACGCCACCGACCCTGAGCTCACGACTCCCGCCGCCCGCCGCGGACGGTGCTTCGGTGACGGCGACCCCCTGTACGCGGCCTATCACGACGACGAGTGGGGACGCGCGGTGCACGGGGAGCACGAGCTCTTCGAGCGGATGAGTCTCGAGGCGTTCCAGTCGGGACTGGCGTGGATCACGATCCTGCGCAAGCGTCCGGCCTTCCGGGAGGCCTTCGCGGGGTTCGACCCCCGCGTCGTCGCCGGGTTCGGGAACGACGACGTCGCCCGGCTCCTCGCCGATGAGCGGATCGTGCGGAACCGTGCCAAGGTCGCGGCGACGATCGCCAACGCCCGTGCGCTGCTCACGCTGTGGGAGTCCGGGCGCACGCTCGACGAGCTGTTCTGGTCCTTCGCCCCGACGGGCACCCGAGCACGACCCGTGACGTGGGAGAACGTCCCCTCCCGGACCGACGGGTCGACCGCCCTCGCCCGCGCGCTGAAGGCCGCCGGGTTCAGGTTCGTCGGGCCGACGACCGCCTACGCCGCGATGCAGGCCTGTGGGCTGGTCGACGACCACCTCGCGGGCTGCCCCGTGGTGACGCGGTAGCCGCACCCCTCCGCGGGGTGGTTGAGGTGACCGCTGGTCGAGACGACCCGTCCACAGTGTGGGCACGCGTTGTCACATGCTGATACGACTGCCTATGATTCCGGCACCATCCAGAGCGACCGAGAGACCTGGCTCGGTGACGTCGCAGCAACCCCCTTCCGCGCGGGTGTGGGTGCTTCCGCCAGGACCGATGGAGTGCACCATGTTCAGCGCCACCCCCGACGGCCGTGACTCTCATGTCACCAGCCGTGCCGTCTCCGTGGCTGCCGCATGACCGCCGCCGACCGGCCCACCGTCTCCTTCGAGCTGTTCCCGCCGCGCAACCCGGACGCAGCGCCGAAGCTCTGGGCCACGATCCAGGCGCTGGCGAGCGCGCGTCCCGACTTCGTCTCGGTGACCTACGGCGCCTCGGGTGCCACCCGCTACACCACGCGCGCGCTGGTGCGCCGCCTGCTCCGGGAGACGTCGCTCAACCCGATCGCGCACCTGACCTGCGTCGGGGTGTCGCGTGCGGAGATCACCCAGGTCGTCGAGGAGTTCCTGGACGAGGGCGTGCGCTCGTTCCTCGCACTCCGAGGCGATCCCCCCGTCGGCCAGCCCGACTGGCAGCCGCACCCGGACGGGCTGCGGACCGCGAGCGATCTGGTCTCGCTGCTCCGCACGATCGAGTCGCGCCGCGCCGCGGGCTCGCCCTCGCAGAAGGTGCGCGGTGCCGTCCGCCCGCTGTCGGTCGCGGTCGCCGCGTTCCCGCGTGGGAACGCGGGCGCGGGCAGCACGCGGGACCAGGACATCCAGGCGCTGCTCGACAAGCAGGCGGCGGGCGCCGACTTCGCGATCACGCAGGTGTTCTTCGACGCCGACTGCTACCTCGACCTGGTGGCGGCCGCGCGCGAGGCCGGCGTGATCATCCCGATCATCCCGGGGATCATCCCGACCACCGACCCGGCCCGCCTGCTGCGGGTCCAGGAGCTCACCGGCGTGGAGGTCCCCCGCGACCTCCTCGCCGCGCTCGACGGCGAGGACGACCCTGTCGCCCGGCACCGCGTCGGCATCCGTGCCAGCGTGGAGCTCGTCACCCGCGTGCTGGACGGGGGCGCCCCCGGCGTCCACATCTACACGTTCAACACGCACCAAGCCGCACTTGACCTGCTCGAGGGTGCACACCTCGGCGGAGGGGCCCCGATGGCTCCCGACGTGGCCGGCGCGCCTCGGGTCCAGGCACCCCCATCCACGTCCATTCCTTCGAGGGGCTGACATGACCGACACCACCACCACCGCCGTTCCCGACCTGGGCACCGGCACCGTTCTCGGGTACCCGCGCGTCGGGCCCCGGCGCGAGCTCAAGAAGTCCATCGAGGCGTTCTGGGCCGGCAAGGCGACGGCGGCAGACGTCGAGAAGACCGCGACCGACCTGCGCCGTCGGACGCGCACGCGCCTCGCCGCCCTCGGTCTGCGCACGGACGTCCCCGCGATCCCGTCCGCGTTCTCGTTCTACGACCACATGCTCGACGCCGCGACGGTCGTCGGCGCGATCCCGGCCCGCTTCACCGGGCTGGCCGACGCGAACGGCCGCCTCGACCTCGCGGGGTACTCGACCGTCGCGCGCGGCGCGGGTGACGACCTCCCGGCCGAGATGACCAAGTGGTTCGACACGAACTACCACTACCTGGTGCCCGAGATCGGCCCCGACACCGTCTTCCGGTTCGCCGACGACCGCCCGGTGCGCGAGTTCGCGGAGGCCCTGGCCGACGGCGTCCTGACCCGCCCGGTGATCGTGGGGCCGGTGACCTTCCTCGCGCTCGCGAAGCCCGCCGAGGGCTCCCCGGAGGGCTTCGCGCCGATCGACCGGCTCGCGGACCTGCTTCCCGTGTACGCCCAGCTGCTCGAGGCGTTCGCCGCCGCCGGGGCGACCTGGGTGCAGCTCGACGAACCCGCGCTGGTGTCCGACGCGATCGACGTGCCCGTCGCACGCGTCCTCGGCGCGCTCACGGAGGCGTACGCCGTCCTCGCCACCGGCCTGGCTCGCCCCGCACGCCCGGCGATCCTGGTCGGTGCACCGTACGGGAGCCTCGGCGACGCGCTCCCGGTGCTCGCCGCGACCGACGTCGAGGGCATCACGCTGGACCTCGTCCGCGGCACGCTGCCCACCGGTCCGGTCGCGGGACTGGCCGGCAAGACGGTCGTCGGCGGCGTGATCGACGGCCACAACGTCTGGCGCGCCGACCTCGGGGCGGCGTTCGACACGCTCGAGGCGCTGCAGGCACTCGTCGGCCCCTCCTCGCGCGTCCTGGCCGGGACGTCGACGTCGTTGCTGCACGTCCCGCACGACGTCGAGGACGAGCCTGACCTCGACCCGACGCTCCGCGGGTGGCTGGCCTTCGCCGACCAGAAGGTCGCCGAGGTCGCCGTCCTCGCGAAGGGTCTCGCCGAGGGCCGCGCGGTCGTGGCTGCCGAGCTCGAGGCGTCCGCCGCGTCGCTCGCCAACCGGACGACGGCGCCGGGCGTCGTGCGCCCCGAGGTACGCGCGCGTCTCGCCGGCCTGACCGATGCCGACTTCCACCGCGGGGACTACACCGCGCGTGCGGCGGCGCAGCAGGAGCGCCTGCACCTGCCGCCGCTCCCGACGACGACGATCGGGTCGTTCCCGCAGACCCCGGAGATCCGCAAGGCGCGCGCCGCGCACGCCAAGGGCGAGATCACCACGGGCCAGTACGAGGACGAGATGCGCGCGGAGATCCGTCGCGTCGTCGAGCTCCAGGAGGAGATCGGTCTCGACGTCCTGGTCCACGGCGAGCCCGAGCGCAACGACATGGTGCAGTACTTCGCCGAGAACCTCGACGGGTTCGCGGTCACGCAGAACGGCTGGGTGCAGTCCTACGGCTCGCGCTGCGTGCGGCCGCCGATCCTGTGGGGCGACGTCTCACGCCCGGCGCCGATCACCGTCGGCTGGACCACCTACACGGCCTCGCTCACCGACAAGCCCGTCAAGGGCATGCTCACCGGTCCGGTGACGATCCTGGCCTGGTCGTTCGTGCGGAACGACCAGCCGCTCGGCGACACGGCCAACCAGGTCGCGCTCGCGCTGCGGGACGAGATCGGCGACCTCGAGGCCGCCGGCATCCCGGTGATCCAGGTCGATGAGCCGGCCCTGCGCGAGCTGCTCCCGCTGCGCGCCGCGGACCAGGCCGCCTACCTCGACTGGTCGGTGTCCTCGTTCCGGCTCGCGACCGCGGGGGTGCGCGAGGACCTGCAGATCCACACGCACCTGTGCTACTCGGAGTTCGGCGAGATCATCGGTGCGATCGACGGCCTGGACGCCGACGTCACCTCGATCGAGGCGGCCCGCTCCAAGATGGAGATCCTCGGGGACATCGCCGGCGCGGGCTACCCGCGCGGGATCGGCCCGGGCGTCTACGACATCCACTCGCCGCGCGTGCCGTCGGAGGGCGAGGTCGAGGAGCTGCTGCGCTCGGCCGTCGGGTCCATCGACGTCCGACAGGTGTGGGTCAACCCCGACTGCGGGCTCAAGACCCGTCGGTACGAGGAGGTCACCCCGTCCCTCGAGCACATCCTCGCGGCCACCCGCGCCGTCCGGGAGACGCTCGTCTGACAGGTCCGCCCGGGGTCACCCCGAGCGCCAACTCACACCCTCCCCCACGTGGAACGAGACGCCGCGAGCACCTCCGCGGCGTCTCGTTCCACGTGCCCGTGCGGGCGTCAGCTGGTCGAGACTCCTTCGTGAGCCGTGGTGCCGATGGCCGCCGGGGTCGAGGTGTGCTGGATCTCGACCTTGCGGGGCTTGGCGTCCTCGGCGACCGGGATCGTCAGGGTGAGCACGCCGTCGGCGTACGTCGCCGAGATCGCGTCGAGAGCGAGCCCGCGCCCGAGCGTGACCTGACGGGCGTACGTGCCGCTCGGCCTCTCGTGCGCCAGCCACTGGACGTCGTCCTCGGTGCGCGGCGTGCGCTGCGCGCGGACCGTCAACGTGCGGTCCTCGACGTTGACGTCGATCGTGCCGGGGTCCGCCCCGGGGAGGTCGACGTGCATCACGAAGTGGTCACCGGCCCTGTACAGGTCCATCGGCATCACCGCCGCCGCACTGGCGTTGCCGAACATCTGGCCGACCAACCGGTCCATGTCGAAGAACGGGTCGTACCGCGTAGCCACGAACCTCACCTCCTCGTTCGGGGGCCCCGGCCCTCGAGGCCCCGGCCCATCCGGCCGGGGATCCCGACCGGGTGGCTACACGTCCATGATGAGCACTCGATGTGGACGAGTGCCAGTCACCCCCGGCATTCGTCGAGGTGCCGTTCGCGGAGGGCGAACGCCCGGCCCGGGAGGCCGGTCGGGGTTCAGCGGGGCGTGCCGTCAGGGCAGGTCGGCCACCGGGACGACGAGAGAGGCGAGGGCGTCGACGATCGGGATGTCGGCGTCGAGCCAGGGCACGGTGTACCACGCGTCGCGGAGCAGCCAGGTGAGCCGGTCGTGCTCGATCAGCGGCTCAGGGGTCCCGTCGACGATCTCGGCGAGCCAGACGCGCATCACGTAGGTCTCGCTGAGGATCCAGCCGGCGTCGTCGCGGACCGCACCGTCGGGCGCGACGACCTCCGCGCCCAGGCGGACACGCACGCCGAGCTCCTCGCGCAGCTCACGGTGCAACGCCTGCTCGGGGGTCTCACCCGGGTCGACCTTGCCGCCGGGGAACTCCCACCGACCGGCGAGGCTCACCGGCGCCGACCGGCGCGCTGCGAGGAGGGACGTCGGGGCGGCGAGGCGGTCGACGACCGCGGCCGCGACCACGAGCACCCGGCCCGACCGGTGCGGCGGCGGAGAGTCGGA
>JAKBFW010000032.1:0-1867 GCA_021833345.1 Pseudomonadota bacterium | reverse complement strand
GCAACCGTCGCGTCCCCGAGCCATCGACGAGACGAGCCGACCGAGCGCGGCCCGCCTCAGGTCAGGTCAGGTCAGGTCAGGTCAGCGCAACCCGAACGCGTGGGCGCAGGCAACGGCGTCGGCACGCGTCGAGACGCCGAGCTTGCGGTAGACGCTGCGGACCTGCGACTTCACCGTGTTGCGCGTCACGAAGAGCTTGGAGGCGATCTCCTCGAGAGTGACGTCCTCGGTCAGGTTCGAGAGGATGACGCGCTCACGGCGGGTCAGGGGCTCCGACAGGACGGGGCGGGAGAGTTCGAGAGTGCTCACGGGGTACCTCCGAAAGGGGAAATCCGGGAACGGCCCCCCTGCGGGGCGTGCTGACCGTTCCCATGTCGTGCTCTGTCACTGGATGAGACAGCGCACCCCCGCGTGCATGACGCGAATTTCACCCTGTACTTCTCATGCACCTCTCATCTGGCTACCTCGGAGCCGATGGGTGCACGTGTCTGTGCAGGTCAGAGGCGTGCGGTGACGGCCGGACGGGGACGTCACATTCACTCGGACGGCGGAGTCAGGCCTCGCCGACCTGCGCCTGGTACTCCGCAGCGGTCAGGAGGGGCCCGAGCTCGGTCACGTCGACCTTGACGAGCCACCCCTCGCCGTACGGGTCCGAGTTCACGAGGGCCGGGTCGTCGACGGCGGTCTGGTTGACCTCGACGACGGTGCCCGTGACGGGGGAGAACAGCTCGGAGACGGACTTCGTCGACTCGATCTCGCCGATCACCGCACCGGCGGTCACCTCGTCGCCGACGGCGGGGAGCTCGAGGTAGACGATGTCGCCGAGCGCGTCCTGCGCGGTGTCGGTGATGCCGACGGTCACGACCGACTCACCGCCGACCCACTCGTGCTCGGCGGTGTACTGCAGGGTCTCCGGGAACTGCGCCATGGGGGTTCTCCTCGGGTCGGTCGGTCGTGCGGCGGGATCGGCGTGCGGGTCGGGACGAGGTTGGTCGGGTCGGATCCGGTCGTGCCGGGTCAGCCCTTGTCAGGACGACGGTAGAAGGGAAGAGCCACCACGCGCACCGGCTCACGGCGACCGCGCACGTCCACGGCGAGCTCGGTCCCGACACCGCTGACCTCCGGGGTCACGTACGCCATCGCGACCGGGTACCCGAGCGTCGGTGACGGCGCCCCCGAGGTGACGTGACCGACCTCGGGCGCGTCGTCGGCCGTACCGCCCACGACCGGGTAGCCGTGCCGCGCGGCCCGACGACCGAGCCCCTGCAGCCCGACGAGCACGCGCGCCGGCTCCGACCCGTGCCGGGCCTCCAGGGCTGCCCGCCCGACGAAGTCGACGGGGGCGCCGTCGGGCCCGGCCTTGTCGAGGCGGACGACCCGGCCGAGGCCGGCGTCGTACGGCGTCGTCGTGCGGTCCAGCTCGTTGCCGTACAGCGGCATGCCGGCCTCGAGCCGCAGGCTGTCACGCGCGGAGAGCCCGGCGGGGATCAGGCCCGACGGCGCACCTGCGGCCAGGAGGTCTCGCCACAGCGCCGGTGCGAGCTCGGCCGGGACGAACAGCTCGAAGCCGTCCTCGCCGGTGTACCCGGTGCGCGCGACGAGCGCCGGGATCTCGGAGACCGTCGCGTTGGTCGAGGCGTAGTACTTGAGGGCGGTCACGGCGCCGACATCGCGCGGCTCGGTCAAGGAGACGACGATCGCCTCGGCCGCAGGGCCCTGCACCGCGATCAGCGCGGTCCCGAGCGACGCGTCCGTCAGGGTCACGTCGAAGCCCGCGAACCGCTCCTGGAGCGCGGGCACCACGACGCCGACGTTCGACGCGTTCGCGACGATCATGTAGCGCTCGTCCGCGAGCCGGTAGACCACG
>JAKBFW010000182.1 GCA_021833345.1 Pseudomonadota bacterium | reverse complement strand
CACCGCGAGCGCGACCGGCGTACCGATCGCGACGGCGAGCGCGAACCCGACGACGCCCCTCGCGACGCTCGTCGTCAGGGCGGCGGGCAGGTCCCCGCGCTCCCACGCGGCGGTGGCTGCCCGGGCGACGTCCGACGGGCTCACGACCGCCGTGCCCGGGGCGAGCCCGACGACGAGCTGCCAGGTCGCGAGGAGCGCCACCGGACCGAGCAGGACCCCGGCCAGGCGCCGGACGGCCCGGGCGTCGCAGAACGCCGGTCGCCCGAGGAAGGGCGCCACCGGCGCACGGACCGGGACCGGGGCCGGGGTCGTCGAGTCAGGCGGCACGGCGGCGCTCCTCGCGCAGCCGGTCGGTGATCTCGGTCGTCAGCAGGTCCGCAGCCGCAGCGCTGCGGCGACCCTCGGCGCACCACTCGCCCACGACACGACCCGGTCGCCCGCCCATGAGCAGGACGCGTCGTCCCAGGCGCACGGCCTCGCCGACGTCGTGCGTGATGAAGACGACGGTCCGTCCGGTCGAGAGCCACACCCGCTCGAGCTCGTCGTGCAGCAGGTCGCGCGTGACCGCGTCGAGCGCCGCGAACGGCTCGTCCAGGAGCAGCACGTCCCGGTCCTGCGCGAGGCAACGCGCCAGGGCGACGCGTTGCCGCATCCCGCCGGAGAGCCCGTGCACGGTCGAGTCGCCCCACCCGCCGAGGTGGACGAGCCGGAGCAGCTCCTCGGCGCGGTCGCGACGCGCGCGCCTGCCGACCCCGCTCAGGCGCATCGGCAGCTCGACGTTCCCGCGTGCGGAGAGCCACGGGAACAGGGCCGGCTCCTGGAACATCAGGGCGGCACCGCCGCCCGCGACCTCCACGGTGCCCGACGTCGGCTCCTCGAGACCGGCGACGAGGGAGAGCAGCGTCGACTTGCCGCAGCCCGAGGCGCCGACGACGCAGACGAGCTCACCGGGCTCGATCGTCAGGTCGACCTGCTGCAGGACGTCGGGCCCGTCCGTCGCGTACCTCGTGCTGACCTGCCGCAACCGGATCGCGGGGGTCGCGGTGCGCGGGCGGGCGGGGTCGTCGGTCAGGGTGGCGGAAGTCGTCGTCATCGGGGCCTCTCGGGGTGGGACGCACGGGCGGCACGCGTCAGATCGCGTACTGGGCGGGGCGGCGCCCCGGACACCGCGCCTCCGCGAGCGGCTCACCGACCATCCCGGCGGCGAGGGTCGCGCCGTCGTGCGGGTCGATCAGCAGGAACGCGCCCGTCCGTCGCGCGACGACGTACTCCTCGGCGACCACGGGCGAGGCGAGCCGGAGCTGCACCTGCCCGAGGTCGTTGAGCCCGAGCTGCTCGGCCGGGACGATCTCGGCCGTGTCGAGGTCGAGGCGTCCGACGACGTCCCGCACCACGGCCTGGACCGTGCGCGTCGTGTGCTTGAGCAGCACGCGCGTGCCCGGGAGCAGCGTGCGGTCCGAGAGCCAGGCGATCGTGGCCCGGAGGTCCTGCGTCGGGACCGGTGCGTCGACGACGGCCGCGAGCAGGTCGCCGCGGGCCAGGTCGATGTCGTCCGCGAGGCGCAGCGCGACCGACTGCGGGGCGAACGCCTCGCGCAGCTCGCCGTCGGCGGTGTCGATGCCGACCACGGTGGTGCGCCGACCGGACGGGAGAGCGACGACGGCGTCCCCGACGGCCACGACGCCGGACGCGACCTGCCCGGCGTAGGCCCGGTAGTCGCGGTGACGCTCGTCGCGCGCGGCGCCCTGCGGACGCAGCACGACCTGGACCGGGAACCGGAAGGCCTCGGTGGACGGGTCCACGGCGGCCGGGATCTCCTCGAGCAGCTCGAGCAGGCTCGGGCCGTCGTACCAGGGGGTGCGCGTGGACCGGTCGACGACGTTGTCCCCGGCGAGGGCCGACACCGGCAGGGTCCGCACGTCGGCCAGGCCGAGGTCGACCGCGGCCGCACCGACCTGGTCGGACAGCGCGCGGTAGGTGGCCTCGTCGAAGTCCACCAGGTCGATCTTGTTCACCGCGACGACCACGTGCGGCACTCGCAGCAGGCTCGCGACGGCAAGGTGCCGGCGGGTCTGCTCGAGCAGACCCTTGCGCGCGTCGACGAGCAGCACGACGACGTCCGCGGTGCTCGCGCCGGTCACGGTGTTGCGCGTGTACTGCACGTGGCCGGGGCAGTCGGCGAGGATGAACGAGCGTCGGGCCGTCGCGAAGTACCGGTACGCGACGTCGATCGTGATGCCCTGCTCACGCTCGGCCCGCAGGCCGTCGGTCAGCAGCGCGAGGTCGGCGTGCTCGAGTCCGCGGTCGCGGCTGACGCGCTCGACGGCGTCGAGCTGGTCGCTCAGGACCGACTTGGAGTCGTACAGCAGCCGGCCCACGAGGGTCGACTTCCCGTCGTCCACGGAACCGGCCGTGGCCAGGCGCAGCAGCGTGCTCATCAGAAGTACCCCTCCTTCTTGCGGTCCTCCATGGCGGCCTCCGACGCGCGGTCGTCGGCCCGGGTCGCACCACGCTCGGTCAGCCGCGTCGCGGCGATCTCGCGCACGACGTCCGCCACGTCCGTGGCGTCGCTCTCGACCGCGCCGGTGCACGACGTGTCCCCGACCGTCCGGTAGCGCACCCGGCGGGTGGTCACCTGTTCGCCCTCGCGCGGCTGCGTGTGCGGTCCGACGGCGAGCCACATCCCGTCGCGCGCGACGACCTCGCGGTCGTGCGCGTAGTACAGCGACGGCAGCGCGATCCGCTCGGCGGCGACATAGCGCCAGACGTCGAGCTCGGTCCAGTTGCTGAGCGGGAAGACCCGGACGTGCTCGCCGGGACGGTGCCGCCCGTTGTAGAGGTTCCACAGCTCGGGTCGCTGGTTGCGCGGGTCCCACTGGCCGAACTCGTCGCGGAGGCTGTAGATGCGCTCCTTGGCCCGCGCCTTCTCCTCGTCGCGCCGCCCTCCGCCGAAGACCGCGTCGTGCCGGCCGATCGCGTCGAGCAGCGGGACGGTCTGGAGCTGGTTGCGGGTGCCGTCGGCCCGCTCGCGCAGCCGGCCGTCGTCCAGGTAGTCCTGCACGCGTGCGACCTGGAGCCGCAGCCCGAGGCGCTCGACCGTCGCGTCGCGGAACGCGAGCACCTCCGGGAAGTTGTGCCCGGTGTCGACGTGCAGCACCGGGAACGGCACGGGTCCGGGCCAGAACGCCTTGACCGCGAGGTGCAGCATCACGACCGAGTCCTTGCCGCCGCTGAACAGCAGCACGGGGCGCTCGAACTCGGCGACGACCTCGCGGAGGATGTGGATCGCCTCGCTCTCGAGCGACTGCAGCTGTGTGAGCCGGTGCGTCCGCGGCGCAGGGCCGGCGTGCTCGTCGGTGGTCGTCATGGGTGGATCCCGCATTCGGTCTTGGCCAGGCCGGCCCAACGGCCGGACCGGGGGTCTGCTCCGGGGGCGACGCGGCTCGTGCACGGGCGGCAGCCGATCGAGGGGTAGCCGTCGTCGAGCAACGGGTTGAGGGGCACGTCCTGCTCGGCTGCGTAGGCGAGCAGCTCGTCGAAGGTCCACGCCGCGAGGGGGTTGACCTTCACCAGCCCGTGCGCCGCGTCCCAGGTGACGACCGGGGTCGCCGCGCGCGTCGGCGCCTCCTCGCGGCGGACGCCGGTCACCCACGCCTCGTAACCGGCGAGCGCCTCGGTGAGCGGTTCGACCTTGCGCATCCGGCAGCAGGCACCCGGGTCCCGCGCGAAGAGGTCGACGCCGTGCGCCGCGTCCTGCTCGGCGACGCTCAGGTGTGGCACGACGTCGACGACGCGCACCGGCAACCGGGCCGCGACGAGATCACGCGTCGCGAGCGTCTCGGCGAAGTGGTAGCCCGTGTCGAGGAACAGCACGTCGACGGTCGCGGCGCCCCGATCGGTGGCCGCCTGCGCGACCAGGTGCGGGAGGACGGCGTCGGCCATCGAGCACGCCACCGCGAGCCACCCGCCGAACTCCTCGGCGGCCCACGCGGCGACCTCCTGCGCGCTCGCGTCGGCGAGCCTCGGGGCGGCCTCCTCGACGACGGCCCGGAGCTCGTCGGCGCCGCGGCGTTCCCGTCGACGTGGCCCGGCGGGATGCCCCTCGGGCGTGCTGGCCCGGTCGGCGGGGCTCGACGGCGGCGTGGTGGCCGCGGCCGGGCTCGTGACCCGCAGGTTCGCCGGTGCGACCCGCAGACCGGGGAGTGCGGGCCGGGCGGGTCCCGTCGGTGCATCCGTGGACGCGCCCGGCGTCGTCGCGGCGTCGTCCGCGGGGCCGTGCGGTGCGTGCGGCGCGTGCGTGGGGGTTGTCATCGCAGAGCCTCCTCGTCGGCTCGGTGCGCCCAGGCCGCGAAGGACTCGGCACCCTCGTCACCCTCGGTGCGCTCCTCGACGTAGCGGCGCACGACGCGCTCCACGTACGCGGGGACGCCGTCCGCGGTGACCTTGAGCCCGCGCACGGTTCGACCGAGCCCGGCCTCCTCGCGGTCGGCCGACGCGAGACCGCCGCCCAGGTGCACCTGGTACCCGGGCACCTGGGCGCCGTCGTCGTCGAGCACGAGCTGCCCCTTGAGCCCGATGTCGGCGGTCTGGATGCGGGCGCACGAGTTCGGGCACCCG
>JAKBFW010000181.1 GCA_021833345.1 Pseudomonadota bacterium | reverse complement strand
AAGAAGGCGCCGGCGAAGCCGGCGGCCGAGAAGGCTCCTGCCGAGTCCGCGGAGGCGCTGCTCACGAAGCCCGCCAAGGCGGCCAAGAAGCCGGCGGCTGCGAAGAAGGCGGCGGAGGCCGCAGTGGAGAACGGGCACGGCGGGACGTTGCGCGTGCACCACCTCCGGCCGGCTCCCGGTGCGAAGACGGCCAAGACGCGCGTCGGTCGTGGCGAGGCGTCCAAGGGCAAGACGGCCGGTCGTGGCACCAAGGGGCAGAAGGCCCGTTACCAGATCCCGGAGCGCTTCGAGGGTGGGCAGATGCCCATGCACATGCGCCTCCCGAAGCTGCGTGGGTTCCGCAACCCGTTCCGTGTCGAGTTCCAGGTCGTGAACCTGGAGCGGCTCGAGGAGCTCTACCCTCAGGGTGGTGAGGTCACGATCGAGGACCTGGTCGCCAAGGGAGCTGTGCGCAAGGGGGAGCCGGTGAAGGTGCTCGGGACCGGCGAGCTGTCCGTGAAGCTCACGGTCGCCGTGGACGCCTACTCCGACTCTGCCAAGGAGAAGATCCTGGCTGCGGGTGGCTCCATCGCGCAGGACTGATCGACGGACGGGGCCGGCCAGACGCAGCAGCGTGGGCCGGCCCCGTCCGCGCATCGTTGCCCGGATCGGTTAGTGTCCTCGGTGGTCGGTCATGCCGATCGTCGGGCACCCCCGGGCCCCGACCACACGACACCGCCACGCGGCGGGAGGAGTACAGGTGCTCAGCGCATTCGTCCGGGCGTTCCGGACCCCGGACCTGCGGCGCAAGCTGCTGTTCACGATCGGTGTCATGGTCGTCTTCCGGATCGGCTCGTTCCTGCCGACTCCCGGGGTCTCCTACAAGAACGTCCAGGAGTGCATCGCCCAGACGTCGGGGACCAACGACCTGCTCGGTCTCGTCAACCTCTTCAGCGGCGGCGCACTGCTCCAGCTGAGCGTGTTCGCGCTCGGGATCATGCCCTACATCACGGCCAGCATCATCATCCAGCTGTTGCGGGTGGTGATCCCTCGCTTCGAGGCCCTGCACCAGGAGGGTCAGTCCGGCACCGCGAAGCTCACGCAGTACACCCGGTACCTCACGATCGCCCTGGCGATCCTGCAGTCGACGACAGTCATCACCGTGGCGCGCTCGGGCCAGCTGTTCACCGGCTGCAGCGTCAACGTGATCCCCAACACGGGCGCCACGACGATCCTCATCATGGTGCTCACCATGACCGCCGGGACGGGCCTGATCATGTGGCTCGGCGAGCTCATCTCCGAGCGAGGCATCGGCAACGGGATGTCGCTCCTCATCTTCACGTCCATCGCCGCGAAGTTCCCCACCGCGCTGTGGTCGATCGCAGGCGGAGACAACGGCGTGAGCAAGTTCATCGCGGTGCTCGCGATGACGGTGCTCGTGGTCGGACTGGTCGTGTTCGTCGAGCAGTCGATGCGCCGCGTGCCGGTCCAGTACGCCAAGCGGATGGTCGGGCGGAAGATGTACGGCGGGTCGAGCACCTACATCCCGATCAAGATCAACATGGCGGGCGTCATCCCCGTCATCTTCGCGTCGTCGCTGCTCGCGGTCCCGGGGCTGATCGCCCAGTTCTCCCAGAGCACGACCGGCTGGGTGCTGTGGGTGCGCAACAACCTGGTCTCCCAGTCGGCGCCGCTGCACATCTCGCTCTACGTGGTGCTCATCATCTTCTTCGCGTACTTCTACACCGCGATCACGTTCAACCCGGACGAGGTCGCCGACAACATGAAGAAGTACGGCGGGTTCATCCCGGGCATCCGCGCCGGCCGGCCGACCGCGGAGTACCTCGACTACGTGATCTCGCGCATCACTGCGCCGGGCTCGCTCTACCTGGCGATCGTCGCGCTCCTGCCGACGATCCTGTTCATCGCTCTCGGCATCACGACCAACATCCCGTTCGGCGGCACGTCGATCATCATCGTCGTCGGCGTCGGTCTCGAGACCGTCAAGCAGATCGAGTCGCAGCTGCAGCAGCGCCATTACGAAGGGTTCTTGCGATGAGTGCACGTCTGGTCCTGCTCGGCCCCCCCGGCGCGGGCAAGGGCACGCAGGCTCTGCGGCTGGCCGAGCGCATCGGGGTACCGGCGATCTCGACCGGGGACATCTTTCGGGCCAACATCAAGGACGGGACCGAGCTCGGCCGCAAGGTCCAGGAGTTCACCTCCATGGGTGCGCTCGTCCCTGACGAGCTCACGGACGCCCTCGTGCGTGACCGCCTCGGCCACGACGACGCACGCGACGGGTTCCTGCTCGACGGGTACCCGCGCAACGCCGCACAGGTCGCGGCCCTCGAGGCGGCGCTGGAGGAGTCCGGCGCCCGCCTCGACGCCGCGATCGAGCTGACCGCGGACACCGACGTGGTGATCGAACGGCTCCTCAGCCGTGCCGCGATCGAGGGTCGGGCGGACGACACCGAACCCGTGATCCGGCACCGTCTCGACGTGTACCGCGAGCAGACCGCTCCGATCGCCGGCCTCTACGCCGAGCGGGGTCTGCTGGTGCGCGTGGACGGCATCGGCGAGGTGGACGAGGTCACCGACCGCATGCTCACGGCGTTGGCCGAGCAGATCGGCTGAACCCGGTGTTCAGGCGGGAGCGCGTCACCTACAAGACTGCTGACCAGGTACGGGTGATGCGACGGGCGGGACTCGTCGTCGCGGACACCCTGTCGGCCGTCCGGGCGATGGCGCGGCCCGGCATGACGACCGCAGAGCTCGACCGCGTGGCCGCCGACTCGATCCGGGCCGCGGGGGCGACGCCGTCATTCCTTGGTTACCACGGGTACCCGGCGACCGTGTGCGTGTCCGTCAACGAGGAGGTCGTCCACGGCATCCCGGGCTCGCGCGTGCTCCTGGAGGGCGACGTGGTCTCGGTCGACTGCGGCGCGATCGTCGACGGCTGGCACGGCGACTCGGCTCTGACGTTCGTGCTCGGTGCAGCCGACCCCGCGGACGAGGCACTGTCGCGGCTGACCGAGCGTGCGATGTGGGCTGGGATCGCAGCACTGGCCGCAGCGGACCGGGTGGGCGCCGTCGGCGATGCGGTCGAGGAGGTGGTCGAGACCGCAGAGGCGTCCGTGAACGGTGGGCGCCCGTACGGGATCGTGCAGGAGTACGTGGGGCACGGGATCGGGCAGTCGATGCACGAGCCGCCCGAGGTCCTGAACTACCGGACACGCGATCGCGGTGCGCGCGTGCGACCTGGGCTCTGCGTCGCCGTCGAACCCATGATCACGCGCGGCGCCCGGTTCACGCAGGTGCTCGCGGACGACTGGACGGTCGTGACGGACGACGGTGGGCGCGCTTCGCACTGGGAGCACACGGTCGCGGTCCTCGAGGGCGGACTCTGGGTCCTCACCGAGCACGACGGTGGTGCCGCGCGGCTGGCCGAGCTCGGTGTGGGGGTGGCCGCGCTGGACTGACGTCTCCGGGTGCTCGTGACGTGGCCTGTCGTGAGCCGGTGCCGGGCGATGACGCGTTTCGTCGATCGAGCGCGATGGCGTAGCATAGTTGGTTGGGCGTGCGCGGCTGGCGAGCCGGGCTGGTTTGTGGCTGGTTCAGCGGCGCGCACGTCAATCCATGAGCGCGAAGGCCCCTGACCACGGGCCGTGGATGGATCCGAGTCCCAGAGAGTTAGCGGAGGATATGGCGAAGAAGGACGGTGTCATCGAGATCGAGGGCAGCGTGGTCGAGGCTCTGCCCAACGCGATGTTCCGCGTCGAGCTGAGCAACGGCCACCGGGTGCTCGCCCACATCTCGGGGAAGATGCGTCAGCACTACATCCGGATCCTCCCCGAGGATCGTGTGGTCGTGGAGCTGAGCCCGTACGACCTGTCCCGCGGTCGGATCGTCTACCGCTACAAGTAAGAGCTCGTCAGAATTCCAGGGCCTCGTCGTCCTGGAGCAGCGCACCACCACTCCGGACATCGGCTTGCGTGCCGATGACGGCGAACCCTCGGTCGGAGGCTGGGGCCCGCAGCACGCGGGAGGGTGGCGCGGCAGACCTCCGCAGCAGTACAGGAGCTCTCCGGAACATGGCACGTCTTGTCGGCGTCGACCTCCCCCGCGAAAAGCGGCTGGAGATCGCGCTCACCTACATCTACGGCGTTGGCCGTACCCGCGCCCACCAGGCGCTGGCCGCAACCGGGATCAGCCCGGACATCAGGGTCAAGGACCTCAGCGACGCTGACCTCCTTGTGCTCCGCGACTTCCTCGAGGGCAACTTCAAGCTCGAGGGCGATCTGCGCCGCGAGGTTGCGGCGGACATCCGTCGCAAGGTCGAGATCGGGTGCTACCAGGGCCTGCGGCACCGCCGCGGACTCCCGGTGCGCGGTCAGCGCACCAAGACCAACGCGCGTACCCGCAAGGGACCGAAGCGCACCGTCGCCGGCAAGAAGAAGGCCGGTCGCAAGTAGCCACGCATCGGGCCGGTCGAGCTCGGGTGAGAACCCACCAGCACGACGCGGACCGGCGGCCAGCCGACCTCGAACCGAGAGAGAACACAGCAGATGCCTCCCAAGACCCGTACCGCCGTGCGCAAGCCGCGCCGCAAGGAGAAGAAGAACGTCTCCCACGGCCAGGCGCACAT
>JAKBFW010000180.1 GCA_021833345.1 Pseudomonadota bacterium | reverse complement strand
TCCTGGTCCCACGACCTGGTGGGTCACCTGTCGTTCCGGGGCAGGGGGCCGCTGGCGCCGCCGACGCACCGCTCGACCTCAATGCGGCGACGTTGGCCGACCTCGATGCGCTTCCCGGGATCGGCCCGGTGCTCGCCCAGCGGATCCTCGACTGGCGCACGGCGCACGGTCGATTCACCGACGTCGAGGAGCTGGCGGAGGTCTCCGGCATCGGGCCGAGCGTGCTCTCCCGCCTGCGCGACCAGGTACGCGTGTGACGGCATCGCCTGCCGCTCGCCACGATGCCCGACTCGTGCCTGCGGCTCTTGCCTCGTGGGGCGCCGCGACGAGCGCGCTGATCGATCCGGGGTCCTGGTGGGTCGCGGCGGGTGGCGGTCTGCTCGTCGTGACGGCCGTGCTCGCGCTCGCAGCGATCCGGTTCGGCCGGCGCGTAGGTCTCGGCATCGCTGGTGGCACTGATGGTGGCGTCGATCCCGGCGTTGATGGGCGCCCCGATGGCGGCGTCGGGTGGACCGGTCGGCGGGGCGGGGCGCCGGTGCCCGGTGCGCGCCCGCCACGAGCGGCGATGCGCGCGCTCGGCGCGATCGCCCTCGCAGGTGCGGCAGCGGGCACCGTCGCGGTCTCGGTCGCTGCGCACGAGCACGTGAGAGGGGCAGGTCTCCTCGGCGACCTGGTCTCCGGAGCTTCGACCGCCGAGTTGACTGGGGTCGTGGCCTCCGAGCCCGCTCCCGTGACGAGCGGCCCTGGCTCGCCGGGTGGGGTCGTGGCGTCCGGGCCCCGATACCGGATGGTCGTCCAGGCCGAGACCGTCACCGGGCGCGGACGGACGGGGTCGGCGTCGGCCCCCGTTCTCGTCCTGGTCGGAGCGGACGTCGGCACGGCACCGGAGTACGGCTCCCGCGTGGAGGTGGCGGGTCGGCTTGCGCCGACCGCGCCAGGGGACCGGGAGGTCGCTCTGCTCGTCGCACGACGGCCACCGGAGGTCCGGGCGCCACCAGGCGCTCCGGATGCGGTAGCCGGGCTGCTCCGGCGGTCGCTCGCGACCGCGGCCGCCGATCTCGGAGCCGACGTCTCGGGGTTGCTCCCGGCGCTCGCGGTCGGGGACACGACCCGCGTTCCGCAGGACCTCACGACCGCGATGCGCGCCGTCGGCCTGACCCACATCATGGCCGTCTCGGGCGCGCACTTCGCGATCATCGGCACGTGCGTGCTCGGCCTGACCGCCGTGATGCGCGTGCGGAGGGGTGCACGGGTGCTGGTGCTCGTGCCGGTGATGGCAGGGTTCGTGCTGCTCGTCCACCCGGGCGCCAGCGTGCTCCGGGCCGCGGGGATGGGTGCGGTCGCCTCGATCGGACTGCTGCTCGGGCGCCCGTCGCGCGCGGTCCCGGCCCTCGCCGCGACCGTGGTCGTCCTGCTCGTCGCTGATCCGTGGCTCGCCCGAGACTACGGGTTCGTGCTCTCGGTGCTGGCGACGGCCGGTCTCGTGCTGCTGACAGGTCCGTTGACGGAACGTGCGAGACGCGTCATGACGCGACCCGTCGCGTGCGCGATCTCGGTCCCGGTCGCGGCACAGGTGGTGTGCGCTCCGGTGATCGTCCTGCTCACCCCGGGCATCGCGATGCTGGCGGTACCGGCGAACCTGCTCGCCGCGGTCGCCGTCGCTCCGGCGACGGTGCTCGGCGTCCTCACGGCGCTCGTGGCGCCGTGGTGGCCTGCGGCAGGGACGGTCCTCGCCCACGCGGCGGGCGTACCTGTCTGGTGGATCGCCCAGGTCGCGCGGCGTACGGCCGCGATGCCGGGCGTGACGCTCGGCTGGCCGGCAGGTCCGGGCGGCGCCGCGCTGCTCGCCGTGCTCACCGTCGCCGCGCTCGTCGTCGTGCTGCGCCTCGCGCCGGCGCAGCCGGACGACGCTCGTCCCCGACGGCGGCCGCGGGGACGCCTGCGGGCACAGCGCGGTGGGCGGCGCGGAGCCTCGGCGCACAGCTACGTCCTGGTCCTGGTCGTCGGGGTCGCGGTGCTCGTCACGACGTCGGGGATCCTGCACGCCCGGCTGGCGTCCTCGGGCGGGGCGCCGGCGGACTGGCGGGTCGTCGCGTGCGACGTCGGGCAGGGCGACGGACTCGTGATGCGCACGGCTCCGCATCACGCGGTCGTCGTCGACGTCGGGCCAGCGGGCGGCGCGATGAGCGCGTGCCTCGACAGGCTGGGCGTGCGATGGATCGACCTCCTCGTGCTGACGCACTTCCATGCCGACCACGTGGGAGGTCTCGACGAGGTGCTCCGAGGCGCACCAGTGGCGCGGGCGCTCGTGAGCAGGCTCCACGAGCCGGCGGCCGAGGCCGCCGCGGCGCTGCGAAGCCTCGCGGACAGCCGGATCCCGGTCGAGGAGCCGACCGTCGGGACGCCGGGAGCGACGGGGGCGGCCGGTGACGTCCGATGGACGGTCCTGTGGTCGCCACCCGAGGCCACCCCGGCTGCAGCGCTCCCGACGTCGTCGGGTGGGACCGAGGCGAGGTCGACGTCCGACGCCGCGGGGGAGGAGTCGGCACCGAACGACGCGGGGCTGGTGCTCTCGCTCGAGGCGCCCGAGCTTCGGCTCGTGGCTCTCGCCGACCTGGGCTCCGTCGCGCAGGACGACCTGGCCGCGGCCCTTCGGCGCTCGGCCTCCTCGTCTCCTCCTCGTCCGGTCGACGTCGTGAAGGTCGCCCACCACGGCTCTGCGAGCCAGTCGGCGGCGCTCGCGGAGCTGCTCGCCGCCCGGGTGGCTCTCGTCAGCGTCGGCCGGGACAACCCGTACGGCCATCCGGCGCGCACGGCGCTCGACCTCTACGAGCATGTGGGTGCCGTGGTGCTGCGAACGGACTCGTGCCACGACATCGGGCTGTCGGTCGCAGACGGGGAGCTCGTCCTGCATGCGGGGTGCCCGGGCCGCTCATAGGACCAGGGCTCCGGTGAGACGGTGCCGTCGCTCCGCCATCCCCGGCCGCGGCTGTCGGTCGTGCGTGGCAGGCTTGGGCCGTGCCTCCCGCAACCCGACGCCAGACCGGCAGCAGCGCGGCCTCGGGCGCAGCGTCCCTCGCCTGGCAGGATGCGGCGCCGGCGCCGGTCGTCCTGGTCTCGGGCCCGGAAGACCTGTTGGCCGAGCGGGCCGTCGATCGCGTGATCGAGCTCGCACGGCAGCAGGACCCGGACACCGAGGTCACGCGGCTGGATGCGGGAGAGTATGCGCGCGGGACGCTCGGGGTGGTCACGAGCCCGTCGTTGTTCGACGAGGCGCGGCTCGTCGTCGTCGACGGTGTCGAGCGAGGCACGGATGACCTGATGACCGATGCGCTCGCCTACCTCCTGGCGCCGGTCCCCGAGGTCGTCCTGGTGCTCCGTCACGGCGGTGGCCAGCGAGGGAAGAAGCTCCTGGACGGCTTGCGTCGTGCGAACGTGCCGACCGTCCAGTGCGACCTCGTCAAGAAGGACGCGGACAAGACGGCCTTCGTCGGCGCGGAGCTTCGGCGCGCCGGTCGCCGCGCCGAACCTGCCGCCGTCCGCGCTCTGGTGGATGCGGTCGGGAGCGACCTCCGCGGGCTCGCCGCCGCGTGCGGCCAGCTGGTCGCCGACTCGGTCGGCGTGATCAGCGCCGCGGCGGTGGAGCGGTATTACGGGGGCCGCGTCGAGGCCTCCGGCTTCCACGTCGCCGACGCCGCTCTCGACGGAGACCCCGGGCGGGCGGTGGCGCTCCTGCGGCACGCGCTGGCCACGGGCGTCGACCCGGTTCCGCTCGTCGCGGCCCTCGCGGCGAAGCTGCGCGTGCTCGCCAAGGTCGCGGCGACCCGTGGTCGGGGTCAGGATGCGGTTCGTGCGCTCGGCCTGGCTCCGTGGCAGGTCGAGCGAGCCGTCCGGGATCTGGCACGGTGGACCCCGGAAGGGCTCGCCGAGGCCATCACGGCAGTGGCGCAGGCCGATGCCGAGGTGAAGGGCCAGAGCCGGGACCCGCAGTTCGCCGTCGAGAGGGCGGTGCTGCGCGTCGCCTCGGCCTCCCGCTAGCCGCGAGCCACCTGCCCGCGAGACGTCTGCGCAGCGGGAGGTCGCAGCTACGGCTGCCTCGCGGCCGCAGGCCGGGACATGGCGAAGGCGCCACCCCCGAAGAGAGGGTGGCGCCTTCGTCATGTCCGTCGCGACGCGCCCGAGCTGGTGCGCGGGGTGACTGAGCGGGACTCAGAGCCCCGCGACGGCCTTGGCGAGCGCCGACTTCTTGTTGGCGGCCTGGTTGGAGTGGATGACACCCTTGGAGACTGCCTTGTCGAGCTTGCGCGATGCGGTGACGAGGGCGGTCGAAGCCGCGTCCTTGTCGGCAGCAGCGATGGCCTCGCGAACCCGACGCACGTGCGTCTTGAGCTCGGACTTCACTGCCTTGTTGCGCAGACGGGCCTTCTCGTTGGTGCCGATGCGCTTGATCTGGGACTTGATGTTGGCCACGTGTGGACTCTCTTGTGCATTCGCCGAAGCGAGCTGACAGGTCGTAGAGGGCTCGCCAGCACCGGGACTGGGGCGTGGGGACACCCGCGGAGAGGAACTGGACCTGCGTCCGCCGACCTAGGCGGACACGCGATTTCCTACCTTACCAGGAGCGGGAGCCGGGTCGAGAACGGGCGATCAGGTCGAACTG
>JAKBFW010000179.1 GCA_021833345.1 Pseudomonadota bacterium | reverse complement strand
CGGCATGGACCCGGACTCCACGGGATCAGGCGTTCGTTCGCGCGGGCGGTCAGTCGCCGGCGTCGAGCCACGTCCAGGCGTCGGCGTAGAAGGCGGCCAGCTCCTCGGGCCGGTCGTCACCGAGCTCGTCGCTGCTGATCGCTCGTCCCTGGCGCGCGTTGACCCAGGCCATGAGGGCGTAGCTCGCTCGGAAGGACCTCAGCTCCTCGACCGGAACCTCGATGACCTGACCGGGCACCGCAGGATCGAGTGTCGTGTACTCGTACACCGCCGCGAGGGACGTGATGCGCCAGTGACCGTCTCGGCGCTCGAGCCGGTAGTTCAGGCGCGTGTAGGAGACCAGGTCGGCTGCGACCCCGTCCAGCTCGACCCGGATTCGCATGGCTAGCGAGAGCTCGGCGGTGGCGCGCGCGCCGCGCACGTGGACGACCGGGGCGTAGGCGTGGTGCAGCGCGACGGAGCCCCGACCGGCCATCGCCTGCGATCCGGCGACGAAGCCGGCACCGTCACCGTCGTACCAGCTCAGCCGAACGGTGGAGTCCGGCCAGTAGGCGGCCAACATCTGGTCCCACCAGCCGCGGTCGCGCCCTTGCCGCTCGGCGAGCACGACCTGGGTGACGAGGACGACGCCCTGCGCGCTCGCGGGGTCGTTCAGTCGTCGTGCCGGGGATGTCGTCATCGGTTCCTCGTCCTCCGGTGGTGACGGCCCGTCTGCGGGCGCGGTGGCCGTCGTCGATCGCGCCTCGTCGCTCAGTAGGCGACGGTGAACCGCCCCCGGCGATGGGTCGGCGACTCGATCTCGTCGACGAAGGCCGTGGCGAGGTCGGCGCCGGAGATCCGGCTGCGGCCTTCGTCGTCGTGCAGCAGCACGTCACCGCCGACCCGGAACCGGCCGGTCGCCTCGCCCGGCGCGTACGCGCCGAACTCGCGCGCGGGGCTGAGGACGAACCAGTCGAGCGCGGGGTCGGTGGACCGCAGCGCCCGCAGCACGCCGTGGGCGGCGCGGCTGTAGCTGAGGTACTCCGCCGGGTAGTCGGGCGTCTCGGACAACGAGGGCCCGTCGGGTCCGACGAGGAGCGTCCCCGCGCCTCCGACGACGCCGAGGCGGGCCCCGGCCTCACCTGCCAGAGCGGCGATGTCGAGGACGACCTCCTCGTACCGGTCCTCGAGGTCGCCGCTGGGCGCCAGCGCGACGACGACGACCTGCGCCGAGGTGACCACGGCGGCAACGGCCGAGCCGTCGAGCGCCGACCCCGTGAGGTAGGTGGCCGCGGGAACCGGCGTGTCGGGCAGCGTGCGGCTGAACGATGTCACGTCGTGGCCGCGGGCCGCCGCCTCGCGGACGATGTTGCGACCGGCGTAGCCGGTACCTCCGATGACAGTGATCGTGGCCACGGGTGTCTCCTGATCGGTGAGCGGGATCGGACGGGGCCGCGGCCGGGACGCATGAGGTCCTGATGACGGCACCGGGGTTCATCTGCCACGATGGTGTATCACAAATGTTGTCATGTCAACAGGAGCCATCATGCCGATCGGTTCGACGACGCCCACCAAGGCAGAGGTCTACGAGCTGTGGACCCTGTGGAAAGCCGCGCACGAGAAGGTCGAGTCGACGATCGTCGCGGCCGCGACCGCCGCGTCCAACCTGACCGATGCCGAGATCGCCGTCCTGCTCCAGCTGGAGGCGGCAGGCGGGACCCTGCGACAGGCCGAGCTCGCCCGCGTGCTCGGTTGGCACCGCAGCCGCCTGTCCCACCAGCTGACGCGTATGGCCGGGCGCGGACTGGTCGAACGCTCGGACACCCCTGCGAGCGTCCAGGCAACGGTGACCGAGGAAGGCGCCCGGCGGATGGCCCTCGCCCGCCCGGCGCACCTGGCGGCTGTGCAGCGCTGGCTCATCGATCCCCTCGCCGACCCAGCAGCGCTGCGCGCAGCGCTCGAAGCACTGAGCGGCAGACAGGGGTCTTGAACGACGACCGGCATACCGGCCTCGTCGTCGCGCGCGGTCACCGGCCCCGGCTTCCCCCTCGATCCCGCTTCGCGCGGGCTGCCCCGAGGTGCGCGAGACCGGCGGCGAGGAGCTCAGCCGCCGTCAGGGCGCGGTCGTGGCCTCCCCGGCCAGCCAGACGGCCCGGACGGCGGTGATGTCGCCGATTCGGGCGGTCGGGTCGCCGTCGACGAGCAGCAGGTCCGCCCGAGCGCCCGGGCGGACCGAGCCCCGGTCGTCCCAGGCGAAGAGCCGCGCGGCGACGGCGGTCGCGGAGCGGAGCGCCTCGACCGGGCTCAGGCCGGCGTCGACCAGCAGCGCGAGCTCGTCGTGCAGCCCTGTCCGGTGGGGCACCGTGGCGGGTGCGCCCGGTGCACTGTTCGCGTCGGTGCCCGCCACGATGGTGGCGCCCGCATCGTGCAGGTCCGCGACGAACCGTCGGGAGCTGTCGTAGGCGGCGAGCATCCCCCGTCGTGCCGCCGTGGTGCGCATCATGATCAAGGTCGGGATGACCACGAGGCCTTTCGCCACGATCCGCGCGACCGTCGGGGGCGAGACCGTCCCGTCGAGCGGTGCGTGGGTGAGGATGTCCACGCCGAGCTCGACTGCCAGCTCGATCGCGCCGACGGCGCTGGCGTGCGCCACCACGCGAAGGCCCGCGTCGTGCGCCGCCTCCACCGCGGCACGCGCGGAGTCGCGATCGGGACCGCCGCGCCCTTCCGCCTCCAGCACGAGCTTGAGATAGTCGACGCCTTGGGCGACGCGCGCTGCCACCTCACGACGTGCGGCTGCGGGTGAGCTGATCACCGCCTCGGTCAGCCCCGGCATGTGGGAGTGCGGACCGGACGGTCCGATCAGCGGCGCCCCGGAGGTCCGGAAAGTCACGCCGCGACTCTGGGATCGCAGGACTGCCAGGTGTTCCGGTGGCCACGTGGCCATGTCCGCGGCGCTGGTCACCCCGCCGTCGAGCAGTGCCGTGAAGTCGTCGGGCTGCAGGAAGTGCACGTGTCCGTCGATCAGCCCGGGGAGCAGGGTGGCACCCGCGGCGTCGATCACGGGCCCGACGGGCTCGGCCACGCCGGCGGGTGCCACCGTGGCGATCGTCGCGCCGTCGACCCGCACGTCGTAGCGGCCCGGAAGGAGGTCGTGACCGTCGAAGACGGCAGTGTTCGCGATCGTCGTCATGCGCGGGCCTCCGTCAGCCATGCGGTCGCGGCCTCCTTGATGGCGCGCTCGGCGGCGCTGCCTCTGGTGGGGTACGTGCCGTCCACCGGGAAGCCGCCCTTGACGAGGATGTAGGCGAGCGCCGCGTACTCGGTGGGGTGCGCCGCCACGAGCTCCCTGTCGAGGTCGACGACCCCGGCGGGGAAGGTGAACGACGCGAAGTCGTACACGCCGTGGCGATCGGCGATCAGCCACCGGTCCCCGTGCCTCTCGAGACGGTCGATGAACCGCGAGTGGGTCTGGGAGCCCAGGTGCAGCGAGGCGCTCTCGGCCACGATGATCGCGTTCGTCTCGCTCACCGCGCGAGTGCCGTCCTGCGAGAACCGGATGACGGGCGTCGCGATCAGGTGCTTGGTCCTGATGTCGGACTCCCCCATCCGGGCCGATCCGTCCACGAACTGCGACGCCGGGCCGGAGAACCAGGTGATCTCGATGCGGGCGTCCTCGGTGAAGATCCCGCGCAGCAGCTCCCACTCGCCGAGGTCCCGGTGCATCCAAGCGGTCATCAGGTCGGCGATGGCCAACCTGTCCTCCGTCGATGTCGATGTCGATGTCGTCATGAACCCAGGATCGCCGCCCTCCACTCATCGGTCCAGTCGATTGATACGATCAACCATTCGGTCGTGACGATTGGAGTGCGCGTGGAGCTTCGCCACCTGCGGTACTTCGTCACCGTGGTCGAGGAGCAGAACTTCGGGCGCGCTGCGACCCGCCTCTTCATCAGCCAGTCCACCCTCAGCGAGCAGATCCGCTCGCTCGAGCGCGAGGTCGGCGGGCCGCTGCTGGTGCGCACCAGCCGTCGTGTCGAGCTCACCGACGCAGGCTGCCTCCTGCTGCCGGAGGCGCGCCGGGCGATCACCCAGGCTGATCACGCTCTCCGGGTGGTCCGCGCCGCCACCGCCGGCGAGCTCGGCTACCTCCGGATCGGGTTCTCCGGCGTCGCAGCGCTCAGCGGACTGCTGGGATCCGACCTCCGAGCGTTCAGGCTGGCCCATCCGCAGGTCCAGGTCGAGCTCGTGGAGGGTGCACCACCGGCACTGGTCGAGATGCTGCGTGACGGTGTGATCGACGTCGCATACACGCCCGATCTGGGCGACACCGCCGACCTCACCACCGCGAGGCGAACGGTGGTCCACCCGCTCGTCGCCGTCCCAGCCGACCATCCGCTGGCCACCGCACCGTCGATACGGCTCGCGGACCTGATCGACCAGCCGCTGGTCGCCTTCGCCACCGGACACGACGAGTGGGCGCTGGACCTCCTGGCCGAGGTCGCCCCCGAGCGCCTGCGCACCGCGTCGACCACCTTGGGCGTCCTGGCCCTCGTGTCCGCTGGCGTCGGCGTCGCCGTGGTCCCGGGCGTGCTCGAGTGCGTGGCGATGCCCGGGGTCTCCTACCGCGCGCTGGACGTCGCGACCGAGCTCGCGGTCGTCGTCGCGATCCGCCGGGGCGAGCCGCCGGTCACGGTCCGCGAGCTCCTCCGGG
>JAKBFW010000178.1 GCA_021833345.1 Pseudomonadota bacterium | reverse complement strand
TGGCGTCGTTGACGAGGTAGATTCCGGATGCCGCGAGAGTGAACGCGACCACCGCGACCACCATCGTGACGAGAGCCCGAGGGTCCAGCGCCACCCCGCCGACGATCGGTGCGGTCAGGACCAGGACGTTCTTGGTCCACTGCCGGGGCCGGCAGGCCCGCAGCATGATCCTCGCGCGTCTCACGGGTGGGAGTCGACCGGCGCGGGCGCGAGCCGACGACCGATCAGCACACCGATGAGACCACCGGCAGCGACGTCGCCCGGGTAGTGCACACCGAGGGCCACCCGGCTCGCCATCATCGCGGGGACGACCATCCACGGCCAGCGTTGCCCGAGCAGACGCGAGTAGGCGATCGCCGCAGCCGTGGTCGACGCCGCGTGGGAGGACGGAAAGCTCCAGTCGCTCGGCGTGGTGTCGAGGACATGGACCCGCGGGTCGCTCGGGCGATGGCGGCGCACGAGGCGCTTGAGCACCACGCTCACGCCGTGCGCGCCGACGACTGCGCCCGTGGCGCGCAGCCAGTCGCCGCGACGCCGTGCGTCGAGAGCGGCGCCGACCAGGCCGAGCGCCGTCCACCCCAGGGCATGCTCGCCGACGCGGCTGAGGAGCTGCGCGCCGCGCAGGACGCCGGCTCCGGACAGGAGCCCCTGGACCCGGACGACGGCGCCGACGTCCAGGTCGTGGACGCGTGTCATCGTGCGAGAACAGCGACGAAGTCGCGGGTCGAAGGCTGGAGGTACCGGCTCGGGTTCGGCTGCTCGTCAGCGGTGAGCATGTGCGGCACCGCGAGGCCGGGGCTCGGGTGGGTATAGGTGATGAAGTTCGTCCATGCCTTGTTGATGTCCATCTCCATGGCCCGGACCGCGCCCGCGTCGCGTGCGATCGTCGCCAGCGTGCGCACGGAGAGGGCGTCTCCGGCGACGAAGACCAGAGAGCCGTCGGCGCGGATGCCGAGAGCCGTCCGCCACACGTAGGTGGCGTTGCCGACGGTCTTGCCCCAGGTCGTGGTCGTGGTGCTGTCGATGTCGGACGCAAGCGTGCCGTTGTCCACGAGCAGGTCGAGGTTCTGGCGGACGGCGACCACGTCCGGGCCGGGTGTCCCCCCGCCCCACTTCACGACGTCGGCGTGGCCGTCCTTGTAGATGACCATCGAGGCGGCGCCGGTCCGGAGCGGAACGGCCGTCTGCCCGTCCTGCCAGTAGCCTCCCCGCGAGTCGGCCATCCGGAAGCCGGAGTTGAACGTCGCGACGAGCGCGTCACGCTCGCTCGTCGGCACGTCCGTCGGTTGGAGCCAACCGGACCCGCCGGGAACCTGGTAGCCGGGGTGCAGCTCCATCTTCAGGAGCGACTGGTCCATCACGGCGACGCCCGTGAGGTAGCTGGTGTGCAGAGCGTCCGGACGCAGGAATGCTGCCTGGATCGCCGGCTTGCCGTGCAAGGTCAGGAGCGGTTGCCACTGGCCCTCGCCGGCAACGGCAGGCTGCGCCTGCGCCGGGATCGCGTGCAGCCCGGTGGGTGAGCCTGTCACCTGAGCGGTCGGCTGAGGAGCCACCTGGGGGTTTGGCCCCCCGGAGCCGGGCGTCTCGGTCGGGATCGCACCCGCGAGCGCGCCGCCGACCTTCGGGGGGGAGAGCTGATACTGGATCCGCTCCATCTCGCTCACGACGGCGCCCATCCCGTGGAACCTCGCCCATTCGGCGAGCCGGGCCGTGACCGTGTCGGTGCCTGGCGCCATCAGGACGCCGCCGACCGACCACGACAGCCACGCGACCGGGATGACCATGACCACGCCGGTCCGGCGCATCCAGATGCGTCGCCTGCTGACTCGCCTGCGCGGTCGCGCAGCTCCGACCCGGCTCTGCGCGCTGCTCGCCAACGTCCCGTCCTTTCGTCGCCTCCCCGAAGTGGTTGAGGTGCCCGGGACAGGGTGCCGTGCGTTGCTGCGAACATCCTGACAGAGCACCGACCGAACCCTGGGCCAGGGCGGATCGATCGGTACGGGTGGCGAGGTGGGGAGCGGGGACTCGGCCGGGCTACATCGTAGTCAGGACCTAGGCTCGGCGTATGACCAGCGTCCTGTGGCTCCGGCGCGACCTTCGCCTTCGTGACCATCCGGCGCTGGTCTCGGCGCACGAGTCGGCCGGGGCCGGCGGCGTCCTCCCGGTCTTTGTCGCCGACCCGCGCCTGCTCGGCCCATCGGGTCGGACCGGGGCGCTCGTGGAGGCGCTGGTGAGCCTGGACCAGGCGTACGACGGCGCTCTCGTGGTCCGGTACGGCCGACCCGCCGAGGTCCTCCCGGCGCTCGTGCGCGAGGTCGGGGCGACGTCCGTGCATGTGAGCGCGGAGACGACACCCTATGGCAGACGGCGCGACGACCAGGTCCGCGCGGCGTTGCCGGTCGGCGTACCGCTGGTGGCGACCGGGAGCCCCTACGCAGTCACGCCCGGACGGGTGCTCAAGGCGAACGGCAGCCCGTATCGCGTCTTCACACCGTTCGCCCGCGCCTGGCGTCAGCACGGGTGGCGGCGACCGGCCGACATACCGCCCGGGCTGCGCTGGTACCGCGGTCCGGGGTCCGACCGCATACCTGCCCTGGACCCAGGACGTGGCCAGGGGGCGGTCGGCGCGGTCGGTGAGCACCTGGCGCACGCGCGCTGGCGCGAGTTCCTCGACTCGGGTGTCGCGGGCTACCGCACCTCGCGCGACAGGCCGGACGTCGACGGGACCTCAGGCCTGTCGGCCCAGCTCCGGTTCGGCACGATCCATCCGCGCACGATGCTGGCGGATCTCGCCGCGGCGCCGTCCCTCGACGCCGGCATCGCGAGCTTCGTGGACGAGCTGTGCTGGCGCGAGTTCTACGCCGACGTGCTCTGGCACGAGCCCGCGTCGGCGTGGGCAGACCTGCGAACCGACCTGACCGACCTGCTCTACGACGCCCCCGACGGTCCAGCGGTCATGGCGTGGATGGAGGGGCGGACGGGATACCCGTTCGTCGATGCCGGGATGCGTCAGCTCGCGCGCGAAGGGTGGATGCACAACCGCGTCCGGATGGTCACCGCGAGCTTTCTCGTCAAGGACCTGCACGTGTGGTGGCCGCACGGCGCCCGGTACTTCATGTCGCACCTGCGCGACGGGGACATCGCCTCGAACAGTCACGGGTGGCAGTGGGTCGCGGGGACCGGCACCGACGCGGCGCCGTACGTCCGGGTCTTCAACCCGGTGCTGCAAGGGGAGCGGTTCGACCCGCGCGGCGACTACGTGCGGCGGTACGTGCCGGAGCTGGCGCACATCGACGGCCCCGCGGTGCATCGACCGTGGGATGCTCCGGACGGACTGACGCACGGGTACCCGAGCCGGGTCGTCGACCACGCGGCGGAGCGGGTCGAGGCGCTGCATCGATATGACGCAGCCCGCCGCGCGGCCGAGAGACCGGCACGCGAGGACTGACGCGCTCATCCTGGGGCGAACGCCCCCCGGTGGTCAGAGCGACGGACGGGCACGACGAGCACGGGGACCGTGGCGAACTCGAGGACGCGAAGTGTCTGGCTGCCGACGTACGGCAACGTGTGGCTGGGCCGGTCCACGCACGCCATGACGATCACGGTCGCGCCGACGTCGTGCGCGTACTCGAGGATCTGAGCCGCGACCTGGCCGTGACGGCGGATCTCCGTGCACGCGACGCCCGCGGTCGCGCACAACGCCGCCACGTGTCGCAGGGCGGCGGTGGCGGCCTGCTCGCGGACCACGTTCAGGTGATCGGCACCCTCGAGGCGACCGTTGAGCGCACCGGTCCCGAGGACGCTGAGGGCATGCAGCGTGGCACCGATGCGGGCGGCGAGCTCCACCGCGACCTCAGCGGCCTCAAAAGCTGCGGGGGAGTCGCTGACCGCGACCAGGACGGTGTCCGTCACGACGCGCCGCCCTGGTCGACGGCAGGCGTGCACGGCCCGATCGAGCGACCACGGAGGTCGGCCGCCCAACGAAGCCGGAGCGCCTCCTCGAGCTCCTGCTCGGCAAGCCGTCGGCGGATCGCCTCCAGCTCGCGCTCGAGCCGCGGGATCCACCGGTGCTCGACGGCGCGTTGCCTGAGCCGGGTGGCGGTGAGCTCGGTCTGCACGAGACGCACCGCACGCTCGGCGGCGGCACACTGCGCACCTGCCACGAGTGCGGCGTGATGGGCCGAGGCGGTGTATCGGAGCGCCGAGGTACCGCCCCGGCGTGTCATCGCCGGGATGTCGCACGACACGCTCTCGGGGAACCCGACGCCCATCGCGCCACCCCAGGTGATCCCCACCTCGGCGAGCTGGGCAGGTGCCGTCTCCCGGATCATGCCGTAGCCGTCGAGGGCGGCGACCCGCTGGAGCCATCTGGTGGCGTCCCGAGCGCGGGTGGACCACTCCTCCGTGAGACGGTCGGCATTGAGCTGCAGCCGTTCGAGCTCGTCGGTCATGATCTGTCGCTTGCGATCCAAGAGGTCGGCACCGTGTCGCGCGGTGACGAGCCGGCGCTCGATCCGCATGCGGCCGGCGCGGCCGGTGTCCGTCATGGCGTCTCCGTCCGTGGGGGCAGGTACCGGTCGAGGAGTGCCGTCGGGAGCATCGTGAGCTCGCGAGACGGCAGCTCGGCGAGTGCCGTCCAGGCGCGTCCGAGAGTGTCCTCGAACGAGCGCAGCTCAGCGGTGCCCTGGTCGAACAGTCGGCGCTCGACGACGTCTCGGTA
>JAKBFW010000031.1 GCA_021833345.1 Pseudomonadota bacterium | reverse complement strand
AACTGCGAGGACGAGCTGATGGCTCTGGCCGGGCAGGTCCAGATCGCGTACTTCCCCGAGGCGACCCGGGCCGTGATCGAGGGCCCGTACGACGTCTCCCTCGTCGAGGGCTCCGTCACGTCGCCCGTCGAGATCGAGCGCATCGGCCACATCCGGGAGATCTCGAAGACCCTCGTGACGATCGGGGCGTGCGCGACGAGCGGCGGGATCCAGGCCCTGCGGAACTTCGGCGACGTCGCCGAGTTCCGGTCGATCGTGTACGCGCACCCGGAGTACCTGTCGACGCTCGCGCGCTCCACGCCGATCTCCGCGCACGTCAGCGTCGACTTCGAGCTGCGGGGCTGCCCGATCGACAAGCACCAGCTGCTCGAGGTCCTGGCGGCCTACATCCAGCGCCGCCGACCGCGGATCCCCACGTACAGCGTGTGCGTCGAGTGCAAGCGGCGCGGCGCGGTGTGCGTGGCGGTCGCGAACGGCACCCCGTGCCTCGGGCCGGTCACCCAGGCCGGCTGCGGTGCGATCTGCCCGGCGTTCTCACGCGGTTGCTACGGGTGCTTCGGGCCGCAGGACTCGCCGAACACGTCCTCGCTCGCCGATCGGCTCCTCGCGCTGGGCATGGCGGAGGACGAGGTCATGCGCATCTACCGGACGTTCAACGCGGCGTCCGAGCCGTTCCGGCGCGAGAGCGAGCGTCATGAACCGGCGCTTCAGGAGGAGGTGCGCTCATGAGCCACAAGCTGACCGACGGCGGCCAGGTCCTGCATGTCGGGACGCTGGCCCGGGTCGAGGGCGAAGGGGCGATGCACATCGAGATCGACGACGGCAAGGTCACCGAGGTGCAGCTGCGCATCTTCGAGCCGCCGCGCTTCTACGAGGCGTTCCTGCGCGGGCGCGCGTGGACCGAGCCACCGGACATCACGGCGCGGATCTGCGGGATCTGCCCGGTCGCCTACCAGTTCAGCTCGTGCATGGCCATCGAGGACGCGTGCGGCGTGACGGTGCCGGCGGCCGTCCAGGCGATGCGACGGCTGCTGTACTGCGGCGAGTGGATCGAGAGCCACGCGCTGCACATCTACCTGTTGCACGCCCCGGACTTCCTCGGCTACCCGGGCGCGATCGAGATGGCGAAGGACCACGGTGCGGCGGTCGAGCGCGGTCTGCGCCTGAAGAAGGCGGGCAACGACCTCATGACGGTGGTGGGCGGCCGGTCGGTGCACCCGGTCAACGTGCGGCTCGGCGGCTTCTACCGGATGCCGAGCGTCGCCGACCTCAAGGCGCTGCGGCCGGTGCTCGCGCAGGGGCTCGAGGACGCGCTCGCGACGGTCCGCCTCGTGTCGACCTTCGACTTCCCCGACATGGAGCAGCCGTACACCTACCTCTCGCTGCGGCCCGAGCACGGGTACCCGATCGACACGGGGAGCGTCGTGACCACGTCCGGTGCGGCGTTCGACGTCCGCGACTTCCCGTCGCACATCACCGAGTTCCACGTCGCGCACTCGAACGCGCTGCACGCGAACCTCGACGGCGAGGACCTGCCGTACGTGGTCGGCCCGCTCGCGCGGTACACGCTCAACCACGACCGGTTGTCCCCGCTCGCCCAGGCGGCGGCGCGCGAGGCCGGCCTCGGGACGACCTGCCGCAACCCGTTCCGGTCGATCATCGTGCGGTCGGTCGAGCTCGTCGAGGTGTTCGTCGAGGCCCTGCGGATCATCGACGGGTGGCGGGACGGTGTCGCGCCGTCCGTGCCGGTGCCGGCGCGCGCGGGCGAAGGGTTCGGCGCGACCGAGGCGCCGCGCGGCGTGCTGTTCCACCGGTACCGGCTCGCCGAGGACGGCACGATCCTCGACGCGCAGATCGTGCCCCCGACGTCGCAGAACCAGCCGAGCATCGAGGCCGACCTGCGCACGCTCACCGAGCGCTGGGTGCAGCTCTCCGACCACGACCTCGCGCATCGCTGCGAGGAGGCCATCCGCAACTACGACCCGTGCATCTCCTGCGCGACGCACTTCCTCGACCTGACGGTGGAGCGGTCGTGACCGCGACCCGGCTCGTGATCGGCCTCGGCAGCCCCGACCGCGGGGACGACGCCGTGGGTCCGGTCGTCGCGCGTCGCGTCGCCCGACTGGGGCTCGACGGCGTCGCCGTCATCGAGCACGAGGACCCCACCGGCCTGATCGACCTGTGGGTCGGCGCCGACGTGGTCGTGGTCGTCGACGCCGTCTGCTCGGGCGGCGAGCCTGGCGGTCTCGTGGTCATCGAGACCGGCGCGGACGCGGAGCCGCTCGCTGACCGGGCGTGGGCCAGGACCGGGCGCGGCGGCACGCACGCGTTCGGCCTGGCGGCTGCGGTCGAGCTCGGTCGCGCCCTGCACCGGCTCCCGGCCCGGCTCGTCCTGGTCGGCGTCGAGTCGTCCGCGTTCGAGCACGGGGCGCCGCTGTCCCCGGCCGTCCACCAGGTGCTGGACGCCGCCGTCGGTGCGGTGGTCGGTGCGGTGGCGGGCGCCCTCACGGCGGTGGGCGAGCCTGAGGTGACGGTCGATGTGTCTCGGTGAGATCGCCCAGATCGTGACGGTCGGGCCCGGCCGTGAGGCAGTGGCCCGGGGGACCTCCCGGGTGCTCGAGCTCTCGCTGATCACGCTCGACGAACCCGTGCGCCCGGGGGACTGGGTCGTCGTCCACTCCGGGTTCGCGCTGTCCCGGCTCGAGCCCGACGAGGCCCGCGAGGCCCTCGCACTGCGCGAGGCGGCACCGGGACTCACCCCTGACCCACCGATGAAGGGATCCGCATGACCAGCAACCGCCGCACAGGACTGCTCCTGGCGCTCAGCACCGCCGTGATCAGCGGGTTCGCGGTGTTCCTCAACGGCTATGGCGTGCGCGCGTTCGGGAGTGCGTCCCTCTACACCACCGCCAAGAACGTCGTGGCCGCCGTCGTGCTGCTCGTGGTCGTCGGCCTCGGTCGCCGCGCGGGTGCGCGGCTCACCCGGCCCGTCGGTTCCCGGCAGTGGCTCACCCTCGGGGTGATCGGGGTGATCGGCGGCAGCGTGCCGTTCCTGCTCTTCTTCGAGGGGCTCGCGCGGGCGTCGTCCGGGCAGTCCGCGTTCATCCACAAGACGCTCGTCGTGTGGGTCGCGGCTCTCGCGGTGCCGCTTCTCGGCGAGCGGCTCTCGGCCGCTCACGTGGTGGCGATCGTGCTGCTGGTCGTGGGGCAGATCGGCCTGATCGGGGGCATCACGACGGCCCTCGGATCGGGGGAGCTGATGATCCTCGGGGCCACGTTGATGTGGGCCGTCGAGGTCGTGATCGCCAAGCGGTTGCTCCGTGGGGTGTCGTCCTGGACCGTCGGGGTCGCACGGATGTCGATCGGGTCGGTGGTGCTGATCGCCTGGGCCGTCGTCCGAGGGCAGGCCGGCGCGCTTGTGTCCATGACGGGGACCCAGTGGGCGTGGGTGCTGCTCACCGGGGTGATCCTTGCCGCCTATGTCGGGACGTGGTTCTCGGCGCTGGCCCGCGCCCAGGCGGTCGACGTCACGGCGGTGCTCGTCCTCGGGGCGATCGTGACGGCTGCTCTCGGTGCCGCGGTCCAGGGTGCGGCGCTCGGGCCGCAGCTGGTCTGGCTGCTGGCCCTGCTCGTCGGCGGGGCGGTGCTGTCGTGGCACATGTGGCAGTCGCGGGACCTCGTCGCGGACGCCACCGCGGCGTAGGTGGCACCGTGCCCGTGCGAGCCGATCCCGCAGCCGGCGGGGCCCTGCTGTTCGCGCGGTACGCCTACCCGCCCAACGCGCTGGGGTACTGCGGCCCCGACTCTCCTCAGGCGCTGCTCGAGCACGCGAGCACGGGACAGGAGGACGGCGACCTACGACGGCTCGCACGGGGGTTCGAGGGTGCGTGGCCGTACCTCGAGCTCATCGCTGAGGCGAACGGGATCGGCGACCCGCTCGACGCGCGCGTCGTCGAGGCGTACTGGGTGGGAAACGCCTTGCTCGACCACGTCTCGACCGGGATGACCGGCCGTTCCCTCGACGACCGGTTCCGGCGTCGTGCCGGGGCGTCGTGGTCGCGGTTGGCGGCGGAGATCCCCGAGGCTCGTCCGCACCACAGCTTCCACGTGTTCGGCGTCTACCCGTGGCTCGGTCTGCTGCGCGAGGGTCGCCACGACGAGCCCGTGCGCGTGCTCGACCGGTGCCGGGTGCGATGGGGGAAGGTCGTCGAGGTCGCGGGCGATCATGCGCTGGTCCTGTCACGACCGCTCGAGTGGGACGGTCGGCTGCTGCGCGAGGGCGCACCCCGGGTCGAGCGGGTCCTCGCCACCGCGGGGGGGCTGGGGCTGGCCGGGAATCTCCGGCCCGGGTCGTGGTGTTCGATGCACTGGGACTGGGTGTGCGAGAGCCTGGACGCTCGCCGGGTCGCGGAGCTGCGACGTCGGTCGGCCCACCAGCTCGCCGCCGTCAACGCCCAGGCGTACCCCGCACCGGCCAGCGTGCTGTCGTGACGAGAGCGAGGAGGACAGCACGGTGCGGAGCAGCGACCCGGGGACCCTGACGGAGCGGCGCGCCGTCGGCGTCGCGCGGTTGGCGCCGTTGTACGGCGTCGTCCTCGTGCTCCACGTGTTCGGGTTCGGACTGTTCTTCCACTACGGGGGGCGTCTGCAGCTGGGCTCGTCGGCCGGGGCGTCGGCGATCTACGCGGGGGCGGGGCTCACGGCCTACCTGCTCGGGGTGCGGCACGCGTTCGACGCGGACCACGTCGCGGCGATCGACGACACGACCCGCTACCTCATGCAGAAGGGCAGGCACCCGCTGGGTGTCGGTCTCGCCTTCTCCCTCGGCCACTCCACCGTGGTGCTCGCGCTGTCCTTGGTCGTCGCCTTCGCGGCGCAGGCCGCCGTCCGCCTCCAGTCCGGCTTCGCGGACCTCGGCGGGATGATCGGGGTCCTGGTGTCCGCGACGTTCCTGTACCTGCTCGCGGCGCTCAACGGGGCGGTGCTCGTCGGGCTCGTGCGGACGTGGCGCGCCGCGCGGCAGGGGGTGCACGACGAGGCGGAGCTCGCGGACCTGCTGGCGCGTCGAGGGCTCCTCAACCGGATCTTCCGCGGTCGGTACGACCGCCTGATCACGCACTCCTGGCAGGTGTACGCCGTGGGGCTGCTGTTCGGGCTCGGGTTCGACACCGCGACGCAGATCGGTGCCATCGGGCTCGCCGCCGGCTCGGCCGCCGGCGGGGAGCTGTCGCCCTGGGCGATCGTCGCGCTGCCACTGATGTTCGCCGCCGGCATGACCCTCTGGGACACGACGGACGGCGTCCTGATGACACGGGCGTACGGGTGGGCGACCGGGAACCCGTTGCGTCGGATCTTCTACAACATCACCCTGACGGGGCTCTCGGTGCTGCTCGCGGGCATCATCGCGACGGTCGAGACGGTCCAGCTGATCGCGGACCGGATGGGCTGGGGCGACCGGGCGCCGTGGTCGGCCCTCGGGTCGCTGGACATGAACCGGATCGGGCTCGTCACCGTCGTCGTGTTCGTGCTGACCTGGGTCGGATCCGTCGTCGTCTGGAAGCGCCGGTTCGGGGAGCCCCCCCGGCCGTGATCCGGCACCGCGCGGTCCGGACGCGAGTCGGCGCGGTGCTGACCTGCGGTGTCGTCCGTCGTGGTCGCACGACGAGGGTCCGGAGCCGCTCAAGACCGGCAGGTGCGGCGCCGATAGGTCCACGGTGGAGAGAGCGTGACGGCGACCTGGCGCGCCTACCTGATCGCGTCCGTGGCAGCGGCCGGCCTCGTGTCGGTCGCGGCGGACGGTGCGTGGCGTGCCATCGCGGTGTTCGCGCTCGTCGCGGTGTCGGTCGTCGCGACGGTGGTCGGGGTGCGGGTCAACACGCCGCCCGCCCCGGTCGCGTGGTACCTGCTCGCGGCCGGGCTCGGCTCGAGCGCCACCGGTCAGCTGGTCCTCGCGGTGTCGGCGCACCGGGCAGACGCCTACCCGTCGATCGCCGACGCCTTCTTCCTCGCCGCCTACCCGTTGCTGTTCGCGGCGCTGTTCCTCGTGGTCACGGGTGGCCGGTGGCGCCTGCGGGTCGACGCGGTGCTCGACGCGTCGATCGTCGGCACGACCGCGTGCATGATCCTCTGGGTCCTGGTGGTGTCCCCGACGTGGACCGCGGCGCAGGGGACGCTGGCCGCGCGGCTCGTCGGCACGGCCTACCCCGTGGGCGACCTCGTGCTGCTCCTCCAGCTCCTGCGCGTGAGCCGCGCCGTGCGGGTCCGCAACGTGTCCACCCGGCTGCTGCTCGCCGCGGGGGTCGTGTTTCTCGTCGCCGACCTCGCCGTCCCTGCGGCGCCGTACGTGCTCGGGGTCGCGGCCGGAGCGCGGTTCCTCGACGCGGGGTGGATCGTCGGGCACGCGCTGCTGGCCGCGGCGGCTCTGCACCCGTCGATGGCGCGGTTCCGCACGCCGACCGCCGGTCCGGTGTCGGCGATCCCGTACACGCGCGTCATGGTGGTCGGCGCCGCGATCCTCGTGCTGCCGCTGAGTGCCGCGGTTGCTGACCTGTTCCACCTGAGCCTTCATCTCGAGCGGGTCGCAGGCTTCCGCGTGACCCTGATGGTGCTCGTCGCCGTCCGAGCCGGCGGCCTCCTCACCACGATGCGGAGCCAGTCGGTCAGGCTGGCCCGACTCGCGTCGACCGACTTCCTCACCGGCGCCGACAACTCGCACCACTTCGTCGCGCGCCTCACGGACGTGGTCGACGGGACGGAGCATGTGGCGGGTGCGCAGCCGGTCGTGCTGTACGTCGGGATCGAACGGTTCGGCGAGCTGAACGACACCCTCGGCCACCGGACCGGCGACGAGCTGCTCCGTGCCGTCGCCATGCGTCTCGCGGGCGCGGCCGCGGCCGGCGGCTGCGTCGCGCGTCTGGGCGGCGACGTCTTCGGTGTCCTGGTCCCGGGTGGTCAGACGGTGATCGCTGCGGCGCTCGCCGTGGGGCTGCGTCAGCTCGTCGACCAGCCGTTCCAGGTCTCGGACGTGCGGCTGACGATCGACTGCAGCGTCGGCTACGTGGTCGCCGGAGAGGATGGGGACGCCGCCCTCGACCTGCTCCGACGCGCCGATCTCGCCCTCGCGTCTGCCCGGAGCGCTCCCGGCCGCGTGGCACGGTACGTGCCCTCGATGGACTGTGAGGGGGTCCTCGCACCGGTCCTGATGGCCGAGCTGCCGCACGCCCTCGACGACGACCAGCTCGTGGTCCACTACCAGCCTCAGGTCGAGGCGACGACGGGTCGCGTGATCGGCGTCGAGGCTCTCGTGCGTTGGCAGCACCCGGAGCACGGGCTCCTCGGTCCGGCGGCGTTCATCCCGGCGGCCGAGAGCACCGGTCTCATCCGCTCGGTGACGCTGTTCGTCCTCGACCGCAGCCTCGACCAGTGCGCACGGTGGGGCCGTGACGGGCTCGAGCTGAACGTCTCGGTGAACCTGTCGGTGCGGGATCTCCTGGACCAGCACCTGGTGGAGGACGTTCGCGCGGCGCTCGCCAGGCACGGCGTCGAGGCCGCGCGGCTCGAGCTCGAGGTCACCGAGACGATCGCCATGGTCGATCCGGTGAGCTCGATCGAGGTGCTGTCGGGTCTCGCCGACCTCGGCGTCAAGATCTCCGTCGACGACTACGGCACCGGGTACTCGTCCCTGGCCTACCTGCAGCAGCTGCCCGTCGGTCGGCTCAAGATCGACCGCTCCTTCGTGACCGACCTGGTGCGCAACGACGCGAGCGCGATGATCGTGCGATCGACGATCGATCTCGCGCGCAACCTCGGCCTCGACGTCGTCGCGGAGGGCGTCGAGGATCACGCGACCATGCGCGTCCTGCAGCAGATGGCGTGCTTCGCGCTGCAGGGGTTCGGCCTGGGCCGGCCGGTGCCTGCCGACGAGCTCCCTGGCCTCGTGCTCGACATCGCGGCACGGTGGCCGTCGATCGACGGGCCCGTCGTCCCGGTCCAGCGGGGACCGCACGCGCGCGGGCGACTTCCCGTCGGGCTGGGCGACGAGCTGCATGCGTGAACCCGCGCGCGGCCGACTGGCACGGTAGGTCCGGCCCGGCGCCGGATCCCGCCAGGGCCTGACGGCCCGAACCGCCGCGACGGCTGATGGCTCCTGTCCCGTCGGGCAGGAGGACCATGCTCGCGAGCCGATCGACCACGGTGCCGAGGGTGCCGGCAGCGCTGGCGAGGGCGACGTCGACCACGGCGCCTCGCTGGTCGCGGTCGGTCCGCGGCGTCACGGACCGACCGTGAGCAGACCGCACCACCTCGAACCGACGGTGGTCGGGCTCGTCTTCGTCGGCGGGATGGTCGGGACGACCGGGCGGTGCCTGCTGACCACGGCTGTGCCGTCGCGCGTCGTCGGGACCGCTCGACCGGTCGAGCTCGCGTCGGGCGCGGGGGAGAATGGCGTGCGACGGCGCTGCCGGCAGAGCGGCGGCAGGGCGAGCATGCCGGGTACCGGCCTGTGGACGAGAGGACTGCACGATGACCGAGACGACGTCCGCCGGCGAGGCGCGAGTGCTGCGCGTCGGGCTGATCGGATACGGGCTGGCCGGCGCGGTGTTCCACGCCCCGATCATCGCGAGGACGCCGGGTCTCGAGCTCGCCGTCGTCGTGACGAGCCGCGCCGAGGCGGCGGCGGAGGTCGCACGCCGGTACCCCGACGCGCGGGTCGCACCGACGGTGGACGACCTGTTCGCACCGGACGATCTCGACGTGGTCGTGGTGGCGACCACGAACGACTCGCACGTACCGCTGGCGCGGCGCGCCATCGAGGCAGGGACGGCCGTCGTCGTCGACAAGCCGCTTGCGCCGTCGGCTCGTGACGCGCGTGACCTGGCGGCGCTGGCGGCCGAGCGACGGGTGCCGCTCACCGTGTTCCAGAACCGGCGATGGGACGGCGACTTCCTCACCCTCAGGGACCTGCTGAGGTCCGGTGTGCTCGGTGAGGTGCACCGTTTCGAGTCGCGGTTCGAGTTCTGGCGGCCCGAGGCCACCGGCAACTGGCGCGAGTCCGGTGATCCCGCGGCGCTCGGTGGTGTGCTGTACGACCTCGGGGCGCACCTCGTGGACCAGGCGGTCGAGCTGTTCGGGCCGGTCGTCGAGGTCCGTGCCGAGACCGATGTCCGCCGGACCGGCACGTCCGCCGAGGACGACGCGTTCGTCGCCCTCCGGCACCGGTCCGGGGTGCGATCGCACCTGTGGATGAGCGCGGTGGCCGCGGACCAGGGGCACCGGTTCCGCGTGCTCGGGAGCGCCGGCGCGTACACGAGCGACGGGCTCGACCCGCAGGAGGCTGCGCTCGTCGCGGGTCGGGTCCCCGGCGACGGCCGTCCGTGGGGCACCGCAGAACCGCCACGCTCCGGTCGACTCACGCGGGGCGAGACGGTGGAGGAGGTTCCCGTGCGGGCCGGCGACTACCCGGCGTTCTATGCCGCGGTGGAGCGTGCCGTCCGGACCGGGGGCGAGATGCCGGTCGGCGCCGGGGCAGCTGCCGACGTCCTCGACATCCTCGCCGCCGCACGCGCGTCGGCCGTGACCGGGACCGTCCAGACGATCGGCTGACCGACGATCGGGTCAGGGGCGGGTCGCGTCGAGGTACGCACGGAACGCCCGGTCGCTGCGGCGCAGCATGATCAGCCCGAGGACCCAGATCGGCGCCTGGACGAGCCATGCCACGAGGAAACCCTGGTCGGTGAACATCTCGGGCGATCCCTGACCGAGGAGGTCGAGCGCGATCCCGACGGCCAGGACGGCGCTGAGCGAGGAGATGAATCCCGCAGCATTGACCATCCCGGTGGCGAGTCCCAGGGTCGCCAGAGGGTTCGTGGCGCGGGAGAAGTCGAAGCCGATCAGCGAGCCCGGCCCGCCCGAGGCGAGCGCGACCGCGAGGACGAACAGCGCCGCCGGTGGGGCGTCCCCGGGCCACGCGAGCACGACGGCCCAGGCCGCGACCTGCGACGCCACGATCACCACGACGAGTCGCAACCGATGCGTGGGCAGCCGGCTCGTGAGGACGCCGAGCAACGGGCCGAACACGAGCGTCCCCGCGACGTACGTGCTCAGGACAGCCAGCGCCACGGCTTCACTGAGGTGCTCGGCCTTGGTCATGTACGCGAAGCCCCAGAGCATGACGAACGCGTTCGCGGAGAAGGGCGTCGTGAAGTGCACCCAGAAGCCCGCCCGCGTGCCCGGGTTCTGCCAGGTCCGGCGTAGCGGGCCGCCCTCGTCGTCGCGGAGTCTCGTGGACGGGCTCGTCCGGGGTTCCGCGATCTCGGCGTCGGCGAGGGCGGAGGTCGCCACGACGGCGGGGCCGGCGTCGACGGCCATGGTCTGGCGCGGGCGACCGTCCCGGACCGCGACGAGCACCAGGGCCCCGACGAGCAGCGTCATCGACCCGGCGAGGACGTAGGCCGCTTCCCAGCCGCGGACCGACAGCACCCCGATGAGCGGGCCGAGGCTCAGGAGCTGCCCGAGCTGCCCGACCATGCCGGTCAGCTGTGTGACGAGAGCGACCTGCCGCCCGGGGAACCACGCCGGGAGCAGCCGCACGACGCTGAGGAAGATGAAGGCGTCGCCCGACCCGACCAGGATGCGCGCGCCGATCGCGGTCGGCACGCCGGTCGCGAACGCGATCGCCAGCTGTCCGAGCCCGATCAGGGCCGTGCCGGTCGCGATCGCCTTGCGTGGTCCGATCCGGTCGACCGTCGCGCCGGCCGGTATCTGCATCGCGGCATAGACCGCGAGCTGGAGGACCGTGAACAGGGACAGCACCGCCGAGCTGGCGTGGAAGCGCAGGGCGGCCTCGACGCCGGTGGCCGAGAGGGACGTCCGCGCGAACACCGCGACCACGTAGGCGACGAGAGCGACGCCCCAGACGAGGAGCGCCTTGGCCGACACCCGGTCGATGGGTCCGGACTCGGGGGTGTGCGCCACGGGGCACCATTCTCCCTCGCCGACGCAGGCCGTCGGTCCACCCCAGGTCCCAGGCGACCCGGGGTGGACCGCGTCAGACGGTGTGCGCCGCGCGGTCGAGGCGCGCGGCGAGCAGCTCGGGCGCGATCGAACCTGCGGCGAAGAGGAGCTCGATGGTGGCGTCCCCGAGGTGCAGGGTGAGGACGCGCACACCGACGAGGTCGGCGCTTTCGGCGATGTCGGTGCCGGTGATGCTGTCGACCCGAAGTGCGGTGCGCGCGATCGAGTAGACGGGCTTGTGCCCGCGGACGACGGCGTCCCGGCGGTGCACGACGAGGAGCTCGCGACCGTCGGTGTACGCGAGCGACGTCTGGACCGCCGTCGGCCACAGGTTCTTGGCCAGCCGGACGAGGGCTCGGGGGTGGGTCCAGCGCACCGCCGTGCGCTGCTGCGTGGTGAGATGACGCATCTGCGGCTCGCCGGACAGGATCCGCCGGTGGACGCCCTGCAGCTCGCGCTCGACGTCGGGCAGCTCGGTCGATGCCGGCGGCGCATCACGATCATCGGTGCGTCGCGCCGGTCCCGCGTCGCCGACGCTCGTGGCCCCCGCGCCGTACCGCGATCGGACGAGCGCGACCAGGCGGTCGACGGTCGACACGGATGACCCGTTGAAGGGCACCGTCACGGCGGCACCGGTGGTGTGCAGCGTGAGGAGCCCGTCGACGAACTCGGTGCTGACCGTCACCCCCGTGACCTCGGACCAGGTGAGCACCCGCGTCGTGAACGCAGGCGCCGGCACCGCGCCCGCCCGGACGCGTGGGGCCGCGACCCGGCTCAGGACCGTGACACCGGCCTCGTCGACGACGATGAGGTGGTCGTAGAGGTCCATCGATGGATCGGCGTCGCGACGTGAGATGTTGCGGGGGATCTTGATCGCGAGCAGCGCGGAGGTGAGGTCGATCGGGTGGCTCCGGAACAGCCGGGGGACGCCGTCGACGTCGGTGACCTCGTCGACCCACGGACCGAACGCGTCGAACTCCGCTGTGCGCTGCATGACCGGCTTCCTCCTCGAGGGCTGCGGCGTCGGCGCGCGAACCGGAGTGCGACGCCGCCACCACGAACTCTAGGACGTCGGCGCCGCCCACGCCCCGTCCTCGTGTCAGTCGTGAGGTGGGTACTCGTGGTCGCGATGCGTGCTGGGTTCGAGCTGAAACGTCGAGTGCTCGACGCTCACGTCGAAGTGCTCCGCGACGCAGGTCTGGAGCTGGTCGAGCAGGTCGAGGGCGTGGCCGTCACGGAAGCAGTCGTCGTCGAGCACGACGTGCGCGGTCAGGACCGGCAGGCCGGTGGCGATCTGGCTCGCGTGGAGGTCGTGCACGGCGCGGACGTGCGGGAGCTCGAGGATGTGGCCGCGAACCGCGTCGAGGTCGAGCCCGCGTGGTGTGGACTCGAGCAGCACGTTCACGGTCTCGCGGAGCAGGCTCACGGTCCGTGGCAGGATCAGCAGCCCGATGAGGAGCGCGACGACCGCGTCGGCGCGGGCCCAGCCGGTGAGCGCCATCACGACGGCTGCGAGGATCACCGCGAGGGACCCGAGGGTGTCGTTGACCACCTCCAAGAAAGCGGCGCGGGTCGTGAAGGTGGCCCGGCGACTGCCAGCCAGCACCACGACGGCAGCGACGTTGCCGACCAGCCCGACAGCCCCGAAGACGATCATCTCCGCCGACGCCACCTCGGGTGGGCGGACGAGTCGGTGGACCCCCTCGACGAGCACGTAGAGACCGACGGCGAGCAGCACGCTGGCCTGCGCGGTCGCGGCCAGCACCTCTGTGCGGCGTAGTCCCCAGGTCCGGCGCGACGTGGCCGGTCGTTGGGCGAGCCGCGCCGCGAGCAGGGCGATCGCGAGGCCGCCGGTGTCGGTCAGCACGTGGGCCGTGTCGACCAGGAGCGCGAGGCTGCCGGTCCAGATCGCCCCGATGATCTGCGAGACCAGGATCGTCGCCGAGATGCCGAGGGCGATCGACAGCCTGCTGCGGTGCACGTCCGCGTCCCCGACGGCGTCGTGCCGGTGGTTGTCCGTGCGACCACCTCCCGATGCTCCACGGGCTGGTGGCCCGCTCCCGCGCCGTGCGCAACCCCCGCCTCGACGGAGGGCTCCGTCCGAGGACGAGCCTACGTGCGCGGTCGGGGTGGATCCTCTTGGCGGCCGCCGCGTGAGGCCGGTCGGTCGTGCCGGTCAGCCGGGGTCGCCGACGTGATGTGCCGCACCGCGGCGGCGACCACCTCGGGATCGGTGAGGATGCGCTGGTGACCGAGGCCGAGCGTGGTCAGCAGCGTCGCCGTCGGCCACCCGGCCGCGAGCTCCTCGCTCACCCGGTAGGGCGCCTCCTTGTCGAACTGGTCGTGGATCAGGAGCGTCTCGGGCAGCCGCCCGCTCGCCGCGAGCGGTGCGAGGTCGAACGCGGCGAGTGGACGCCCGCACTCCTGCTCCATCGTGGTCTGGAGTCGGCCGCGGGTGCGCTCGGTGAAGCCGACGGCGGCAGCGAACTCGTAGGTCCTGTCGCCGAAGTCCGCCGGGGCGCCGACGAGCACGAGTCGCGCCGCGTCGAGACGGTCGTGCACGACGATCGACGCGATCGTGCACCCGAGTGAGTGAGCGACCACCCCGGCGGCCGCACCGTGCCGTGCCGCGACGGACTCGAACGCGGCGAGCAGCTCCATGATGTGCCCCTTGCCCGTGCCGAGGGCGCCCGGGGCGGACTCGCCGTGACCGGGGGCGTCGAAGCCGACGACGCGGTGGCCGGTTGCGACGAGCGGCTCGACGAACGCCCCGAGCTGGCCCCGCCACCCGCCCCAGCCGTGCACCAGGTACACGACCGGGCCCGTGCCCCACGACTCGGTGACGACCTCGTGGCCGGTGCTCGTCCTCGTCGTGGCGACCTCGCCGGGGAACGGTCGGAAGTCCTTTCGGCGACCCGCACCGTTCGGCACGGTGCACCACAGGTCGAGCGCGCGCGAGCTGGCCCGGTCCGGGGCGACCAGGTCCTGCACCGCGAAGGAGCCGCGCAGCGCGAGCAGCCGGGCCCGTTCGCGCAGCCGTGCAACCGGATGGCGGGCGAGGGTGGTCGGCATCGTCATGAGCGGCTCCCGGTGGTCTGGTCGGACTCGGTGGGTGGCGGGACGGCTGGCTCCAGGCGTGACGAGTCCCGAGAGAGTCCGGCGAGCAGCACCTCGAAGGAGGCGCGTGCGCGCTGCTCGGCGGCGGGGTCCTGCAGCAGGCGGTGCGCCAGGTAGAACGACAGCATCACGCCGTACACGTCGGCGGCGAGCTGGCCGCCGTCCGCGTCGTCGCGGAACTCGCCGTCGTCGTTCCGGGCGACGGTCCCGATGGTGGCGATCAGCGACCGGTGGAGGGCCGCCAGGCGGTCGCGGACGACTCCCGGCTGCTCGTCGAGCTCGGTGGCCGCCTTGACGAACAGGCACACGCCCGGATCGCGCGACATGCCGCAGGTCACCCAACGCTCGAACAGGGCTCGAAGTCTCGCCTCGCCACGCGGTGCCTGCAGGGCCGGTCGGACCACGGCCGCCGTGAACCGCGCTGCGGCCTCGTCGAGCACCGCGAGCTGAAGCGTCTCCTTGGACCCGAAGTGCGCGTAGAGGCCGCTCTTGGAGAGGCCGGTGCCCGCGGCCAGCTCGCCGATCGTCAACCGGCCGAGGCCGACCCGGTAGGCCGTCGCGATCGCGTGGTCGACGATCGTCCGGCGGGTCCGTTCGCCCTTCGGGACCGGTGGGATGGGCACGCGGTCGAAAATAGCACGATCGTGCGATTCTGACGGTGCCTGCTCGGTGCCTGCTCGGTGCCTGCTCGGTGCCTGCCCCGTACCCGCTCGCTGCCCGCTCGGCAGCCCCCTGACCCGACGGCGCTAGGGTGACCTGCATGCCGATCCCTCCCGTGGTCGAGCCGGGTCCGGCTCTCACCGCCGAGCAGCTGCGCCGGTACGACCGTCACCTGCTCCTGCCGGGGGTGGGCGCCGAGGGGCAGCGTCGCCTCCGGAACGCACGGGTGTGCGTGGTCGGCGCCGGTGGCCTGGGCTCGCCCGTCCTCCTCTACCTCGCGGCCGCGGGCGTCGGCACCATCGGCATCGTCGACCTCGACGACGTGGACGAGTCGAACCTCCAGCGGCAGGTCGTGCACGGCTGGGCGGACGTCGGGCGTCCCAAGGTCGACAGCGCCCGGGACGCCGTCCTCGCCGTCGACGCCGGCATCACGGTGATCGTGCACGCGGGCCCGCTGACCGCCGAGAACGTGGCGGGTGTCCTCTCCGGCTATGACGTCGTCGTGGACGGTACCGACAACTTCCCGACCCGGTACCTGGTGAACGACGCGTGCGTCGCGCTCGGCCTGCCGGAGGTCTGGGGATCGGTGCTCCGGTTCGACGCGCAGGTCTCGGTCTTCTGGGGCCGTCCACCGGTGCCGGGCATCACCGCGGTGCAGCTGCGGGACCTCTTCCCCGAAGCTCCCGGCGCCGACGACGCGCCGTCGTGCGCCGATGCCGGCGTGCTCGGCGCGCTGTGCGGTCAGGTCGGTTCGGTGATGGCGACGGAGGTCCTCAAGCTCCTGATGGGAGTCGGCGAACCACTCCTCGGACGGGTCCTCGTGATCGACGCGCTCGCGAGTCGCTGGACCGAGGTCCCCCTCGCGCGCGCCGGCGCACCGGCCGCCGGCCCTGTTCGCCCAGCGGCCCCGTCGATCCGTGCCTCGTCGTCGCCCACCGTGTCCGCGCGCGAGCTCGCGGCGCTCCTGGCCGGACCGCCTGCGCGGAGACCGTTCGTCGTCGACGTGCGGGAGCCGACCGAGCACGCGATCGTGGCGATCCCGGGCGCCCGGCTGATCCCGCTCGGCCGGATCCTCGACGGCACCGCGTTCGAGGGTCTCCCGCGCGATCGGCAGATCGTCCTGCACTGCCGCACCGGCGCACGATCGGCCCAGGCGCTCCGAGCCGTGCTGGCGGCAGGATTCACCGATGTCGCCCACCTCGACGGTGGCATCCTGGCGTGGGTGGACGACGTCGACCCGACGTTGACCCGCTACTGACTCCTGGTCCGGGCGAGCGATCGCCGCACCGGGTCGACGGAGAGGACGGCGCATGCGCACCACGGAGGAGCACCTCGCAGCTGCGCTCGCCCTCGTCGAGCCCCTCCCCGAGGTCGAGGTCGCGCTCGACGACGCCCTCGGGTGCGTCCTGACGCGGCCGCTGCTCGCGGCGGAGCCGCTGCCGCGGTGGGACAACGCGTCGATGGACGGCTTCGCGGTCCGGGCGGAGGACACCGCGGGCGCCTCGATCGGGACGCCCTGCGTGCTGACCGTCCTGGCCGACCTCCCCGCAGGCACCGCGGACGATCCCGTCGTCGCACCCGGGACGGCCGCCCGCATCATGACCGGCGCACCGGTGCCACGCGGGGCCGATGCGGTCGTCCCGGTCGAGTCGACCGGCGGCGGTGGCGGCCTCGTCGAGGTGCACGCCGTCGCGGCCCGCGGTGACTTCGTCCGCCGCGTCGGCGAGGACGCCCGTGCCGGCGACGTCGTGCTGGCCGAGGGTACCCAGCTCAACGCGCAGCAGATCGGGGCTGCCGCGGCGATCGGCGCTGGCCGGGTGCACGTCCGGCCGCGTCCACGGGTGGCCGTCGTCTCGACCGGGAGCGAGCTCGTCGAGCCAGGCCTGCCGCTCCGCCGCGGCCAGATCCCCGACTCGAACTCCCACCTGCTCACGGCTGCGGTCCGGGAGGCCGGCGGAGTACCGGTGCGGCTCTCCGTCGTGCCCGACGACCCGGCGACCTTCCGGGGCGTCCTGGCGGGGCTGCGCGGTGAGGTGGATGCGGTCGTGACCTCGGGCGGCGTGAGCATGGGGGCGTTCGACGTCGTGAAGGAGGCGCTGCGCGGCGAGCCGGGGATGGAGTTCGTGACCGTCGCGATGCAGCCCGGCAAGCCCCAGGGACTCGGTGCGCTCGATGACGGCACCCCCGTGTTCTGCCTTCCCGGGAACCCGGTGAGCGTGTTCGTCTCCTTCGAGGTGTTCGTGCGCCCGGCGATCCTGCGGATGCGTGGGTTCCGCTCGGTGCGCCGTCCACGCCTCACCGCCGTGGTGGTGGACGGCTGGAGATCGCCGCCGGGGCGTGCGCAGTACATGCCGGTGGTGCTGGAGCGCGCCGACGATGCGCGCGCCGACGACGGCTGGTTCGTCCCCGCCTGGTTCGGGGACGGATGGACGGTCCGTCAGGTCGCCCGAGGGGGGTCGGGGTCGCACCTCGTCGCGAGCCTCGGCGGGGCCCAGGCCCTGGCGGTGGTCCCCGCCCACGTCGTCGAGGTGGTCCCCGGGGACACCGTCCCTGTCATGCTCGTCAACCGCTGACGCTGGCGCGTGGCACCATGACCGGGCGTCGCAACTGGCGTGGTCGATTCTCGAGAGGGTGCCCGCATGGTGACGATCCGCTATTTCGCCGCCGCCGCAGAGGCGGCTGGCACGGCGAGCGAGTCCGTCCAGGCCTCGACCGCGGGAGAGCTTCGCGCCGAGGTCGCCGTCCGGCACGGCGCCGCTCTCGAGCGGGTCCTCGCCCGGTGCGCGGTGCTGTCGGACGGTGTCCGTCTGGACTCCGACGACGATCCCCTGCGGTCGGGTGCGGTGGTCGACGTCCTACCGCCGTTCGCCGGTGGCTGACCCTGCGTCCTGGCGTTCGCGCGCCGCGCTCTGACCGGGTGCCGTTCGACGGCGGTGCGCTCCGACCGACGAGCGGCGCGGCGGGGTGATCACGCGTGGTCTCCACCGGCGAGCTGGTCGAGCAGGTGACCGAGGATCGGCAGGAGGACCGCGAGCCCCTGCTCGACCGCCGCGGTCGACCCGGGCAGGTTGACCACCACGGCTCCCTCGGCGGTGACGCCCGCGAGCCCACGGGACAGCACGGCCGTCGCCACGTGGCTCGCACCGTCGCGGCGGAGCGCCTCCGCGAGGCCGGGGAGCTCGCGGTCCAGGACCGCGCGGGTCCCCTCGGGTGTCCGGTCCCGGGGTCCGACGCCCGTCCCACCGGTCGTCACGATGACGCGCGCGCCGTCGCGTACCGCGTCGCGCAAGGCGGCTGACACCGAGCCGTCGCCATCGGGCACGACGCGTGCCGGTCCGGTCGGGTAACCGGCCCCGACCAGCAGGGCCACCGCGCGGGGACCGGACCGGTCGACCGCCTCACCGCGCGCGCACCGGTCCGAGACGGTCAGGACGAGGGCGTGCGGAGTGCTCATCCGGTCACGCTACCGAGCAAAGAGCGTTCGAAGGTCCTACGCGGCGGCGTCCGATCCCGGGAATGCTTGGTTCATGGCGGCCCGTCGAGTCAGCGCATACCGTGCTCTCGCGTCCGAGAGCAGGGTCACCTTGCTGCGTCTGCTGCAGGGGGCGAGCTCCCCGATGAGCGTCGACGCCCTCGCCGAGGCGATCGACCTGCACGTCAACACGACCCGGGAGCACCTCGACTGCCTGATCGGTGCGGGCCTCGTGTCGCGGCACCCGGAGATCCGTTGCACACGTGGTCGTCCGAGGATGCTCTACAGCGCCGTCGAGCGCGTCGACGAGGAAGCCACCAGCAACCGGGTCCGCGAGGAGATGGCACGGATCCTCGTCGCCGGCTACGGGCAGGCGACGGCCTCGCCGACGGTCGCGGCCGAGCATGCCGGGTTCGCGTGGGGCGACCGGTTGTCGTCCGAGGCCGATGACTCCGCTGGCCTCTCGCCGGCGCGCAGGTCGGCCGGGGCTGAGGACGCCGCGTCCTCCCTCGCGCAGCTCTCCGCTCTCGAGGCGCGCCTGGACGCCCTCGGGTTCGAGCCGGAGACCGACCCGGAGACCCTTGAGGTGCACATGCACCGTTGCCCGTTCTACGAGCTCGCCCAGGAGAGCCCGGAGGTCGTGTGCAGCGTGCTCCTCGGGGTGTCCCGTGGCGTGCTCGCTCACGTCGGAGGCCCGCTCACCGCGGCGCAGCTCGACGCGTTCGTGGGGCCACGGCACTGCGTGCTGCACCTGGCCAAGATCAGCGACGAGGCCCCTGAACGGGCGCTGCGCGTCGCCGCGCCTGCTCGCCACTGAGGTCGCCGAGGGCCGAGGTGGCCCCAGGTACCGCCGTCTACAGGTACCGCAACGGGTCGAACTCGGCGAGCGGGATGATCCGCAGCCGTGGCAGCTGGACGTTGAACGCCTGGACGTCGTGCTCGAGGTCGAACGTCTGCAGTCCGTGCGCCGAGAGCTGGTTGAGCGAGGAGCTCGTGAACTCGCGGAACGCGAGGAGGCCCACACGTCGGTCCTCGCCGTCGAGCAGCTGCTCCATCTCGGGGACGAAGTCACCGTCGTGGCTCGCGAGCAGCACGTCGCCCGGGTGGTCGACCAGGGCGGTCAGCATCCGCTTGATGCCGATGTCGACGACCTTCTCGTACGACTCGCCGGCCAGCGGGATCGGCTGGAAACCGATGGCGAGCAGCGCCTGGACGAATGCCATCGGCATCGTGCCCGACGACGCGTTGAGGAAGAACAGGCCCTTGACCGGCTGCCCCCACGTGCGTTGCGCGAAGTCGAGCACCCGCTCCCAGCGCGGACGCTGCTCGGGTGACGGGCGACCGTTGAGGATCGACGAGCCCAGGGTCGCGTCGATGTTCTCGCCGTCGACCAGGACGTAGGTGGTACGCCCGGGGGCCTGCTCGTCGGTCTGCACGGTGCCAGTTAACCACCGCGCGTCGGGGTGCCGGATCGTCACCTGCGCGTCCGCGCGGCCGCGGCGAGCTTGAGGATCGTCGACCAGTTCCGCGCGGTGCCCGGCCCGAGCGCTCGGGCGAGGATGGCCGGTGTCAGTGCCGAGTGGCCGATGTCCACCGGGTACCACGTGTAGCTGACGCCGTCGTGCCAGCGCATCTGCTCGGGTCCGAGGCGCATCGGGTCGAACGCGGCGATCTGGACCGGGGTGGGTGGCTCGAGATACCACGTGACGACGAGATGAGCCGGGTCGTCGGCGGCCTGGGTGGGGAACGGGTTCGCTGCGATGATCGCGTCGAGATGCTCGACGGGGACGACGACCGTGCCGATGTCGCGCCCGAAGGTCGTCCGCAGGCCCTGCCGCACCCGTGCGGCGACGGCCGCCGCCGCGTCAGGTCCGTCGTGGGCGTCGAGCACGACGTTTCCGCTGTTCAGGAGCGTGGTGACGCCCGTGCCGCCCGCGTCGGTCGCGATGCGTCTCAGCTCGGGCATCGGGACGCGCGTGCTCGCCGAGACGTTGATCCCGCGCAGCAGCACGATGAAGGTCGCCATCGTGGCATTCTCCGTGCCCGACGGTGCGGGCGCGACCCTGCGGCGGACCGGGGGAATCGGTGGCGCAGCCCGGGAGTTCTGCTGGAGGATCATGCAGACGCATGGACATGAGCGGGGAGCGCCCGCGGTCAGGAGGCGGTGATGACGGCGGCGCCCGAGCATGACCCGGAGCAGGCGGACGCCCGTGTGGCGAGCGAGGCCTGGGAGTCGCTCTTCCGGGCGCAGGTCACCGTGGTGCGACGGCTGCAGGCCGACCGGATCTGGGACGAGCTGTCCATGCGCGAGTACGACGTGCTCTTCACGCTCTCGCGCGCGCCCGGCGCGCAGCTCCGGCTGCGCGACCTCAACCGCAGCATCCTCCTGAGCCAGCCGAGCCTGAGCCGGCTGGTCGAGCGGCTCGAGCAGGCCGGGCTCGTCGAACGGTGCGCCGCGGCCGAGGACGCGCGTGGCACCACCGTCCGCCTGACCTCCGTCGGTGCGGCGCTGCAGCGCGAGGTGGGGCGCCGACACGTCCGGACGATCCACCGGTACGTCGCGGGTGCGCTGAGCGCGAGCGAGCTAGCGGTGCTGACGCGACTCACCGAGAAGCTGCGGTGCGCGCAGGAGGGCATCCCGGAGGAGCCCGCCGACCGATCGGGCTGACGCCCGGCGCGGTCAGGTCTGTGCGAGGACGTCCACCCCGCTCGCGACGGCGGGCACGGCTCCGCGCGCATACGAGCTGTCGGACACTGGTCCGTCCCAGGCCTGCCCGAGGTGGTTCGCGACGCCGAGATCGTTGGCGCGGACGGTGGCGCCGTGGCCCTCGACGAGGTCCTCGCTCGCGATCGCGATCGGTGGCGCTTCACCTGGGCAGGGGCCAGGATGTCGCGCCGAGGGACCTCCGGCCCACGCGATCACGGGGTCTCCGGGCGACGATGGGACTCGGTCGGCAATCCAGAGCGCGGTGAGAAGGGGCGGGAGCATGCGAATTCTTGTGGCTGTGGCCTCGCGCCACGGGGGGACGCGCGAGATCGGATCCGTGATCGCCGGGGCTCTGCTGGCTGCCGGTCACGACGTCGACGAGCTCGACCCGGCCGACGTCGCGCTGATCGATCCGTACGATGCGGTCGTCCTCGGCTCGGCCGTCTACAACGGCCGCTGGCTGCCGGAGGCGCGCGAGCTCGCCGAGCGGGCGGCGACCCCGCTCTCGCACCGTCCGGTCTGGTTGTTCTCCTCCGGGCTCGCGACCCAGCCCGCGTCGATGGCGAACTCGCCCACGGAGATGCGCGATCTTCGTGAGCGCGTGGCCGCGAGGGCGCATCGCAACTTCGCCGGCCGGCTGGATCGCAGCGTCCTGTCCTTCGCCGAGCGCACGATCATCGCCGCGGCGCGTGGCCGCGAGGGTGACCATCGGGACTTCGTCGCCGTCCGCGCCTGGGGCGAGTCGATCGCGCAGGAGCTCGGCGCGGAGCTCGCGGCGCACGCTCCGCTCTGACGCGGCGCCGGGCCCCGGCACCAAGGTGACGGTGCGAAGATGCAGGGGTGACCTCTTCCGCGACCGGACCGACGACGATCGGTGCCGCGCCCTACGACGCTCTCCTGCTCTTCTCCTTCGGTGGCCCGGACGAGCATGACGACGTCATGCCGTTCCTGCGGAACGTCACCGGCGGCAAGGGGATACCGGACTCGCGGCTCGCGCAGGTGGCTGAGCACTATGAGCACGTCGGCGGGCGGAGCCCGATCAACGGGCAGAACCTGGCGCTCCTGGCTGCGCTGCGTGCCGAGCTCTCGCGGCGTGGCGTCGAGCTCCCGATCGTCTGGGGCAACCGCAACTGGGCGCCGTACACGCGCGACGCACTGATCGAGCTCCGTGATCGTGGCGCGACCCGGGTGCTCGCCCTCGTGACGAGCGCCTACTCGTCGTACTCCGGCTGCCGGCAGTACCGCGAGGACCTGGCCCTGACCGCGGGCTCCCTCGAGGAGGAGCTCGGTCACGACCTCGGGCTCCGGTTCGACAAGGTCCGCTCGTACTTCAACCACCCGGGGTTCGTGGCGGGCAACACCGACGCCGTCGTCGAGGCGTACGAGCAGCTCCGGGCACAGGGCGCCGATCTGGCGAACGCTCCGCTCGTGTTCGTCACGCACTCGATTCCGGACACCATGGAGGACGCCTCTGGTGCGGCCCGACCCTCGTACCGGACGCAGCACCTCGACATCGCTGCCGTCGTGGCCGAGCAGGCAGGGCAGCGGCTCGGTGTCGAGCTCACCTGGTCGCTCGCCTTCTGCTCGCGGTCGGGGCCGCCGAGCCAGCCGTGGCTCGAGCCCGACGTGAACGACGGCCTGCGCGAGCTCGCGGCCGGCGGCACCACGGCGGTCGTGCTCGCTCCGATCGGCTTCGTGTCTGACCACATGGAGGTCGTCTACGACCTCGACACGGAAGCGATGGAGACCGCGCGTGAGCTCGGCCTCACCGCCGTGCGCGCGGGGACCGTCGGGACCCGTCCGATCTTCGTCGAGGGCCTGATCGACCTCGTCCTCGAGCGTGCCGCTGTCGAGCGGGGCGAGTCCCCGGCACGAGCGGTGGCCGGTCGGCTCGGACCCGTCGCCGACGTCTGCCTCCCGGGGTGCTGCCTCCAGCGTGCGGGTGTCGACTCCGGTGTCCCCGCGTCGTGCGGACAGGACTGACCTGCCCGATCGTCATCCACCCCCGTTGTCGCGCACCGTGCCGTCACGTCGCCAGTCGTCGCATCGCCAGTCCCGCCGCACCCCAGCACCAGGAGGCATCCGCTCATGAGC
>JAKBFW010000030.1 GCA_021833345.1 Pseudomonadota bacterium | reverse complement strand
CTCTCGGTTCGGCTTCGTCGCCCGAGTCGTGTCGACCTGGCCCTCCATGCACGCGGGAGCAGAGGGGGAACCGCGGCTACGGCGGTCAGCCGCGGTGACCCTGGGACCGTCACGGGCGTGGTGTCGAGCGGCGACGCCGCGAGCGTCGACCCGGATCGGTGCCGGCGGCTAGGTGGCAGGGCGACGTCGGAGTCGGTAGGCGTGGTCGTGGACGCGTCAAGCCCTTCTCGAGCCAGCCGGTACCACGCAATTCCTGGACGCCCCGATCGCCCGACGGTCCGCCGCGCCGCTGGTTGGCCGGCCGGCCGATCGCGCCTCACCTACAGGAGCTACCAGCCTGCTGATGCTGTTCGCTCACAGGTACGACGCGGCGGGGGACCATCAGCTCACGAGGCGCCGGTGTGCCGCGGTCCGCCAGCGGCACGAGGGTGCGCGCCTGGCGCGGCGGGCGGCGCTCGCGGGATTCCGCGGAGCCGCCGCGCGCCCGATCCGATGAGGACGATTCACGTTCGCCCGAGGCCGGGCGGGTTCACCATCGCGCAGGTCGTGCGGGTTCGCGCCTCGTCTGGGTTCGCGCGGCATCGGCTCGCGGTGGGTGGATGTGCATCGGCGGGGTCCGCGTCCGGTGGCGCGAGGTCGGACGGGCGGTGGTGGCTCGCGGCCGAGGCGTGTCGACGGTGCGGCTCGGGGCGATCTGGGCCCGCCGGCCGACGCGAGCGCGCAACGGCGTGCGTGGGCGACGCGCGAGCGTGTGAAAGACTGTGATTCACGTGAAACCGTGCGGACGGCTGTGGTGTCAGACGCGGCCGGCTCGGTAAGGCGCCGACATGTTCGCGGGCCAGGGGGCCGGGCCGCGCGGGGCCAGGCGCGTCGTCGTGAATGTGTGCATGTGTGACGGAGTCGGCGCGCGACTCACGTCTGGTGGTCGAGCGAGGAACGGGAGCACGGGTGAGCACGGTCGAGGACTCCGCGGTGAGGGGATTCTTTGGCGACTCGTACGCAACGATTGCCCGTTTCGCCGAGCTGTTGGCGGACCAAGGAGTTCTTCGTGGACTGATCGGACCTCGAGAGGCGCCGATCCTGTGGGAGCGCCATCTTCTGAACTCGGCCGCGGTCGTTCCGCTCCTGCCGGTCTCGGGTCGCGTGATCGACATCGGCTCGGGCGCTGGCCTGCCGGGCATCGTCATCGCCGCGCTGCGTCCCCGGCTTGAGGTCGTGCTGGTCGAGTCGATGGAGCGCCGGACCGACTGGCTGTCTGAGGTCGTGGCCGAGCTCGAGCTGGCGAACACGACGGTTCGACGCTCGCGGGCCGAGGATCTACACGGCACGTTGACCGCTGACGTGGTGACTGCGCGCGCGGTGGCGCCGCTCGACCGGCTCGTTCAGTGGGCCATGCCGCTGCTGGGCGCGGGAGGGGCTCTGCTCGCAATCAAGGGGCGGAGCGCCCTGGCCGAGGTGGAGACCGCCGCCCCGAGGATTCGCAGCCTCGGCGGCGCCCCCGCGGAAGTTCTGCACACCACGACCGTCGAGGGTGTGGACGACACGACGATCGTCCGGATCGTGAGAGAGACTGTGCCCGGACCTCGACGTCGCAGTGCGTGACCGCCCCACGACTGGCCGGATCCTCGATCGGTGAGGGTACCGCGACGTCGACGTCCTCGGGCGGGCCTGAGCGGGACGGTGCCAGCGCAGACGTTTCACGTGGAACACGCGTCGACGGTGGCGTCATCGCACGGCGGACCGGGGTCGCGCGAGTTGCTGCAGGGCTCGACGGAAGAGATGAGACGACGGGTGGTAGCTGGTGAGTGACGACGGACGCGTCGAGCACACGGCCGAACGGCGGCGGACGTGGTCGGCGACCGCGGCGGACGATCATCACGACGAGGCGCGTCGCGCGGCGTTGGTGGAGAGCCTGCCGGTCGTGGATGAGTCGACGCCCCTGGCGGCGCAGCTCCACCTTGACGCACAACGACGCATCCGGCTGTCAGGGCGACGGTTCGCGCGACCGGCCGAGACGCGTGTCATCACGATCGCGAACCAGAAAGGGGGCGTCGGGAAGACGACGACCACAGTCAATCTTGCCGCCGCGCTCGCGCAGTCAGGGCTGAACGTTCTTGTCCTCGACAACGATCCGCAGGGGAACGCGTCGACGGCCCTCGGCGTGGAGCATCGATCCGGTACGCCGTCGATCTACGAGGTGCTGGTGGACGGTGCACCGATGGCGGACGCCGTCCAAGAATGCGCCGACGTCCCGGGTCTGCTCTGCGTTCCGGCAACCATCGATCTGTCGGGCGCCGAGATCGAGCTCGTCTCGTTGGTGGCACGTGAGACGCGTCTGCGAAATGCCCTGAACGCGTACCTGCAGCACCGGGCGGACACGGGGATGGAGCCGATCGACTACGTGCTCGTCGACTGCCCTCCGAGCCTCGGGCTGCTCACCGTCAACGCGTTCGTCGTCGGTCGTGAGGTCTTGATCCCGATCCAGTGCGAGTACTACGCACTCGAGGGTCTGAGCCAGCTCTTGAAGACGATCCAGCTCATCCAGGCGCACCTCAATCCGGAGCTGCACGTCTCAACCATCCTGCTGACGATGTTCGACGCGCGCACGAACCTCGCCCAACAGGTTGCTGCAGAGGTGCGTGAGCACTTCCCCGCCATCACGCTCAAGACGACCGTCCCGCGCTCGGTCCGAATCTCCGAGGCGCCGAGCTACGGCCAGACGGTGATGACCTACGACCCGGGATCGACAGGAGCGCTCGCCTACCTCGAGGCAGCGCGGGAGCTGACCGACCAGGGCCACGGTCACACCCAGCCCGGCGCGCAGGCGATGTCACGACACGCGCCGACGCCGACGTCGGGACCCTTTGCGGTGGCAGCATCAAGGACAGCGGACCATCACAGCCCGACACCGACCGAGCCAGGCAGTCATCAGGAGGACCAGTGAGCGAGAAGCGGCGCGGACTTGGACGCGGACTTGGTGCGCTGATCCCGTCGGGCAGCGATGCCCAGCGTCCCGTGGACGTGTTCTTCCCGGACAACCAGGGCGCGGCGGCAGCGCTCGCCCGGGCGCCGCGGACGGACGCGGAACGCGCCGACCCGGTCACCGCCCTCGCCGGCGACGTTTCACGTGAAACGTCGCCGAGCACCCGTCCGGACGTTGACCTGGCGGCAGGAGATGGCGACGCGGTGTCGGGCGACCGGCGCGGAGCGCTCGCTACCCTTCCGGCGGTCCGGCCGACGGGCGAGGGACTGCTCCCCGTCCCCGGCGCGCACTTCGCCGAGATTCCCGTCACGTCGATCGCTCCGAACGCCAAGCAGCCGCGGACAGTGTTCGACGAGGACGCCCTCGCTGAGCTCGTCGGGTCGATCAAGGAGGTGGGGGTCCTCCAGCCGATCGTGGTTCGACCGCGGACGGGCGGTGGCGAGGGAACGCCCGGGGCGCCGGCGTACGAGCTGATCATGGGGGAGCGCCGGTGGCGGGCCACCATCGAGGCGGGCCTCGAGACGATCCCGGCGATCGTCCGCGAGACCGAGGACGAGGCCCTGCTCCGCGACGCGCTCCTCGAGAACCTCCACCGCAGTCAGCTCAACCCCCTGGAAGAGGCCGCCGCCTACCAACAGCTCCTGGACGACTTCGGGTGCACGCACGATGAGCTCGCTCGCCGCATCCACCGGTCGCGCCCGCAGATCTCGAACACGCTCCGACTGCTCCGGCTGCCGCCGCTCGTGCAGCGGCGGGTAGCGGCCGGGGTGCTGTCAGCCGGACACGCGCGGGCGCTGCTGGGACTCGTCGACGGCGCAGCGATCGAGCGTCTCGCCCAGCGCATCGTCGCCGAGGGCTTGTCGGTGCGGGCGACGGAAGAGATCGTCACGCTCGGGGGTGACGCGGAGCCGAAGCGGACGATTCACCGCCCGCGAGCGGGAGACCGCAACGGGGCGCTCGACGACCTCGCGGCCAGGCTGTCGGACCGCTTCGAGACCCGGGTCAAGATCGCCCTCGGCAAGACCAAGGGTCGACTCACCGTCGAGTTCGCCTCGGTCCAGGACCTCAATCGGATCCTAGGGACCTTGTCACCCGGCGATCCCGGGCTCCTGCGGAGCGGCGAGCACGTCGGCGGCTGAGTCCACCACAGGTCCCGCTGCCATCCCCTGTCGGCGGGAGCCGGACGGTGACTTCAGCGGCGGTCGGACGACGAGGCGACGGCAGACAGCACGAGGCGACGGTACAGATCACCCAGGTGGTAGCCGGCCGCTTCCGCGGCCTGCGGGAGGAGGGATGTCTCCGTCATGCCCGGAGCGACATTCACCTCGAGGAAGTGGATCGCGCCCACGGTGTCGACGATCAGGTCGGTGCGGGAGATGTGACTGAGGCCGAGCGCCCGGTGCGCACGGATCGCGGCGTCCGCCACGCGCGCTGCGACTCCGGGTTCGAGTCGCGCCGGGGTGAAGTACTCGGTGCGCCCGGGGTTGTACCGGGCGTCATAGTCGTACGGACCGTCCGTCACGATCTCCACCGCCGGCAGGGCGACGAGGCCCTCGCCCTCGTCGACGACGCTGACGGCGAGCTCGACGCCCAGCACCGCGAGCTCGATCATCGCGGTGTCGCCGTAGGAGAAGCACTCCACCATCGCCCGCGGCAGGTCCTCGGCGCGGGTCACGAGGCTGACGCCGAGAGCGGAACCGCCCTCGGCCGGTTTGACGACGAGCGGCAGCCCGAGGTGCGTGGTGATGGCCTCGAGCACCCGGCCGGCGCCGAGATCGCGGAAGAGAGACTGCGGGAGCGTCACGAAGCGTGGGGTCCCCAGGCCTGCGCGCTGGACGACGGTCTTGGCGGCCGGCTTGTTCCAGGCGATCCGTGACGCGCGCGGATCGGTCCCGAGGTAGGCGAGCCCGAGCAGCTCGAGGATGTCGCGCACAGAGCCGTTCTCACCGCTCGCCCCGTGCAGCAGCGGCCAGACGAGGTCCGGGCGAAGCTCGGTCAGAGCGGGGACGAGGTCGGCGTCGACGTCATGCACGCTGACCTCCATCCCCACTCCCCGGAGAGCCTCGGCCACGCGTCGACCGGAACGGAGCGAGACGTCGCGCTCGTGGGACAGTCCACCGGCGAGGACGGCGATCCGCGGTCCGGGTGCGGGGCTCATGCGAGGTCCGGCGACGGCGACTCGATCGTGGTGCCGCCATCTCCGGGCACGACTCCGAACAGGTCGACGAGCTCACTCTCGCTCGAGATGACGCCGGCGAGTCGACGGACACCTTCCCGGATGCGCTCGGGAGTCGGGAAGCAGAACGAGAGCCGCATGTGGTCGGCTCCCTGGCCGTCGGCGTAGAACGCGGTCCCGGGAACATAGGCGACCCGGGCCGTCACCGCACGCGGGAGCATCGCCTTGGCGTCGAGGCCCTCGGGAAGTCGTACCCAGGTGTAGAAGCCGCCGTCCGGGACGGTCCACGTCGCGCGTGGCAGGTGCTCCGCAAGGGCCCCGACCATGGCATCACGCCGCTCCCGGTAGAGCTCACGGAACGCCTTGATCTGTCCGCGCCAGTCGCAGGTGGCCAGGTAGGCGCTGATCGCGAGCTGGGAGGCGTTCGACGGGCACAGGATCGCCGACTCGCTCGCCAGGACCAGCTTCTCCCGGATCGCGTGCGGCGCGACGGCCCAGCCGACGCGATACCCCGGGGCGAAGGTCTTCGAGAAGGATCCGAGGTAGATCACACCGTCCTCGTCGAGGGAGCGAAGGGCCGGGACCGGATCCCCCTCGAACCCGAGAAGACCGTACGGGTTGTCCTCGAGGACGAGCAGGCCGTGACGCCGCGCGATGTCGAGGATCTGCGGGCGACGCGCGGCGGACAGCGACACACCTGCAGGGTTGTGAAAGTTGGGCACCGTGTAGAGCAGCTTGGCGCGGCGCCCCTCGCGCGACAGTGCCGTGAGCGTCTGCTCGAGCGCCTCCGGAACGAGTCCGTCCTGGTCCAGGGGGACGTGCACGACGTCGGCCTGGTAGGCGCGGAAGACGCCGAGCGCGCCGACGTAGCTCGGGGCCTCGGCGACGACGACGTCGCCCGGGTTGATGAAGAGGCGAGTGACAAGGTCCAGGGCTTGTTGCGAGCCCGTCGTCACGACGACGTCGTCCGGGTGCGCCTCGATACCCTCGAGTCGCATCACCTCGAGGATCTGCTCGCGCAGCGTCTCGTCGCCCTGGCCCGAGCCATACTGCAGCGCCGTCGTCCCCCGTGTGGCGATGACGTGTTGCGCCATCTCGCCGATCACGTCGAGAGGTAACCCGTCGAGGTAGGGCATGCCACCGGCGAGAGACACGACCTCCGGCCGGCTCGCGACGGCGAACAGCGCACGGATCTCCGACGCGCGCATGCCGTGCGTCCGATCGGCGTACGACGAGAGCCATGGATCCAGACGGGTCCCGGCCGTCGGCGAAGGGAGGCCCGACGTCACCGCGTCAGGCGTCGTGTTCTCGCTCACCTGCCGAGTGTCGCACGCGAGCGGGTGGCACCGCCGTCAGGGCACACGGTGCGGACGGGTCATCGCGCCGCGAGGACGTCCTCGATCAGCGCGACGAGCTCCGGCTTGGGTCGCGCGCCGATCGCCGTGCGGACGACCTCGCCCGACGAGAAGACGGACAGCGTCGGGATCGACACCACCCCGAACGCCGCGGCGGTGGCCGGGTGCGCATCGGTGTCCACGCGGACGACGCGTACCCGCCCTCGATACGTCACCGCGAGCTCGGCGAGCAGCGGCTCGACCAATCGGCACGGTGCGCACCAGGCGGCAGAGAAGTCCACCAGGACCGGTCCGCTCGCCTCGAGGACCAGGTCCCGGAAGGTCGAGTCGCCCGCCTCGATCACGGCCCCGAGGGTCGGCGCGTCGGTCATCGCGCGGCAGCGACCTCGTGGTCGGCCGCACGGTCGGCCACGTCGGCACGGTCGGCGAGCTCGGCGAGGTAGTGCTGGGCGTCGAGCGCGGCGGCGCAGCCGGAACCCGCCGCTGTGATCGCCTGGCGATAGGTGTGGTCGACGGCATCGCCGCACGCGACCACGCCGGGGATGTTCGTCCGCGTGGACCTCCCCTCGACCACGATGTATCCCTCGGCGTCCAGGTTCACCTGCCCGACCAGCAGCTCGGTGCGCGGCACGTGGCCGATCGCCACGAAGACCCCGGTGGCGGCCACGTCCCGCACCTCCCCGGTCTGGGTGTCGCGCAGCGTCACGCCGGCAACCTTCTGCTCGCCCTGGATCGCGACGATCTCGCTGTTCCACGCGAACGCGATCTTCGGGTCGTTCAGCGCGCGGTCAGCCATGATCTTCGACGCCCGAAGCTGGTCGCGGCGGTGGACGATCGTCACCTTCGACGCGAACCGCGTCAGGAACGTCGCCTCCTCGACGGCGGAGTCCCCGCCGCCGACCACGAGGATCTCCTGCTCGCGGAAGAAGAAGCCGTCGCATGTCGCGCACCAGGACACCCCTCGACCCGACAGCCGCTTCTCGTCGTCGATACCGAGCTCGCGATAGGCCGAGCCGGTCGCGAGGATCACGGCGTCGGCGGTGTAGGTCTCGCCACCGCCCGTCACGACCGTCTTGACCTCGCCGGTGAGGGAGAGTGACGTCGCGTCGTCCCAGATCACCTCGGCGCCGAAGCGCTCAGCCTGCTTCTGCATGCTCTCCATGAGCTCCGGGCCTTGGATGCCCTCGGGAAACCCCGGGAAGTTCTCGACCTCGGTCGTGTTCATCAGCGCGCCGCCCGCGGTGACGGAGCCGGCGACGACCAGGGGAGCGAGACCCGCGCGTGCCGCGTAGATCGCCGCCGTATACCCCGCGGGGCCCGACCCCACGACGATGATGTTGCGGTGGGACGGCGTGGTGGTCGACTCGCTCACAGGTCAGTCCTTGGTCTCGAAGCGTGCACTGGTGGTCGCGGCCGCCGGGTGCGGTCCTGGTCGCGTCAACGGATTCTCGGCGGCGCGTGTTCCCGGACCACGGCCGTGCTGGCGCGGGCCGGGCAGTGCTCGGCAGGCGCGGTCCGTCAGGAGACGGTGACCTCGTTGAGCTCCACCCGGTTGCTGCCGTCAGCGGTCTGCGGCATCAAGGTGAACCACAGCATGATCGTCTGTGTCTCGACCGGCTTCGAGAACGTCAGCACGGTGTCCGCCCCCATCGGCCCGGAGGCGAGCACCGGACCCGTCGTCGGGTTGGCGGCATCGGTCGCGCGAACCTCGACATTTCCACCGGAACCGTTGATGTGCAGCGTGACCGCGGTGACGACGGTCTTCTTGGCGAGCGTGAGTGCGAACCCGACGCCCGGCTTGCCGCCCATGTTCGCTTGCGCGTAGGTGCTCGTGGTCCAGAAGGTGGCGGGGTTGCCGTCGATGGCCAGCCCGACGGTGTCCGGATGCTCGGGACCAGTTCCCGGCGGCGGGTTCACCGAGGCGACGGAGGCGATCACGGGTGCACCGCCGGACGATGCCGAGGTGGTCGGCGAGGCACCCGGCGTCGAGGTCGTCGACGACGCGCTCGGTGACGCGCTCGACGTGGTCGCTCCGGGGACGGGGAGCGCGCCCGCGCCCGCGCCCGCCGTCGTGATCGGCGAGAACAGGCCCTTGAGCGCGATGAAGACACCGATCAGCACCGCGATCGCGACGATCGCCAGCACGAGCCGGGTCGGGTCGAACCGCCGGACGACCAACGGGGCGTCGTCCGCCACCACGGCGTCGAACGACGCGCGAGGTGGCGCGAAGATCGCGGCTTCGGGTGTCGGCGACGATCCGACCGGCGGCAGCACAGGGGTTCGCCGCGGGTGGCTCGGCGGGAAGGCCGGGGGCAGCGCGGGGCCCCCGTAGACGTCGGCGGTCGAAGGCACACCGGGACCCGACGCCGGCACGGTAGACCCGGAGCCGACGTGCGGCACGGGCGCAGGCGGGGGCACCGACCAGGTTGGCGGCAGCGGGGCCGCGGGCGCCGCCGCCGTGGCGGCCGATGCGCCCGGGAGGATCCCGGCGTCAGGAGCGGTCACGCCCGGACGCCGGGCACCGGACCGCGGCGGGATCGCGGGTGGGGGCGTGCCTGGACGGTCGGTCCCCGCGGATGGACCGGACGTGAGCGTCGACCGCACGGACTGGCGCTCGATCGGCCCCACCGGGCGCTCGACGACGACAGGTGCCGGCGCGACGTCGAGAAGGGATCCGGCAGCACCGCGCCCGAGCAGGTCGCCCGGGCGGAGCGCGCTCCACGGCTCCAGCTCCCCGACCAGCTCCGCAGGGCTGTGCGGCCCGTCGTCGTTCGGCCCGAGAGTCACGGCGCACAGGGTGTCGAGGTCGTTCGGGACCCCGGCGACGAGGTCGGCGGGCGGGACGGCCGTTCCCTGGACGACAGGTGCAGCCTGGACGCCCGAGGAGAGCAGGCTGCCTGTGGTCGGATCCGCCGGCCAGCGGCCGGTCAGCGCGGTGTAGAGAAGGCGGACGAGCCCCACGGTGTCGGCGCGGGTGGTCGTCCGCGCGTCCCCGATGCCGAGGTCGAGCAGAACACCGTCGACCGCGATGCCGGTGAGAACGACACCCCCGGACGGCGTCACGTGGACGGTCGACGGGCGGAGCGCGAGGTGGTGGACCCCGCGCCGCCGGGCGACCTCCAGAGCGCTGGCCGTCTCGCCGATGAGGGCCCGGGCCTGGTCGGCCGGGAGCGGTCCGGTGGCGACGAGCTCGGCGAGCGACGGTCCGCGCACCTGCTCGCTGACGACGTAGCCGACACCCTCGTTCTCGCCGACGTCAAGGATGCGGACGAGTCGCGGGTCGGCGACGAGGGCGGCTCGCCTCGCGGCGTCCAGCGCCTGCGAGACGTGGCCCGAGGCGATGATCGTCACGTGCACCGACCGGTCGAGGATCTGGTCGGACGCGATCCATGCGCTCGATCCGGGGAGCGAGGACGGCAGGGACTGCAGCACCCGGTAGCGGCCCGACAGCAGCGTGCCTCGCCCGACGACGTCGTTCACCTGGCCTCCTGCGTTCTCGTCGCGGCGACAGCCCGTCCGGACCTCGGCAGCACGCACCCAGGCCCGTTGCACCCGCGTGCGGCCCATGCTACGCGGGGTCCCCGGGGTCGAGGGCGTCGAGAACAGGTGGAGGAGGCGCAGGTCGGAGCCCTCGACGGGGCTCTCGCGCCGCTCGTCCCAGCGTGCGCGGCGACCGGGTCGGCCCTGTCGATCAGGCCGAGCGACCTCGGCGGATCGCCGTGCGCAGCCGGCGGATCGCCGGGGCGGCCAGGTCCTCGAGCTCACGTACGCGCATCACGCGCAGCAGCGCGGCGTAGATCCCGGCCATCACCAGACCGACCACCACGCACAGGACGACCGCGTGGGTGAACCCGGTCAGACCCGCGGGCGTGAACGGCGCGACGGTCATCGCGACGTGCACGATCGTCCATCCGGCGAGCACCGCGACGGCGCCGGCCACCGCGGCCCGCGCGTAGAGCCGCAGGATCCGCGCCTCGTCGAGTCCCCCGAGCCGTCGACGGAGCCCGACGTTCGCGGCGACGGCCCCGAGGAGGTAGGAGACCGCGGTCGCCACGCCGGCGCCGACCGTCCACAGCCGAGGAGGTAGCAGCGCGAACCCGGTCCACGTGCCGCCGGCCACGACCACCGCCATCGCGCACTGGATCCAGAACAGCGTCCTGGCGTCCTCGTAGGCGTAGAACAGTCGCTGGCAGAGTGACCAGTGGCCCATCGGCGCGAGGCCGATCACGAGGGCCACCACGACGTCGGACACCGGCGAGACGGCCGAGCCGTGCAGCGACGGGAACACGACGCGGGTGAGTGGCATCGCGAGGACGGCGACGACGCCGGTCGCCAGCACGGCGAAGACGCCGATGATGCGCGCCGTCGACGAGAAGCTGGCACGGACCGCGGCGAGGTCCCGGCGTGCCGCGTGGCCGGCCAGCGCCGTGAACGTGGCCGTCAGGAGGGACACCGTCACGAGCGAGTGCGGCAGCATCGAGACCAGGTAGGCGTTGCTGAACGCCGCGTTCCCGGCGACGGACGTGGACCCGGTCGCATGCGCCGCGTCGGCGGCAGCCGTCGTCACCCGGGAGAGCAGCAAGAACCCCGCCTGCCCGACGAACACGGCTGCGAACGTCCACCCCGCCACGTGCGCCGCGCTGCGCAGCCCGACCCCTCGCACGCCCCAACGGATCCGGAACTGGAAGCCGAGCGACCGGAAGGGTACGACGAGCACCGCGGCCTGGGCGGCCACGCCCAACGTCGCGGTCCCGGCGAGCAGAGCGATGCGGCCGCCGGTCCACCACGCGAGGTGCGACGTCGGCCCGGTCTGGGTGAACGGGCCGACCACGGCGATGAACAGTGCCAGACCGGCGATCGTCACGACGTTGTTCACGACCGGCGCCCACATGTACGGACCGAAGCTGCCCCGCGCGTTGAGCACCTGACCGAGCAGGGTGTACATGCCGTAGAAGAACACCTGCGGGATGCACCAGAACGCGAAGGCCGTGGCCAGGGCCACCGACTCGGTCCCGGCGCGGGAGAAGAGCGAGACGAACACGCCTGCTGCCACCGTCAGCACGACGGTCAGGCCGAGGAGCACGGCGGTGCCCAGCGTCAGGATCCGGTTGACGTAGTCGTCGCCGCCGCCCTTCGTGTAGGCCAGCACGACCTGAGGGACGAGGACGGCGTTGATCACCCCCGCGGCGATGAGCATCACGAGGATGTTCGGAAGGGTGTTGGCGACGTCGAACGCGTTCGCCGCCAACCCGGCCGCACCGATGGCCCACACGAGCATGGCGCCCCGGACCATGCCAAGAACCCGTGAGACGGCGGTCCCGGCAGCCATCACGCCGACGTTGCGCCCGAGTCCGGCATCTCGCCGTGACTTCGGGCGGGCAGCCACGTGCCGGGGTGTGCCCGGCGGGCCCATCACGTGCCCGCCTGCTGGTTCTCACGCATCCGGGCGCGCCGTGCCGTCTGTCCGCGCCGCACGGTGCGCCACAGACCGACGACGAGGCCGAGCGCGAGGAGGCCGGCGGCCACGGCCGTCCCGACGTTCTCCCAGTCGGCGTGCACCCGGACCGTGAACTGGGTCGAGTCGGCCACCGGTGTGCCGTCGGCGGTGAGCAGCGAGACGTCGACGACCACGTTGCAGCTGGCGACGGCGTCGAACGGCACCCGGAAGGAGACCGTCTGGTGCGCGGGGACGGTCACCGTGGGCGCGTGCGGGACGGCGAGGCAGGAGTTCCGCGGCTTGAGGCGCAGGGTGACGGTCGCGTCCTGGTCCAGCGTGTTGCGCACCGAGATCGGGACCTCGCTCGACTGGGAGATCAGGGTGACGTTGCTCCCCTTGATGATCGACAGTCCGGTGCGTTGTGCGCGCAGGTCCGTGAGCAGCGTCGCCATCGCGGAGGCGCGGCTCGCGGTGTCGCCGCGCCAGCCGACGGAGAGCGGACCGAGCACGGACTCCTGCACGCCGTCGAGCAGAGCGGCCGGGTTGTGGACGATTGACGCGAACGTCACCAGCGCGCGCTGCGCGCTCGCGATCGTCGCGACGTCGGGCGCCTGAAGCTCGCTCGGGTCCGCCACACGGGTGGGGAGCGGCGCGCGCTCGACGCCCGGGCTCGCGGTCGAGATCAGCTTGCTGAGCGGTTCCATGACGACCCACGGAGCGCTCGCGAGCGCATCGAGCTGGGCCGCGGCGACGGCGGCCACGGGCGTCCAGTCGCGTCCGACCGTGGCGAGCACGTGCCGCTCCTCGCCGGGCCGTTCCCGGGTGATCACCGCGGTCTCGGCGAGGATGCGTTGCGCGGCGACGGCGGGAGAGCTGCCCGCGGGCGCCCGGAGGAGATCGGAGAGGGTCGCGTCCGGGACGAGTGCCGCCACGGAGCCCGACGGGGTGTGCACGGTCGCACGGGAGGACGGTGTGTACGTGAGTTCGGTCGGGGCGAGCGCGGACGGGTCGACGACCACCGCCGAGGCCCCGAGCTGAGCAGCGAGGTCGACCGTGGCGGCGTCCGTGGTGCCGTCGGGAGCCAGCTGGAGCCCGGTGAGCGCCCCGGTCTCGTTGACCCACGGCAGAGCGCTCGTCAACGTGTCGGCCTGCTGGGCGAGGCTCGTCTCGCCGGCGTGGGCGAGCGCGGCGAGATCAGGATCCGCGTAGGGGAGGGCGAAGACGTCGCGCTGGGCCGCACCGGCGTCGAGCGCCGTGAGCCAGCTGGAACCGCCGGTCCCCGCCCCGCGCGCGGCGTCGACGAGTGCCGGGTCGACGGCCCAGGACACGCCTGGACGGTGTGCGCTGAGGGCGACGAGCGAGGCCAGCCTGCCGGTGGGCGCGAACGTCGCGGCCGCGCCCGGCGTCGCTGTCGTTCCGTCGGTCGGCGTGCCGCCGGAACCCGGGGAGGTCGAGCCGGCCGTCGGCGTGCTGGCGGACGAGCCGGTGCCTGCGGTGTCCGTCGCGGCGGATGCCTCGGCCGCGAGGTCGGCGGAGTCCCGCGTGACGGGCACGAGCACCGAGACGCTCGTCCGCGCGGGCTGGTCCCCGGGGAGCCACAGGGCGAAGGAGCGCGCGATCCCCACCCGCGACCAGCTGTCCAGCACCTGCAGCGCGAGCCCGCGCGCACCCCACTGCGAGGTCTGGGCAGAGAGTCCGAGCGAAGCCGCCGGGACCGTGATCTGCACCGTCGCCGACGCGCCGGGATCGAGCTGGCCGGGGATGGCCACCGACCTCAAGGACGTCCCGGCCGAGCTCGTGGGATCGGCCGATGCCCACGCGTCGAGGGAGTAGCGCGTCGACAGCGAGGTCCGGCTGAGCAGGACGGCAGCGCGCGGTTGCTGGATCGTCTGGGTCGACGTGTTGGTCGCGGTCGCCGTGACGGTCAGGTCGTCTCCCGGTCGCAGGATCTGGGGGGTGACCGCCGTGATCGTCACCGAGACCGCGGTCGCGTCCTGCACGACCGCACCGTGGAGGGACGCCCCAGTGCGGACCTGGGCAACAGCCGTGCCACCGGAGAGCACCCCGGCCATCAGCGCGATCGCTCCGGCCGCACAGGCGATCGCCGCGGCAGGCCGACGTCGCCGCGCGCGGGACCAGCCGATCATGTGGAACGAGCGAGCACCTGGTGTGCCGCCTCAGCGAGCCGCCGCTCGTTCGGGTAGGCCAGCCGGGCGGGCAGGTCGATCACGGACACCCACGCCGCGTCCTCGGCCTCGCTGTCGGGGTCGCCCTCGACGCTCAGCTCGCCACCGATGGCGCCGAGCAGGAAGTGATGGACGACCTTGTGCACCCGCCGGTCGTCACCGGTGAACCAGTAGTCGATCACCCCGAGCCGTCGAACGACCTCACCGGTGATCCCGGTCTCCTCGGCGATCTCACGAACCGCTGCCTGCTCCGGCGTCTCGGTGCCCTCGAGGTGACCCTTGGGCAGGCACCACTCGAGGCGACCGGCACGGTTTCGTCGTGCGATGACGGCCGCCAGATACACGCCGTGGACCTCGCTCACGACCAGGCCGCCCGCGGACGTCTCCTCGACCACCGGGAGCGAGGCCGCGCCGGAGGAGGACGGGTGGCGCGGCGTGATGACCGACGGGTCGATCCGGAGCGCGTGGCCACCGGGCGGGGAGGGAACCCCGTTCGGTCTCGGCGACGGCGCTGGGCTGGACATGTCGCCACTGTAACGACTTCGATGGTGCGCTCGCCCACAGGGGTGGGCCCGGAACGCTGCGCATCTGGCAGGCTTGGACGCCGTGCCGCCCCGTGAGTCCGACCGTCCCGCCCGCGCCTCCACCGCCGACCCGCGGGGCGCGGTGACCGACGGTGCCGTGCCGCCCGAGCTTCCTGCCCTTCGCCGCCGCGCCGTCGAGGCGCTCACGACCCTCGCGCCGGCGGCGATCGAGCTCGGACGGCTGTTCCGCGATGCCGGGTACGAGCTCGCCCTCGTCGGCGGCCCGGTCCGGGACGCGTTCCTCGGGAGGCTCAGCGCGGACCTCGACTTCACCACCTCGGCAGACCCGGACCAGACCGAGGCGATCCTCGCCGCGTGGGGCCATTCGCACTGGGACGTCGGCCGTGAGTACGGCACCATCGGCGCGATGCGGCATGGGGCCGACGGCCGCCCGGACACGATCGTCGAGATCACCACGTACCGGTCCGACGTGTACGACCCGACGTCCCGCAAACCGGAGGTGGCGTTCGGCTCGACGCTCGAGGGGGACCTCTCGCGACGTGACTTCACCGTCAACGCGATGGCGGTCCGCCTCCCCGACCTGGAGTTCGTGGACCCGTTCGACGGGCTCTCCGACCTCGCAGCTCGACTGCTCCGCACTCCGGTGGCGCCGTCGCAGTCGTTCGACGACGACCCGCTCCGCATGATGCGCGCCGCCCGGTTCACCGCCCAGCTCGGCTTCCGGATCGTCCCCGACGTCGCGGAGGCCCTCGCGGCGATGGCGGAGCGCATCACGATCGTGTCCGCGGAGCGCATCCGAGACGAGCTCACCAAGACGCTGCTGGCCGAGAGCCCACGCGCAGGGCTCGAGGTGCTGGTCGATTCGGGGTTGGCGGACCACATCCTCCCTGAGCTGTCCGGGATGCGGCTCGAGATCAACGAGCACCACCGGCACAAGGACGTGTACGAGCACTCGCTGACCGTGCTGGACCAGGCCATCGGCCTGGAGACGGACGCCGCCGGGCCGGTCCCGCGTCCGGACCTCGTGCTGCGGTTCGCGGCGCTCCTGCACGACTGCGGCAAGCCCGCGACCCGGCGGCTGGAGCCCGGCGGGACGGTCAGCTTCCACCACCACGAGGTGGTCGGCGCCACGCTCGCGGCCCGCCGACTCAAGGCGCTGCGGTACGACAAGGCGACGGTCCAGGACGTGGCCCGGCTGATCGAGCTGCACCTGCGGTTCCACGGCTATGGCGAGGCCGGGTGGAGCGACGCCGCCGTCCGCCGGTACGTGACGGACGCCGGCCCTCTCCTGGAGCGGCTGCACCGGCTGACGCGGTCCGACTCCACCACCCGGAACAGGCGCAAGGCCGACCGGCTCTCGTTCGCCTACGACGACCTCGAGGCGCGCATCGCCGACCTCAGCGAGCGTGAGTCGCTCGCCGCGATCCGCCCCGACCTCGACGGCCGCCAGATCATGGAGATCCTCGGCGTCCCCGCGGGACCGACGGTCGGGAAGGCGTACGCGTTCCTGCTCGAGCTCCGGATGGAGCAGGGCCCGCTCGACGAGGAGCAGGTGACGGCGGCGCTGCTCGCGTGGTGGGCCGGCCAGCAGCACTGATCGGCACCGCACCGGTCGGGTGCGGCCTGTCCCCAGGTCCCGCCCGCGGTCGCGTGCTCACCGCACCACCGCGTGCTCCGGTCAGCCGACGACCCCCAGCGCGGGCGCGACGGCAACGGCCGACGGCGTCCGGACCGTCGCGACCCGGTAGACGACGGCCCCGGCGACGTACGCCGCAGCGACCGCGACGAACAGCGGCCGCGAGTACCCGTCGTTCGGCAGGGTGACCGCAGCCAACGCCGCGGCGCCGACGAACGCCGCGTTGTAGAGCATGTCGTAGAGAGCGAACGCGCGGCCCCGGTACGCGTCCTCGGTGTCGCGCTGCACGATCGTGTCGACCGAGATCTTGGCACCCTGCGCGGCGAGACCGAGGGCGAGCGCGCAGGTGAGCAGCACGACGCGCGTCAGGGTCACGACGAGCACGAGCTGACTGACGGCGGCGAGCACGAGACAACCCGCGATCCACCAGTGCGGTCCGGTCCGCGGGCTCAACGCCGGGGTGAGGACCACCGCGAGGAAGAAGCCGACGGCCGACGCCGCGAGGACCTGGGCGAACACGGCGAGGCCGGCGGCCGGGTCGGCCGGGTCGGCGAGCAGGTTCCGGGACAGCAGGATGCTCGCGATCAGCGCCACCCCGTACAGGAAGCGGTGTGCGGCCATCGCCCCGAGCGCATAGGCGGGCGTCCGCCGGCGCACCAGGTAGCGCGCCCCCGAGCCGAGCTCGACCGCGAGCGAGCGGAGCTGTCGACCCCACCGGATCGTGACCGTCCGGCGGTCGGGACCGAGCTCGTCGCGCCCGATCCGCACCGCGAGCCAGGCCGCTGCGGCGTAGAAGAGGCCGGACACCGCCACCACGAGGGCGTCGCCGGCGCTGCCCCTCGGCAGCAGGAGACCCGCGCCGAGGCCGATCCCGCCACCGATGCCGGCTGCCGCGGCCCCGAGGGTCGGCGTGAGCGAGTTCGCCGTGAGCAGCAACGGCCCGTCCACGACGCGCGGGAGCGACGCCGACAGGGCGGAGAGCAGGAACCGGTTCACGGACAGGTTGAGGAGGGCGAGGACGTAGATCACCGGGGTGATCCCGGTGGTCACCATGAGCAGCGCGATCGCGAGCGTGATCGCGAGGCGGACGGCGTTGCCGTGCAGCAGGACCTGTCGTCGTCGCCAGCGGTCGAGGAACACCCCGGCCCACGGCCCGACGATCGTGAACGGCAGCAGCAGGACGGCGAACGCGGCGGCCACCCGCCCGGCCGTCGACTGCGCCTGTGGAGAGAAGAAGAACAGCGTCGCGAGGCCGACCTCGAACATGCCGTCGCCGGTCTGGCTGACCAGGCGCACCGCGAACAACCGGCGGAACCCCGGCAGTCGCAGGAGATCCCTCAGCTCACGGAGGACGCGCATCCCGTCAGGCTACCGGCGCCGTCCCGCACCCTCGTGGGTGCGCGGCCGCCGCCGCAGTAGCCTGCCGAACGTCCGGCGGGTGGCCGGCACGGGAGGAGAGCACGCGATGACGATCGGGGAACCCAGGGAGAACCGGTCCGAGCCAGCCGGTGCGCCTGCACGCGCGGGTGAGCTCACCCATCTCGACGCGCGGGGTGCCGCGCGCATGGTGGACGTGAGCGGCAAGGAGGTCACGGTCCGCAGCGCCACCGCGAGCGGGTTCGTCCGGATGGCGTCGACGGTCGTCGGGCTCCTGCGTGCGGAGGGCGTGCCCAAGGGCGACGCCCTCGCGGTGGCGCGCATCGCCGGCATCCAGGCGGCCAAGCGCACTCCGGACCTGGTGCCGCTGTGCCATCCGATCGCGATCCACGGCGTCGTCGTCGACCTCGTGGTCGAGGACGACGGCGTGCGGATCAGCGCGACGGTGCGGACCGCGGACCGCACGGGCGTCGAGATGGAGGCGCTGACGTGCGTCGCGGCGGCCGGGCTCACCCTGGTCGACATGGTCAAGGCGGTCGATCGCGGCACCGTCATCACGGACATCCGGGTCGACGAGAAGACCGGTGGCCGCAGCGGGACCTGGCGTCGCAGCTGACGGCCGCTCCTCCCTGCACGGGTAGCAGTGACGCGGGCGCCGTCGCCCGCGCCACGGATGAGCCAGGACGCCGACGGGCCCCGGCATCCGATGCCGGGGCCCGTCGAGCAGAGCAGAGGTCAGCGCTCGATGTCTCCACGGATGAAGGCCTCGACGAGCTCGCGGCCCTCGCGGTCCTCGTGCTGCACGGGCGGGGACTTCATGAAGTACGTCGCGGCCGAGAGGATCGGTCCGCCGATCCCGCGGTCCTTGGCGATCTTCACGGCGCGCACGGCGTCGATGATGATGCCGGCCGAGTTGGGGGAGTCCCACACCTCGAGCTTGTACTCGAGGTTCAGGGGGACCTCGCCGAACGCGCGGCCCTCGAGGCGGACGTACGCCCACTTGCGGTCGTCGAGCCACTGGATGTAGTCCGACGGGCCGATGTGCACGTTCCGCGCGCCCATGTCGTGGTCCATGTTGGACGTGACGGACTGCGTCTTGGAGATCTTCTTGGACTGCAGGCGGTCGCGCTCCAGCATGTTCTTGAAGTCCATGTTGCCGCCGACGTTCAGCTGGTACGTGCGGTCCAGGATGACCCCACGGTCCTCGAAGAGGCGCGCGAGCACGCGGTGCGTGATGGTCGCACCGACCTGCGACTTGATGTCGTCGCCGATGATCGGGACGCCGGCGTCCTGGAACTTCTTGGCCCACACCGGGTCGGACGCGATGAACACGGGCAGTGCGTTGACGAACGCGACGTTCGCGTCGATCGCGCACTGCGCGTAGTACTTGTCGGCCTCTTCGGAGCCGACGGGCAGGTACGACACGAGGACGTCGACCTTGGCGTCCTTGAGCGCCTGGACGATGTCCACCGGCGCCGCGTCGGACTCCTCGATCGTCTCGCGGTAGTACTTGCCGAGACCGTCGAAGGTGTGTCCGCGCTGCACGGTGATGCCGAGCGGCGGGACGTCGGCGATCTTGATCGTGTTGTTCTCGCTGGCGACGATCGCCTCGGACAGGTCGAAGCCGACCTTCTTCGCGTCGACGTCGAAGGCCGCGACGAACTCGAGGTCGGAGACGTGGTACGGACCGAACTTCACGTGCATGAGGCCAGGCACGGTGCTGCTCGGGTCGGCGTCGGCGTAGAAGTGCACGCCCTGGACCAGCGACGAGGCACAGTTGCCTACGCCGACGATGGCGACGCGGATGGAGGTCATCCTCGCTCCTTCTCGTTGTTCGGTGCCGCGACGCCAGATGCGCCGGCAGCGGGATCGGCAACGGCCGGGCGGCCACCGCCTTCAGTACGGACGCGGTGGACACCACGTTCGTTGTCGATGAGGCCGTCGAGCCAGCGAACTTCCCGCTCGGCCTGCTCGAGCCCGTGGCGCTGCAGCTCGAGGGTGTACTCGTCCATGCGCTCGCGGGTGCGGGCGAAGGACTGATGGATCGTCTCGAGCCGCTCGGTCAGCCGGCTGCGACGACCCTCGAGGATCCGCAGTCGCGTCTCGGCGTCGGTCTGGCCGAAGAACGCGAAGCGGACGTCGAAGTTCTCGTCCTCCCACGACGTCGGGCCCGAGGAGGACAGCACCTGCTGGAACTGCTCCTTGCCCTCCGCTGTGAGCTGGTAGACGATCCGTGCGCGCTTGCCGCTGAGGGCGTGCGGCGGGACCGACGTCGGTGAGTCGACCCCGACGATCCACCCGCGGGTCGCCATCGACTTCAGGCACGGGTAGAGCGACCCGTAGGACAGCGCGCGGAACGAGCCGAGCAGCAGGTTGAGGCGCTTGCGCAGTTCGTACCCGTGCATCGGGGCCTCGTTCAGGAGTCCGAGGATGGCGGGCTCGAGGACGTCGGAGCGTGCGCGCATGCCATGCCTCCTCGGCCAGGTCCTCGGGGTCGCCGCGATGCCGATGGCATGCGATGTATCAACTCGATACATCTGAAGAGTACGTCCATGCGATGCAGCGAGCAAGTGTGTCGACCTCGGGAACGCGCGTCGTGATCGCGTGGCGATCGTGTGAAGGGTGACCCGTGAGCGGTCACCGGAGCCTGGGCTCTCGGGCTCCTCCCGCATACTGGGCGGCACTGGAGCAGCATCGGCGGGCGGAAGGGCACAGCGTGACAGGCGCGAATGACCGAGGGAACGGCGCAGGCGACCGGCCCGTCGTGCGACGGACGTCGACCCGGTCCCTCACCTCCGGCGGGCCCCGCACGGCCGCTGCGCCCGGTTCGGGGTCACCGCGTCCCTCGACGGGCGGCGCGCCGCGTGGCCGACGAGGCCCGGCGAAGAAGAAGCGGTTCATCGACTACCCGCGGTCCCGTCACCGCGGCTTCCGTCGCTGGGTGCCGTCGTGGCGCCTGGTCACGGCGGGGATCCTGGGGGCGATCTTCCTCGGCATCGGCGCGCTCGTCGCCGCCTACGCGACCACGACGATCCCGCAGCCGGACCAGTTCGCCCAGGCCCAGACCTCGACCGTGTACTACGCCGACGGCAAGACGGTCATGGGGACGTTCGCGACCCAGAAGCGGGTGATCGTCGACTACGCGTCGCTCCCCGCGTGGGTCGGCAAGGCGGTCGTCGCGTCGGAGGACAGCTCGTTCTACACGAACCGGGGCATCGACCCGAAGGGGATCGCCCGCGCCTTCGTCAACAACCTCCGTGGCGGTCCCCAGCAGGGCGCGTCGACGATCACCCAGCAGTACGCGAAGCAGTACTACACCGTCCACGCACAGAACTACCTCGGCAAGCTCAAGCAGGCGCTGCTCGCGATCAAGCTGGACCGGGCGCAGAACAAGGACGAGATCCTCGGGCGGTATCTGAACACGATCTACTTCGGTCGTGGGACGTACGGCGTCCAGGCGGCGGCGCAGGCGTACTTCGGGGTCGACGCGAAGAACCTGACGGTCTCCGAGTCCGCCCTCCTCGCGGGCATCATCCCGTCGCCCAGCAACTGGGACCCCGCCGTCGACCTCACCCAGGCGACCGCACGCTGGAACCGGACGCTCGACAGGATGGTCGCCGGGGGGTGGCTGACGGCCGCCGATCGTGCGACCCAGACGTTCCCGCCGGTCATCAAGTACCAGACCTCCGAGACCTACAAGGGCCCCACCGGCTACCTGCTCCAGATGGTGAAGTCCGAGCTCACGACCAAGGGTGGGCTCACCGAGGACCAGCTCAACACCGCCGGGCTGAACATCGTCACCACGATCGACGCGTCCATGGAGAACGCCGCGATCGCCGCGGTGAACGACCTGCCCCCGGGCAAGGATCCCCACACGATGGTCGCCCTCGTCTCGGTCGACCCGTCGACCGGCGCGATCCGTGCGCTGTACGGCGGTGCCGACTACCTGGCCCGCGCCCGAAACGCCGTGACGCAGGACGCGGCCCAGGCCGGGTCGACCTTCAAGCCGTTCACCCTGATCACCGCCCTGGGTCAGGGCATCCCGTTGACGACGACCTTCAACGGCCGTAGCCCCCAGAACGTCCCGGGCTTCGGGACGGTGCCGAACTTCGCCAACGAGCAGTTCGGCAACATCGACCTCGTCAAGGCCACGGCGGACTCGGTCAACACCGTCTACGCGCAGCTCAACATGAAGGTCGGCCCGGACAAGACCGCAGCGACCGCCAAGGCCGCAGGGATCACGACGACGGTCGGCACGAACCCTGCGAACGTGCTCGGCACCGACACCGTGCACCCGCTCGACATGGCGTCCGCGTACGGGACCATCGCGTCCGGCGGGTATCGCACGACCCCGCACATCGTCGACACCGCCACCTTCATCTCGGGCGGCGCGGTCGCCTACAAGGGCGCGAGCCCGCCCACGAAGGTGTTCGACGCCCCCGTCATCGCCGACGCGACCTACGCGATGCAGCAGGTGGTCCAGTACGGGACCGCGAGCGGGTACGTCAAGCGTCTCGGGTTCCCGGTGGCGGGCAAGACCGGGACCACGGACAAGAACGTGTCCGGCTGGTTCGTCGGCTTCACCGCGGGACCGACCGACGCCGCGACCAACAAGCTCCAGCTGTCGACGGCCGTCGCGATGTACCAGGTCGCCGACAACGGCAGCGAGCAGTCCATCACCGGCTGGGGCGGTGTCAACGAGGTGACGGGCGGGACCTGGCCGGCGTTCGTCTGGGCGAAGTTCATGGGTGCCGTGATGACGGGCAAGACCGCGGTCGCGTTCCCTCCGCGCGCGAACGTCGGGGCGCCGACGCCGACGGTGGCCGCGACGTCGACGACCGCACCGACGCCGACGCCCACGCCGACGACCTCGGCACCCACGACGGCCACGGTGCCGACGGGACTCGTCGGGATGTTGCGCGCCGATGCCGAGGCGGCCGTGCTCGCGGCCGGCCTCCAGCCGGCGACCACGGAGAGGTCGGACCCGACCATCCCGGTCGGCACCGTCCTGAGCGCGTCCCCGGCCGCCGGGACCGTCCTGCCGCGGGGGAGCACCGTCGCGCTGGTCGTCTCGAGCGGACCGGCTCCGAAGCCGACGGCGACCCCGACCTCGACCCCGACCCCGACAGCCACGCCGGCGTCGAAGGTCGGGGCGGTGAACCCCCCGAGCATCCCCTGATTACCGCGCGGGGCCGATGAACGGATAGTGTTCACCTCTGCTGTGCTCGGGGAAGACCGTCGCCTATCGGCGAGACGACCCGGCCCGGCGACGCGCACAACCCTCCTGTCACGGATGGACCGTGACCGTAGAGACCACAGGAGGTGGGTATGAGCCTGCGTCAGTACGAGATCATGATCATTCTTGATCCCGAGGTCGAGGAGCGCACCGTC
>JAKBFW010000029.1 GCA_021833345.1 Pseudomonadota bacterium | reverse complement strand
GGCACGACGTAGTCCGTCATCACCGGAGCGGGCCACCCGGGCTTCCAGCGCGACACCCGCAGCGCGCGGGTCGATGTGCTGGGCGCGCCGGACGTCCCCGGAGCGGCGGGGCGCGTGGACGCCGGCGCTGCGCCCGACGCCGGGGCGTGACCGGCGACCGTCGCCCTGCTGGTCGTGCCGGTCGAGGCTGTCGACGAGGCGGGAGGCGCCGGCGCCCGCCGTGGGGATGTGGCGATCGGTGCGCGCCCGGGTGCGCCGCGATCGGTGTAGTACGCCGTGTGGGGCAGCAGCGGGTGGTCGCGGGTGCGGCACGGTGCGTCGATGCCGAGGGTGCGACAGGCCACGTCGGCGGTCGCCTCGGCCATCGCCCGCAGCGTCGTCGCCTTCCCGCCCGAGATGGTGACGAGCCCCTGGACGCCGTCGCGCTCGGCGTGGTCGAAGCACTTGAAGGTCCGCGACAGCTCGCGACCGGTCTGGCTGCCGCCCTCGCCGATCAGGGGGCGGACCGCCGACCACGCCGCGCGCAGCTCGGCACCCGCGACGGCCGGGACCAGCCGGGCACCCTGCTCGAACATCGTGCGCACGTGGTCCTCCGGCAGGTGCAGCTCGTCCGGGTCGTCGACGACCCACGAGCTCGTCCCGATCACGCACAGGCCCCGCTGGGGGAGCACGATGTCGCCGTCGCCGGACGGGTGCAGACGGTTGACGACCATGTCGCACCAGCGTCCGCGCACGGCCACGAGAACCCCGGGCGAGCAGCGGATCGGAACCTCGACCCCGGCCATGTCGGCGATCCGCTGGGCCCACGGGCCGGCGGCGTTGATGACGAGGTCGGCGGCCAGCTCGGACTCCTCGCCGGTCACGTAGTCCCGGATCGAGACGCCCGTGACGGCCGCCAGCTCGCGACGGAGACCGACCACCTCCGTGAAGCTGCGGATGACCGCGCCGTGCCGTTGCGCCGTCGCGAAGAACCGCAGCGGGAGCCGCATCGCGTCCATCGTGCCGTCGGGCACCTGGACCGCACCCTTCACATCGGGGGTGAGGCCTGGCTCGCGCCGCAGCGCCTCGTCCGCGGTCAGCACGGTCGCCGGGATCCCGCACGCCTCGCAGGCGTCGACGAACCCGGGCAGGTGGTCCATGTCGTCGTCCGTGATCGCCACGAACAGGCCGTCGTTCTCCTCGAACGAGCCAGGAGCGATCCGGCGGAGGATCCGGTTCTCGGTGATGCACTCGACCGCGGACTCGGTGTCGCCGACCGCGTAGCGTCCACCGCTGTGCAGCAGGCCGTGGTGGCGACCGGTGGTCCCCGAGGTGATCTCGCCACGCTCGAGCACGGTGACGCGCAGGCCCCGCAGGGCCAGGTCGTGGGCGACCGCGCCGCCGGTGCCGCCACCCCCGATCACGACGACGTGTGGCACGTCAGAGCCGACAGGTGCTGGCACGGTCCCCACCTCCCCGATGAGGTGCGCAGTCCTCGCCAGGCTATTCCCGGACGCGGGCCGCGCGAGTGGGCCCATCGTCCCTGGCCGGGGTGCGGAGGGAGATGTGACGGAGCCGCTCGCGACTCAGGTCACGGTTTGGATAACGCTATCGACAACGATTGACATGCACCCGTCACGCCTGCAAGAGTCCAGACCGTCCTGAGTCGACGACGACGAGGAGTTCGGCGATGGAAGCAACGGCACCACCCCTGTTCGTGGCTCTCGGTATCGGCGCGGTGCGGTCGCACGCACGCGGCTCCGGCCCGGGCGCTGCGGCCCGGAGCCGGTGACGTCGCGACGACCGACACAGACCGGCGCGGGTGTCAGCAGCGATCGCCGGTTCCGCTCCGCAGGGGGCAATCTCCGTATTTTCTGCTGCTCAACGAAGAGGACAGATCTCATGAAGCTGAGGAAGACCCTGGCGGTATCGGCCGCCGTGGTGATGGGTGCGGCAGGGCTCACGGCCTGCAGCGGCGGTAGCAGCGGCGGCACCAGTGCCGCCAGCAGCGGCGGCGCCGTGACGATGACGTTCTGGCACAACGCCACGACCGGCGACGGCAAGGCCTTCTGGGCGAAGACCGTCGCCGACTTCGAGAAGGCCAACCCGAACGTGAAGATCAACGTCCAGGCGATCCAGAACGAGGACCTCGACGGCAAGCTCCAGACGGCGCTCAACTCGGGCTCCGCGCCGGACATCTTCCTGCAGCGTGGTGGCGGCAAGATGGCCGCCATGGTGGACGCCGGTCAGCTCATGGACATCACGAGCGCGGTCAGCGACGCCACCAAGAAGGTCGTCTCAGCCGGCTCGTTCAAGGCCGAGGAGCTCAACGGCAAGACCTACGCCATGCCGGTCGCGACGCTCCCGGGCGGGATCTTCTACAGCAAGGACCTCTTCGCCAAGGCGGGGATCACCACGCTCCCGAAGACCATCGACGACCTCAACGCCGCCGTGACGAAGCTCAAGGCTGCCGGCATCGACCCGATCGCCCTCGGCGCGAAGGACGCCTGGCCAGCCGCCCACTGGTACTACTGGTTCGCGCTGCGCGAGTGCAGCCCGGACACGCTCAACACCGCGGCGTCGAAGAAGACGTTCACCGACTCGTGCTGGCTCAAGGCGGGCCAGGACCTCAAGACGTTCGCCGCCACCACGCCGTTCAACCAGGGCTTCCTCACCACCTCGGCCCAGCAGGGCGCCGGCAGCTCCGCCGGTCTCCTCGCGAACCACAAGGCGGCCATGGAGCTGATGGGTGCCTGGGACCCGGGAGTCATCGCCTCCCTCACCCCGGACACCAAGCCGCTGCCCGACCTCGGATGGTTCCCCTTCCCGACGATCTCCGGCGGCCAGGGTGACGGTGCCGCGATCATGGGTGGTGTCGACGGCTACTCGTGCTCCGCGAACGCACCGAAGCCGGCGTGCACCGACTTCCTGAACTACATCGCCACGACCCCCGTCCAGGAGGCGTACTACAAGGCGTTCAACGCCCCGCCGGTGAACACCGAGGCGCAGGCCGTCGTGACCGAGTCCTACCTCAAGGAGATCCTGGCCGCGTACAACGCCGCCCCGTACGTGTCGCAGTGGCTGGACACGCTCTACGGGCAGAACGTGGGCAACGCCCTGAACACCGGCGTGGTCGACATGCTGGCAGGCAAGGGCGACGCCGCGGGCATCATCAAGGCGGCCAACGACGCCGCCAAGAAGGCATAGAGCGCGACGCATGTCTGATTCCACTCGCGAGAGCTCATTCGTGCCGGAGGGCTCGCCTGTGAATCTCCTGGCCGACGGGGGCAGCGCAGCTGCTGTGCTGCCCCCGTCGGGCGCCGGACGACGCCGACGGGGCATCGGCTGGGCGGCGCGCCTCGAGATCGCGGCGCTCTCGGGCCCGGCCATCATCATCTTCCTGACGTTCGTGATCTTCCCGGTCGCCATGGCCGCGTACTACGGCTTCTTCAGCTGGAAGGGCTACGGGCGACCGACCGACTTCATCGGGCTGCGGAACTACGTCGTCATCTTCCAGGACGGCCTGTTCATCGACGCGTTGAAGCACAACGCGGTGATCGTCGTGCTGTCCCTGGTCATGCAGGGACCCGTCGCGATCGGCCTGGCGCTGCTGCTCAACAAGAAGATGCGCGGGAAGTCCGTCATCCGCGTGCTGATCTTCGTGCCGTACGTCATCTCCGAGGTGATCGTCGGCACCAGCTGGAGCCTGATGCTCCAGACCAGCGGTGCCGTGAACGACCTGCTCAAGAGCATCGGTCTCGGCGGGTTCGCCCACGACTGGTTGTCCGACCCGAAGATCGCGATCTGGTCGCTGATGGTGATCATCTCGTGGAAGTACATCGGGTTCGCGGTGCTGCTGTTCCTCGCCGGCCTCCAAGGCATCCCGGTGGAGCTGCACGAGGCCGCCTCGATCGACGGCGCCTCCTACTGGCAGATCCAGCGCCGGATCACGTTGCCGCTGCTGGGGCCGACGGTCCGCATCTGGGCGTTCCTGTCGATCATCGGGTCGCTGCAGCTCTTCGATCTCGTCTACATCATCTGGGGGCAGTACATCGCCTCGACCGCTGGCACCTCGACGATGGCGACCTACATGGTCGGCAACGGCCGCAACTCGGGCAACTACGGCTACGGGAACGCGGTGGCCGTCGTCCTGTTCGTGATCTCGCTCGTCATCGCGCTCGTCTACCAGCGCTTCGTCCTGCGCCGCGACACCGAGGGCGCTCTCACGGAGGGCAAGAAGTGATGGCTGCCACCACTCTCGACGCACCGACCCAGGGGTCTCGCGTGCACCAGGACACCCCGAAGCACGACTGGGGCAGCCCGACGATCTACTTCATCGCACTGCTCCTGGTCGCCACGATGCTGGCGCCCGTCGTCTACATCATCCTCGGCGGGTTCCGGACGAACTCGCAGATCACGAACAGCCCGGCGGGGCTTCCGGCACCGTGGGTGTTCGGCAACTACCTCAACGTCCTCAAGGGCGGGGTCTTCTGGCAGGAGGTGCTGAACTCGACGATCACCGCGGTGGCCACCACGATCGGGGTCGTGGTCCTGGGCCTGATGGCGAGCTACGTGCTCGCCCGCTACCGCTTCCGGGGACGCGGCGCGATGTACACGCTGTTCGCCGCCGGTCTCATGTTCCCGATGACCGTCGCGATCACGCCGCTGTACCTCATGATCAAGAGCCTCGGGCTGATCAACACCCTGCCCGGGCTCATCCTCCCGCAGATCGCGTTCGCACTGCCGGTCACGATCATCATCCTCGTGCCGTTCCTCCGAGCGATCCCGGACGAGATCGAGGAGGCGGCGTCGATCGACGGCTGCAGCCGCCTGGGCTTCTTCTTCCGCATGGTGGTGCCGCTGTCGGTCCCGGGGGTCGTCACGGTGGGGATCTTGGCCTTCATCGGGAGCTGGAACAGCTATCTGCTCCCGCTGTTCGTCCTGAACAACGAGGCGACATACACGTTGCCGCTCGGCGTGCAGGCGTTCGCGTCGCAGTACTCGGTCGACACGGCGAAGGTCCTGGCGTTCACGTCCCTGTCCATGATCCCCGCGCTGGTCTTCTTCAGCCTCTTCGAGCGCCGCATCGTCGGTGGCCTCACCGGGGCGGTCAAGGGCTGACCGTGGCTCGTCCGTCGGGGGCGCACCGAACGACCGGTGCACCCCCGAGGGCCGCGCCGTCTCGCGAGCCTTGCCGCTCCACCCCCGTCATCCAGCGCCACGTCCGAAGGAGACAGGTCTCGTGACCGTCGTTCCTGCTGTACCCGAGCTCCCCGAGGTGTCCGAGCGCGTGCGCGCCCTGCACGCGCTCATGACGCTCGACGAGAAGCTCGCCCAGCTCGTCGGGTTCTGGGTCGACCAGGGCGGTGAGGTCGTCGCGCCGATGCAGGGCGAGATGCCCTCGTCGGGTCGCCTCGAGGACGCCACCGCGCACGGGATCGGGCACCTCACACGCGTGTACGGCACCCGGCCGGTCGACCCCGTCGAGCGAGCCGCGTGGCTGTGGCGCGAGCAGCGCCGGCTCCGCACCGAGACGCGGCTCGGTATCCCGGCCCTGGTGCACGAGGAGTGCCTGACCGGTCTCGCGGCGTGGCAGGCGGCCACGTTCCCGACCCCGCTGGCGTGGGGCAGCAGCTTCGACCCGGAGCTCGTGGCGGAGATGGGAGCGCTGATCGGCGCGTCGATGCGTGAGCTCGGCATCCATCAAGGCCTCGCCCCGGTCCTCGACGTGATCCGCGACCCGCGCTGGGGCAGGGTCGACGAGTGCATCGGGGAGGACCCGTACCTGGTCGGGACCGTCGGCACGGCCTACGTGCGCGGCCTGCAGTCCGCCGGGGTCCACGCGACGCTGAAGCACTTCGTCGGGTACTCGGCCTCCCGCGCCGGTCGCAACCACGCGCCGGTCGGTGCGGGTCCGCGCGAGCTCGCCGACGTGCTGCTGCCGCCGTTCGAGATGGCGGTGCTGGACGGCGGGGTGCGCTCGGTCATGAACTCCTACGCCGAGGTGGACGGCGTGCCGATGGCTTCCGACCCCACCTATCTCACCGGGATGCTGCGCGGGCGCTGGGGATTCGACGGCGTCGTGGTCGCCGACTACTTCTCGGTCGCCTTCCTGCACGTGATGCACGCCGTCGCCGCCGACCTCGGCGAGGCCGCCGCACTGGCACTGGCGGCGGGGATCGACATCGAGCTGCCGGCCGGGGACGCGTACCTGGCGCCGCTCGCCGATCGTCTGAAGGCCGGGCTCGTCGACGAGGTGCTCGTGGACCGCGCCGTGCTCCGGGCGCTCGCGCAGAAGGAAGAGCTCGGACTGCTCGACGCGACCTTCGAGGACGAGCCGCCGACAGCCGTCGACCTCGACTCCCCGCAGCACCGCGACGTCGCGCGCCGGCTGGCCGAGGAGTCCGTGGTCCTGCTCACGAACGACGGCGTGCTGCCTCTCGGCGGCCCCGGCCGCCCGGTGCCTGCGCGGGTCGCCGTGATCGGACCCAACGCGGACCGTGCCGAGGCGCTGATGGGCTGCTACTCGTTCGCCAACCACGTGCTCGCGCACCACCCGGAGACGCCGATGGGGTTCGAGATCCCCACGGTGCTCGAGTCGCTGCGCGCCGAGCTCGAGGGCGTCGATGTGGTCTTCGCCCAAGGGTGCACCGTCGAGGACCCGGATCGCTCCGGCTTCGCCGAGGCCGTGCGAATCGCGTCCGGCGCGGACGTCGCCGTCGTGGTGGTCGGCGACCAGGCAGGTCTGTTCGGGCGAGGCACCGTCGGCGAGGGAAACGACACCGAGACGCTCGCCCTGCCCGGGGTGCAACGAGACCTGGTCGAGGCCGTGCGCGCGACGGGGACGCCGGTGGTGATGGTCATGCTGACCGGGCGGCCGTACGCCATCGGCTGGGCCGTCGAGGGACCCGACGTGCCGGCTGCTGTGCTCCAGGCCTTCTTCCCCGGTGAAGAGGGCGGCCGGGCGCTCGCGGGCGTGCTGTCCGGGAGGGTCAACCCGTCCGGTCGGCTGTCGGTGACGATGCCGCGGTCGGCAGGTGCGCAGCCGTACTCGTACCTGCACCCGATCCTCGGCGGGCCGTCGGAGGTGACCGATGCGGACAGCACCCCGGTGCTGCCCTTCGGCCACGGGTTGTCCTTCACGACGTTCGAGCGCACCGGCCTGGTCGCGGACGACGAGGTCGCTGCGGGTGGCACGTTCGCGGCGCGGGTGCGTGTGCACAACTCCGGTGAGCGGGCCGGCACCGACGTGGTCCAGCTCTACGCTCGTGACCTCGTCGCGAGCGTGACCCGACCCGTCGCGCAGCTGCTCGGCTACTGCCGGGTGGGGCTAGGGGCGGGGGAGTCGGCCGTCGTCGAGTTCCAGGTGCCGACCACACGGCTGGCGTTCTCCGACCGCTCGATGGCGCGCATCATCGAACCGGGGGAGGTCGAGCTGTGGGTCGGAGCGTCCTGCGCCGAGAAGGAGACGACCGCGTCGATCATGGTGGTCGGATCCGTGCACCAGGTCACGACGGCCGACCCACGGCTGGTGACCAGCGAGGTCGCGCTCGAGGTGCCGGTCGGCGCAGCGGCGTCGGAGGACTGATCGACCATGGGAGCCGCCACCAGCGCCACCGTGATCGTCAACGTGGACATCCCGGGGCCGGTCATCAGCCGACATCTGTACGGCCACTTCGCGGAGCACCTGGGGCGGTGCGTCTACGGCGGGTTCTGGGTGGGAGAGGACTCACCGATCCCGAACGAGGGCGGCATCCGGCTGGACGTCGTGGCGGCGCTGCGTGAGCTGCAGATCCCGAACCTGCGCTGGCCGGGTGGCTGCTTCGCGGACGAGTACCACTGGCGTGACGGCATCGGACCGCGGGAGGACCGACCGCGGATGGTCAACACGCACTGGGGGGACGTCGAGGAGAACAACCACGTCGGCAGCCATGAGTTCATGGCATTGTGCGAGCTGCTCGGCGCGGACCCGTACGTCTCCGGGAACGTCGGTTCCGGGACCGTCCGCGAGATGAGCGAGTGGGTCGAGTACCTCACCCGGCCCGGCACCTCGCCGATGGCCGACCTGCGGCGCGCGAACGGTCGCGACGAGCCGTGGCGCGTGCCGTTCTGGGGGATCGGCAACGAGCCCTGGGGGTGCGGCGGGCGGATGCGTGCCGAGACCTACGCGGACCTCGCGCGGCAGTACGCGACGTTCTGCCGGAACCACGGTGACAACACGCTCACCCGCATCGCCGCGGGGGCCTCCGAGGACGACGTCGCGTGGACCGAGGCGCTCATGCGCGCGGTCGACGACCTGGCGCGCGGGCCGTTCCCCGCGCTGCCGTTCGAGGCCATCTCGGTGCACCACTACACGATCGGCGGGTCCTGGGACGCCAAGGGCAGCGCGACCCGGTTCGGCGACGACGACTACTGGCGCACGATCGTCGCGGCGCAGCGCATCGAACCACTCCTGCGCCGGCACATCGCGGTGATGGACAGGTACGACCCCGAGCGGAAGGTCGGGCTCGTCCTCGACGAGTGGGGCACCTGGTGGGACGTCGAGCCCGGAACCGACCCCGGGTTCCTCCACCAGCAGAACACGATGCGGGACGCGATCGTCGCGTCGCTGCACTTCGACGTGTTCCACCGCCTCGCCGATCGGCTCACGATGGCCAACATCGCCCAGACGGTGAACGTCCTGCAGGCCATGGTGCTCACCGACGAGGAGACCGGGGCGCTCGTGCGGACCCCGACGTTCCACGTGTTCGAGATGAACAAGGTCCACCACGACGCCGTCTCCGTGCCCGTGCACGTCCGCGCGCCCCTCGCGCAGCGCGACGTGGCCGGGCGCAGCGTCCCGACGATGTCCGCCTCGGCGAGCGTCGCCGAGGGACGGTGCCACGTCTCGCTCACGAACATGGACCTCGAGCACCCGGTCGAGGTCGACCTGGACCTGCGCGGGGTCTCGGCGCGCGACGTGCGCGCCCGGGTGCTTGCGCCGTCGTCGGTCCGCTCGTTCAACAGCGCGGGCCATCCGGACCAGGTGAGCCCCCGACCGCTGGAGGTGATCGAGGCGGCGACCGGGGCGCGGCTCACGCTGCCGCCGCACTCCTTCGCCGTCGTCGAGGTGAGCTGATGGGCGACCCCGTCGCCCCCGTGGTCGTGCCGGTGGTCGTGCCCAGCATCCCCACCGGCCCGTTGTCCCCCGCGTGGCGCGAGTGCGTCGGGACGGGGCGGCTCAACCTGGCGCTGCGCGCCGACCACCTCGCCTCCCTGGCGCGCGTGCAGCGGGAGATCGGGTTCGCCCACCTCCGCGGGCACGGCCTGCTCTCCGACGACATGGGCGTCGTGCGGAGCGCCGAGGTCGACGGGCTCACGCACACCCGGTACTCGTTCACGTACGTGGACCAGGTGCACGACGCGTTCCTGTCCCTCGGCATCCGCCCGTTCGTCGAGCTGGGTTTCATGCCGTCGCTGCTGGCCTCGGGTCCGGAGACGGTGTTCTGGTGGAAGGGCAACATCACCCCGCCGGCGGACCTGCGCGCATGGGTCGAGCTGGTCCAGGCGCTGCTGCGTCACCTGATCGACCGGTACGGGATCGAGGAGGTGCGCCGCTGGCCGATCGAGGTGTGGAACGAGCCCAACCTCGACATCTTCTGGAAGGACGCCGACCAGGACGCCTACTTCCGCCTGTACGAGGCGACCGCGCGGGCCGTCAAGGACGTCGACGCGTCCCTGCAGGTCGGGGGCCCTGCGATCTCGCCCGGCGCCGACGAGTGGTGGGCGCCGTTCGCCGACTTCGTGACCAGCCGCGACGTGCCGATCGACTTCGTCAGCAGGCACGCGTACTCCTCGCGCGAGGCGCAGACGATCCCGTTCGGCACGTACCAGGAGCTCAGGCCGCCGCAGGACCTGCTCGACCAGCTCGCGGCGCCGCGTGCGCACCTCGAGGGCACTCCGTTGGCCGGCCTGCCGGTGCACATCACGGAGTTCAACACCTCGTACCGGCCGGACAACCCGATCCACGACACCGCGTACCACGCGGCGTACCTGGCGCCGGTGCTTGCCGGTGGCGGTGAGCTCGTCGACTCCTTCTCCTACTGGACCTTCTGCGACGTGTTCGAGGAGCTCGACGTCCCGACGTCGTTCTTCCACGGCGGGTTCGGGCTCCTGACGCACCGCCAGGTGGCCAAGCCGACGTTCCACCTGTTCGCCTTCATGGCCCGGATGGGCAGTCAGGTCCTCGCGCGGGGCGACGACCACCTCGTGTGTGTGGACCCGTCCGGGCGCGTGACGGTGCTCGCGTGGCAGCCCGTGGGCGGGACCGACGCTCCGGCGACCCCCGAGCGGCACGAGGTGACCCTGTCCGTCCCGCTGGCGCTCGCTGGCGAGCCGTGCCCGGACGGCAGCGGGGTGTTCGTGCTGCGGGAACGGGTCAACGAGGTCGACGGCAACGCGTTCGCGGCCTGGCGCGAGCTGGGCCGGCCGATGTCGCCGGACGCAGGTCAGCTCGAGATCCTGCGGCGGTGCGAACGACCGGCGGTCGAGCACCACCGGCTGCGGACGATCGATGGTCGGGTCGAGCTGCGGCTGTCGCTCTCGCGCCACGAGGTGACGTTCGTCGAGCTCACCGTCGTGCGAGAGAGCCACCACGAGGGTCTCGACGACCGTCGGCTGCTGGGTGCGGACGACGACCGGCTCGTCGCCGAGCACGAGCGGTAGGGGCGGCGCCCCGACGGGCCGTCAGGGGGACGTGGCGGTCTGGGGCATGTTGTCGTAGGCCTCGAGCTGGGTGAGGCCGACGTTGCGCGTGCGCGCACTGACCGCGGTGACGAGCAGCTTCAGGCTCGTGGTGGCCCGCGGCGCGAAGCGCAGGGTCTTCGCCGACCCGTTGGCCGGGAGCACCCCGGTCGGCACCGTGCTGCCGTCCGAGAAGACGAGCGTCGCACCGGTGATCTGGTCGTCGGGGTTCGGACGGCCGTACAGGACGACGCCGTTGATCGTCGTCGGTGCGGGGAAGTCGAGCTGGATCCAGCTGCCCTCCCGGCCGTCGTCGGTCGTCCACGCCTGCTCGAAGACGCGGGCACCGTCGTGGGCGAAGCCCCCGATCGCGCGCGCGGCGGTCTGGCCTGTCAGCGGGGTCTGGGACGAGGCCGTGACGCGCACCCCGGCCTCGCGGGCGACGTTGCCCACCGACTCGCTCGCGGTGGTGTACTGCCGGGCGAGCCGCAGCGAGCTCACGAGGTCGCCCGCGCACCAGGCCTTCAGGCACATGATCGAGTCGTCCACGGCATAGGCGTCGAAGGCGCGCGACTTCCCGGTCAGGTCGGCGCCGTCCACGTCCGGCGGCCGCGTCCACACGGGGTACCCCTCGTAGGCGATCACGGTGTGCGCGGCGTCGTAGTCCCGGTGCGACTGCTGCACGAACAGCGCCGTGGCGGTGTGGTCCGCGTTGTCGCCGGTGCCGAACGCGATGGTCCAGTCCTGGGTGCGGACCGTCGTCGGCTGGAAGGCGCTCATCAGGGTCGTGAGCGTGTGACGCAGGGACGCGGCGGAGTAGCTCGCCGTGCCGTCGACGGCATGGATGGTGGGGATGTCGCCACGCCAGAGCCGCATCAGGCTCTCGTGGTGGTGCACCATCATGCCGCTCCCCGACCGGTTGCCGTCGGGAAGCCTCATGAACACGAGGGAGATGTGCGGGGCGCCGACCAGGGTGTGCATGCGGATCGGCGTCCCGGCCACGCCGGCGTCCGAGGTCGTCCAGGTGTCCGCCACGCCGGCCATGCGCGCGTACGCCGCCATGCTGCCGCGTTCGCGGCCGGTCCAGTAGGTCCTGTCCCGGGCCGCGTCCCCAGCGGTGACGAAGACCGTGCGCACGGGGCGCCCGGCCGCGACGTCGTGCAGCAGGTCAGGGCTCTGGAAGAGCAGGTCGTCGTCCTGGTGGGCGACGATCTGCATCGCGCCGCCTGCCGTCGGGCCGGCCACGGTGGGCAGGGCCCTCGCTGCGGTGGCGGTCGGCGCCGTGGTCGCCGCCGCGGTCGCCGGGACGGTGCTCCGGTGCGTCGCCGGGTGGGACGACGGCTGCGCCGCGAAGATCACGAACGGGACCACGCCGAGCATCGCCAAGAGCTCGCGCCGCGACACCTGCGCATCGAGCGCCGCGCGGACAAGGCGATCCATGATCACTGATCGTGGCACACGAGCCTGGGAGAACGGTGGACGTACGTCGCACGCGACGAAGCGGACCGGTGCGCCCCGGACCCCCGCGGTCGCGCGACGGGCCTGCGCTCAGCCGGCCGTGGCCAGCGCTGCCAACCGTCCGCGCAGTCGCGGCCGGACGGCGTTCCACACCGCGACCGCCACCGCGACGGTGACCCCGGCGATCACGACCCCGGCGACGATGTCCTCGACGTGGTGCACGTGGGCGAGCACCCGCGCTGCACCGCCGACGATGCCCGCGACGAGCAGCACGAGACCGGTGCGACGGCGGTAGAGCATGACCAGCAGCCCGACGGTCGAGGCGAGGGCGGTGTGGTCGGACGGGAACCCGTTGTCGGCCGGGTGCGGGAACAACGGTACGACGGACGGGTCGACGACGAACGGGCGCGGGTCGGTGTGCAGGGCCGCTGCGAGCTGGATCAGCCCCATGACGACGACCAGCGCCACGACGGCCTGGAACCCGAGGCTCAACTTCGCGCTCGTCGGCAGCGTGAACCACACGACGGCGGCGGCGACGGGGACCAGGACCGGAAGGTACTGGGCGAGAGCGACGACGAGGGTATCCATGATCAGGCATCCTGACACGGTCACCTGGGTGAACGGTGGGAGAACCGAGGCCGAACCGCGTGCGACCTCGGCCCACCGCCTAGGACTTTGGGCCTAGATCTCGCCGAACCGAAGGCGCCTAATGAGTTGTCCATTCAACCGGAGGAGTCTGCCCACCCATGCCGAACCACCAGCGCGTCGTCGTCATCGGCGGCGGAGTGAGCGGGCTCGCCACGGCCTACCTGCTCGCTCGCGACGCCGGCCCCGAGGTCGAGATCGTCCTCCTCGAGGCCTCGGACCGGCTCGGCGGCAAGATCCTCACGCAGGACGTCGCGGGCCACCCGGTCGACATGGGCCCCGACGCGCTCCTGGTCCGCCTGCCGGCGATGCGCGCCCTGCTCGAGGACCTCGACCTGACGACGGCGATCGTCGCGCCGGGTGCGAGCGGCGCCTTCATCTGGTCGCGCGCGCGGTTGCGCCCTCTCCCGCCGAGCACGCTGTTCGGCATCCCGCAGAAGCTGCTCCCCCTGCTGCGCTCCGGCCTGCTGTCCCCGCTCGGGGTCGCGCGGGCCGCCCTGGACCTCGTGCTCCCCCGCACGCGCACCGGTGAAGACCCGTCGGTCGGTGAGCTCGTCCGTCCCCGTTTCGGCTCGGAGGTGTTCGAGCGACTCGTCGACCCGATGCTCGGTGGGGTGCACGCCGGTCGCGCCGACGACCTCAGCGCCCAGAGCTCGGTGCCCGAGATCGCGGCACTCGCCCGACGCAGCCGCAGCATCTACCTCGGCTCGCGCTCGATGCGGCGAGGGTCGACCTCCTCGGGGCCGGCGCTCGTCACGCTCGAGGGCGGGCTCAGCCGGCTCGTGGACACCCTCGTGAGCAGGCTCGACACGTGCGAGGTGCGACTCGGCGCGGCGGTCACCGGCCTCCGCCGGGTGTCCGAGAGCCAGGACGTCGCCGGCGTCGACGCCGCCAGCACCGACGCGACCGGCTACCTCGTCGAGCTCTTCGACGGCACGGAGCTCGCGGCCGACACCGTCGTGCTCGCGACCCCGGCGTTCGTCACCGCCGACCTGCTCGCGCGGGTGGCGCCCGATGCGGCCGTCGCCGCACGCGAGGTGCCCTATGCCGACGTCGCCAGCCTCACGCTCGTCTACCCCCGCGACGCCGTGACCCACGGGCTCGACGGGACCGGGTTCCTCGTCCCGCCCGAGGAGGGGCTGCTGCTCGTCGGCTGCAGCTGGCTGCCGGCCAAGTGGCCGCACCTGACCGACCCGTCGAGCGTCCTGATCCGCGCGATGGTCGGCCGCCACGGCGACGACCGCTTCGCCTCGATGGATGACGACGCGCTCGTCGACCAGGTGCACCGCGAGCTGGTGCAGACCATGGGCATGAGCGCACCACCGACGTCGGCGCACGTGCAGCGCTGGCCGCGGGCGATGCCGCAGTACACCGTGGGCCACCGGCGCCGCCTGGAGCGGATCGACCACGCGCTCACCGACGTGCCCGGGATCCATGTCACCGGTGCCGCGTTCGGCGGTGTCGGCATCGCCTCGTGCGTGGCCCGCGCTCAGCGCACCGCCGCCGCACTGACCACAGACGTCGACTCCGCCGTCGCTTCCTCGAAAGGACCCGCATGACCGAGCAGACGCTGACCGAGACGATCGCCGAGCGCAGCGCGACGACGACCCACCCCGGCGGGCACCCGACCGCCGCGACCCACCCGGGCGGGCACCCCGCCGTCCCGGTGTCGAAGGTCGACTACAACCAGCGCCCGATGCTCGTCTTCTGGGAGACGACGCGCGCGTGCCAGGTCGCGTGCCGGCACTGCCGTGCATCGGCGATGACGCATGCGCTCCCCGGCGAGCTCGACGTCGCCGAGGGCCGCAACCTCGTCGACCAGGTCGCCGGGTTCGGGCGGCCGTACCCGATCCTCGTGCTCACGGGCGGCGACTGCCTGCTGCGCGCGGACCTGTTCGAGCTCGTCGAGTACGCCTCGGGCCTCGGGATCCCGGTGGCCCTGTCGCCGTCCGTCACCCCCGCGCTCACGCCCGAGATGATCGAGCGGATCGCGACGAGCGGGGTCAGGGCCGTGTCGATCAGCCTGGACGGTGCGACCGCGCAGACCCATGAGGGCGTGCGCGCGGTCGAGCACCACTTCGACGACACCGTGGCCGCGATCAAGGCCCTGGTCGCCGCCGGGCTGACGGTGCAGGTCAACACGACGGTCATGAGCGAGAACCTCGACGAGCTCGCCGACATCGCGGCGATCGTCCACGACGCCGGCGCCCACATCTGGGAGGTCTTCTTCCTCGTGCACGTCGGGCGGGGCGTCGTGTCGGGAGCGATCACGGCCGAGGAGCACGAGGACGTCTGCCACTTCCTGTACGACGCGTCGCGGTACGGCTTCATCATCCGCACCGTCGAGGCGCCGTTCTTCCGCCGCGTGGTGACCGAGCGTCGCGCCGGGATGCCCGTCCCGCAGACCGCCGTGTACGCCGGGCTCGCGGGCCGGCTGACCGAGCTGCTGGGTGAGTCCGACCGGCGGCCGAGCGCGCACACCGCGGCCACCCGCGACGGCAAGGGCATCCTGTTCGTCGCGCACGACGGCGAGGTCTACCCGGCGGGGTTCCTGCCGATCGGCCTCGGCAACCTGCGCGAGCGTCCGCTGAGCGAGATCTACCGCGACGACCCGCTGCTCCGGCAGATCCGCGCGGCCGAGTTCACCGGACGGTGCGGGGACTGCGCGTACGCCGACCTGTGCGGCGGTTCTCGGGCCCGCGCGTTCGCGGCGACCGGGGACGCTCTCGGTGAGGACCCGGCGTGCCTGTACCAGCCGGCGGAAGGGTCGCGCGCGTCCTGAGCGGGAGTGGTCCGAAGGGCCGGTCCGCCACGGCGTCGTGCATGCTGTTCCGGTGATCGACGACTTCGGCCCGGTCCTCGCGCGTGCCCGCGCCGGCTCCGCCGAGGCCTTCACCCTGCTCTACGAGGACCTGGTGCGACCGGTCGCCGCCTACCTCCGGGCGCGCGGCGTGCGCGACGTCGACGACCTCACGAGCGAGGTCTTCCTCGCCGTGTTCACGAGTGTCGGCCGGTTCACCGGCGGTCAGGAGCAGTTCAGGTCCTGGGTGTTCACGATCGCTCGCCGCCGCTTGGTCGACCACTGGCGCAGCAGCTCGCGGACCGTCCCGCAGGAGCCGTACGAGCCGGACGACGACGACCGGTCGACCGAGAGTGCCGAGGACCAGGCGCTCGACGCCCTCGGGGAGGAGCGGACCCTGCAGCTGCTCGCGCGGCTGACCGACGACCAGCGTGAGGTCCTCGTGCTCCGGATCGTCGCAGACCTGACGGTCGAGCAGGTCGCCGAGGTCGTCGGCAAGCGTTCGGGGGCGGTCAAGGCGCTGCAGCGTCGCGCGCTGTCGACCCTGCGCAGAATCGTGGAGTCGGAGGCCGTGACCCTATGAGCACGTTCGACGATAACCAGGACATGAGGGCACAAAGGGACGAGCTCCTGCTGGCCGGGCACGCGGTCCCGGACGAGCCGGGGATCGTCGACCTCGTCGCGACGTTGCGCCGGAGCGTCGATGCACCCGCCCCCCGTCCCACGCCGGCCCTGGCCGTGCTGCTCCGCGACGGGCTCGCCGCGACGGCGATCGTGCCCGCGCGCGCGGCAGCGACGGAAGGCGCGCGGCGCCCGCTGCGCCGCGTGTGGCGCTACGTCGCCGGGCTCGGGCTTGCGGGCAAGATCGCGCTCGGGGCCGGCGTCGCGTTCGCGGGCGTCACCGGTGCCGCGACGATCGGCGCGGTCCCGCACGCGATCCAAGCTCCTGCACGAGCGGTGGTGCACGGCGTCGAGCACCTGTTCGCACCGGGCTCGCACGCTCCGGTCGTCCCGGTGCCCGCGTCGAGCTCGGCCCACAGCCCCGCGTCGGACGCGCCGCGGCCGACGTCGAGCGGTGCGCAGCCCGCGGACTCGGGGCACAGCCCGACATCACGGCCGACCCCGCAGGAGTCCGCGCCCGGCATCGGCCTCGACGGTCGTTCCTCGCAGGCCGGTCGACCCGGCGGGGGGGCTCCGACGCTCCCCGCGCAGGCGCAGGCGACGGAGAACGCCGCCCCCGGTTCCGCGGTGGTGCACGGGAAGCCGGACGGTTTGCCGTCGCCGACCCCGTCGGCCAGCGCGCGCGCAGACATGGAACCGGCGCACCCGTAGCAGCCCAGCTCCGCGCACGCGAACTCGTACTGCTCGACCCGTACCCCTGTCGGCGCGACCGGCGATCTCTGAGGTGACAGCGGCTCACGAGTCGCGCACCACCCACGAGCCGCGTCCCAGGGCGCGGTCGATCCACCGGAGGACAGAACATGAGCACCTCAGCACTCGCCGCAGTAATCGCGAAGTTCGCTGGCCTGGACCTCGCTGGCAAGGCGATCGTCGGTGCGGTCGTGGCAGCCGGGGCCGTCGGCGCCGCCGCCGGTGTCCCCGCGATCGCGAGCGACCTCACCTCCCCGCCCGCGACCCAGCAGGGCTCGACGGTCGCACCGACGACCGACCCGACCGGTACCCACGCGGCGGAGGCGACCGAGCCGACCGCTGACCCGACCGGGACGTCCGAGCCCACGCAGGACCCGACAGAGCCCGCGGGCACGCGTCCGACGGACCTGCCGACGGCCGCCGCGTTCGGCCAGAAGGTGGCCGCCGAGGCGCGTGCCGGAGGTGTCGACGGCCAGGCGATCGCGGCCGAGGCGCATGCGAAGAACGACTCTCGCCAGGGCGCGAGCGCCGGGGTCTCGGGTGACATGCACGGCAAGTCGGACGCCGGTGAGCCCACGACGACTCCGACCGGCGCGCCGACGACCGCTCCGCGCATGCTGCCGACGGACGTCCCGACCGGCATGCCGACAGCGCGCCGCTGAGACCACTGCCGGTTGATCCAGCGCGCAGCCGAGGCGCCGCAGGGCTGATCCAGCGCGCAGCCGAGCGACGCGCAACCGTTGGCCGTTCGGACCAGGTTCGCGCGAACGCCGCCGCCCGACAGCATCCCCCGCTGCCGGGCGGCGGCGTTCGCGCGCGACGGCGCGGCGTGGGAGCAGGACGCGTCGGTCCGGGACCTGCCCCGGGTCAGCCGCCGATGCCCCAGTTCTCGATCACGTAGTCCATGTCCTTGTCGCCGCGGCCGCTGAGGTTCACGAGGATCGTGCCGGTCCCCATCTCGCGTGCCTTGACGAGCGCGTGCGCGACGGCGTGCGCGCTCTCGAGCGCCGGGATGATGCCCTCCTTGCGGCTGAGCAGGAAGAACGCGTCGCGGCACTCGTCGTCGGTCGCCGTCACGTACTCGACGCGCCCGACGTCCTTGAGGTAGCTGTGCTCGGGGCCGACGCCGGGATAGTCCAGGCCGCTGGCGCACGAGTACACCGGCGAGGGCTGTCCCTCCTCGTCCTGGAGCAGGTAGCAGCGGAACCCGTGGATGACGCCCTCGCGCCCGTACGTCATGGTCGCGGCGTGCTCGCCGACCCCGGTGCCCCGGCCGAGGGGCTCGACGCCGATCAGTTCGACGGGGTCGTCGAGGAACGCCGAGAACATGCCGATCGCGTTCGACCCGCCGCCGACGCAGGCTTCGACGACGTCGGGCAGGTTGCCGGTCATCTCCTGGAACTGCTCGCGCGCCTCGATCCCGACGACGCGCTGGAAGTCGCGCACCATGAGCGGGAACGGGTGCGGGCCGACGACGGACCCGATGCAGTAGATCGAGTTCTCGTAGTCCGCGAGGTACGCGTCGAAGGCCGAGTCGACGGCCTCCTTGAGGGTCCGCAGGCCATGGGTGACCGGCACGACCGTCGCACCGAGCAGCTGCATGCGGCTGACGTTCGGCGCCTGCTTCTCGATGTCGACCTGTCCCATGTGGATCTCGCACTCGAGCCCGAAGTGCGCCGCCGCGGTGGCCAGCGCGACGCCGTGCTGGCCGGCTCCGGTCTCGGCGATGAGCTTCTTCTTGCCCATGTAGCGGGCCAGCAGGCCCTCACCCATGCAGTGGTTGAGCTTGTGCGCACCGGTGTGGTTGAGGTCCTCGCGCTTGAGGTAGATCTGCGCGCCGCCGTTGAGCAGCGACAACGTGCGTGCGTGGTAGACGGGCGTCGGGCGCCCCTGGAAGTGGGTGCGGATGTACCGCAGCTCGGCGATGAACGCGGCGTCGTTCTCGATCTCGTGGTACGCCTTCGTGATCTCCGCGAACGGCCCCTCGAGCTGCGGCGGCAGGAACTGCCCGCCGTACGCCCCGAAGAACCCGCCCGCATCGGGGACTGTCTGCCGCTGGGATTTCTGCCACGTGCCGGTCTGCTCAGCCATGAGTCACCCTCGTGAGACGTGTGCGGCGGTGCGCCGACGCCGAGTCTAGGCAGCCGAACCGGGTCGCGTCCGGGAGGACGTCGGATCGGCGTCGTTGTCGACCATCGGGATCGTCCGTCCTGCACGGAGTTGACGGGGGAGCAGTCGAAGGGGTTCACCTACCACCCCTGCCCTGCGGTCACGGGTGGTAGGTGTCCGAGATCGGGACATGGTCGAGGGGCCGCCACGCGAACAGGACCGTGCCGTCCGGGGTGACGGCGCTCTCGTGCGCTGTGCCCGACGGCCTGAGCGAGCCGCAGGGCGCGCTCAGGCCGTCGGGCGGAAGCCGCTGAGCGAGCTGCCCAGCCACGTGAACGCGGTCGGCATCACGCCCACCCAGATCGCCATGCGGTGACCGGCGTGCGGGAGGACGTCGGCCGTGACCCGCAGCGGCGCGGTGGCCGTCGCGATGAGCCGCGCGTTGCCCGGGTAGGACAACGTGTCGGACTTCGAGGTCTCGACCCAGAGCTGGACGGGGGGCGGTGCGGCCGTCGCCCGTTTGACGAGGTCGTACCGGTCCCACGCGGCGCTTCCCGGGGCGAACGGTCGGTAGTGCGCGTCGAACACCGGTGCGAGGTAGCCACCGAGCTCGATCGCGGCCCCGTAGGTGTCCGGGTGCAGCATCGTCGCCATCGCGGCGCAGTACCCGCCCGTGCTGAGACCCATGGTCGCCCACGACTGTGCGTCGGTCGCGACCCTCAGGTGGCTGCGGACCCAGCTCGGGACGTCCCGCGTGAGCCAGTCCTCCATCTGCGGTCCGGCGGAGCCGCCGTTCACGCACTCGGTGTCGAGGTGGTGCGGGGTGGAGTCGGGCATCACCAGGATCGCCTCGCTCATGCGCCGGTCCCTCGCCAGCCCGGCGACCATGCCGCCGAGGTTGATGCCCTGCACGTACTCGAACGGGCCTCCGGGGACTCCGTGGAACGCCTCGACCACGGGGTAGAGCCGGTGCGCGGACCCCGGCTGGGTGTAGGAGCGCGGCACCCAGAGCACGACGGACCCGGTCACCCCGCTCGTCGGGCCGGGAACCGACACCGTGAGGTACTGGCCGTCGGGGCCAGGGTCGGCGACGAGCCCGGCGAGCGTCGCCGCGGTGCCGTTCGTGGTCGGCGCGTCGCTCGGCAGCGACGGGTCGCCGATCGGGACCGTCGTCGCACCCGGGAGCGTGCCACCCGCGACGATCGGGACTCCGGTCGCGGCGTTGTCACCCGAGACGAGTGCGGCGCCGAGATCGCTCCAGCTCGCGTACCAGCCGTACTGGGCGTTGAGCGTCCCGGAGACGGCTGCGAGGGCGGTCGTGACCACGGCGAGCTGCATCCCGGCGCGCCGGACGCGCCGCCACCACGCGCCGTGGCGCCGGGTGGCGGGGAGGGATCTCGGCCAGACGATGCTGGCGCCGAAGGTCGCCGTCGCGACGAGCCACAGCACCCAGGTGGTGCCTGCGCCGGTGAGTGACATGCGACCGCCCTGTGCCGTGAGTGGGCACTGTGCCGTGGATGGGCTCTGTGCCGTGGATGGGCTTGGTGCCGTGAGTGGGCTTGGTGCCGTGGGTGGAAGGAGATGAGAGCGCGGGGCGGGCGGAGGTGGCGGTCGGCGGCGACCCCGGACCGCTCGCCGCAGAGATCTTGGCATATCAGCCCACGGATTCCTGGTCGATCGTGTGAGCATGTCGTGAACGACGAGCATCGGTTCAGGGCGCAGCGCCCCCGGTCTCCCACCAGCGGGTCGACGTGTCCCACAGGCGCGTGGCGCATCATGAAGGGCGTGCTGCCACCGTTGACCCTCGCGTCGTTCCTGACCTCGTGGGTGCTGGACCCGCTGGGCGTCGGGCTCGCTGCGGTGCTCGTCGGGACGTACGTCGTGCTCGTGCGCCGGGTGCGACGCAACGGCGGCCGGTGGAACCGGTGGCGCGGTGCGGCGTTCCTCGGTCTCGGTGCGGGGACCTTGGTGCTGACGACGTGCGGCGGGTTCGCGGTGTACCGGTCGGCGTTGTTCTCGGTGGGCGCGGCCCAGGCGGCGCTCCTGTCTGCGGTGACCCCGGCCGGGATCGCCCTCGGCGACCCCGTAGGGCTCGCGCAACGTGCGCTCGGTCCGGCGGCGGTCGCACGCCTGAACCGCGCGCTCCGCGGACCCCTGGCGCGCGTGCTGATGTTTCCCCTGGTCAGCTCCGTGCTGGCCGTCGGGTCGCTCATCGCGATCTTCTACTCGACGATGTTCACCGCCTCGATGTCGAGCACCCTCGCGCGCGACGGCGTGTACGCGCTGCTCCTCGGCACCGGGGTGCTCGTCGTCCTCCCGCTCCTCGGCGAGGAGCTCCTGCCGCGCTGGTGCACGCCGCCGGTCCGGGCGTTGTTCGCGTTCGCCGACGGTCTGCTCGATGCGATCCCGGGCATCCTCGTGATGACGGCGAGCGCGCCGCTCGCCGCGGGGGTGCTCGGCTATGCGAGCCGGACGTGGGGGGCGACGCCGGCGTGGGACCAGAAGATCGGCGGGGGCACGATGCTCGCGATCGCGGAGGTCGTCGGGCTCCCGGTGCTGGGTGCGATCATCGCCGACTGGGTGCGGAGCGACGAGGCCGACGCGCGTGCGGTGGATGCGGCCTTGGACGCGCGCGCGGCGGCATCGGAGGGGCCGGCAGGGCCGGGCGGGCCGGGCGGGCCGGGCGGGCCGGAACGCATGCCGTTGTGGTGGGCGGACGACCCGCGCTACATCGACCGCGAGGGGTGACGCGAGGGGGAGTCGACGGCACGGCGGCGATGCTGCCGACGTCGCCGGGCGGTGGACCCTCGGGGTGGGCGGGTCCGTACGAGCCCGATCGCGGGCCCGGCGCGTCAAGTTCATCGGGTGTGATGTACATCACAGTCCATGGACAACCGTCCAGAGTGGCCGCGGGTGACCGATGAGAGGGGCGAGAAATCCCCCTTCTCCCCCCTGGAGCTCGACATGTCGACGACCGTCCCCCCTGTCCCGTCCCGCAGGTACTCCCTCATCGGGCGCTTGTCCGTCCGCGCCAAGATCGTGGCGCTGACCGGCTTCTTCGCTCTGGTGGCCATCGGCCTCGGGGCGACCGCGGTGAGCCAGATGAGCGGGCTCCGGTCGGATGCGAACGCGATCGCGTCGGCCCAGACCAAGGTGGGCACCGCGCTCGCCACGCTCAAGGACGCGCTCTGGACGGTGCGGATCGACATCTACGTCATCGATGCCGTGGGACCGGCCGACAAGCAGAAGCAGCTGGACGCCCTGAACGCCGCGTACGCGAGCCTGGACAGTGCCAGCACGGCGTTCACGACGGCCTACACCTCGCAGGTCGGTGCGCTGCCCGCGGAATGGACCCAGTTCACGTCCTCGTGGACGACCTACAAGAGTGCGGTCGACGGCGAGCTCGTCCCCGCCGGGATGGCCGACGACCACGCGGCGTTCGCAAAGATCCGCAACGGCGGCGTCGCAGCCAAGGGCGTCGCCCTCGTGGGCAACCTGACCGCGGTCGACAAGACCGTCGCGGCCGCGATGTCGGCGATCGCGACCAAGGCGGACCGGGCCGCGGTCGCGGCGACCGTCGTGACCGTGGTGATCGTGCTCGTCGGTGTCGCGTTGGCCTCGGCGTTGGGCCTGGTGATCGCGCGCGGGATCGTGCGGTCGGTGGTGTCCGTGAAGCGGTCGGTGGACGCCCTCGCGCGTGGGGACCTGACGGTGCGTCCGCAGGTGTTCTCGGGTGACGAGGTGGGGCAGATGGCGGAGGCTCTGGTGACGGCGCAGGCGGCGTTGCGGTCGACGTTGTCGGGGGTGGTGGAGACGGCGGGGACGGTGGCGGCGGCGGCGGAGGAGTTGTCGGCGTCGAGTGCGCAGGTGTCGGCTGGGTCTCAGGAGACCAGTGTGCAGGCGGGGGTGGTGGCGGCTGCTGCGGAGCAGGTGAGTCGGAACGTGCAGGCGGTGGCGGCGGGTGCGGAGCAGATGGGGGCGAGCATCCGGGAGATTGCCCAGAATGCGAAT
>JAKBFW010000177.1 GCA_021833345.1 Pseudomonadota bacterium | reverse complement strand
GGCGCGCGGTCAACCGCGCTGCTGCTGCTTGATGCGATTGGTGAGCTCGGAGACCTGGTTGTAGACCGACCGACGCTCAGCCATGAGCTCGCGGATCTTGCGGTTGGCATGCATGACGGTCGTGTGGTCGCGTCCACCGAACGCCTGACCGATCTTCGGCAGCGAGAGGTCCGTCAGCTCGCGGCAGAGATACATCGCGATCTGGCGCGCGGTGACAAGGACGCGGGACCGCGAGGACCCGCAGAGGTCGTCGATCGTCAAGCCGAAGTACGCGGCAGTCTGGCCGATGACCATCGTGGCGGTGATCTCGGCGGCGTTGTCGTCGGTGATCAGGTCGCGGAGGACGATCTCGGCGAGCGAGAGATCGACGTGCTGGCGGTTGAGGTTGGCGAAGGCGGTCACCCGGATGAGCGCACCTTCGAGCTCGCGGATGTTCGTGGAGATCTTCGAGGCGATGTACTCGAGCACGTCGTCGGGCGCCTGGAGATTCTCGCTGCCGGCCTTCTTCCGGAGGATGGCGATGCGGGTCTCGAGGTCCGGGGGCTGGACGTCGGTGATCAGTCCCCACTCGAAGCGGGATCTCATCCGGTCTTCGAAGCCGTTGAGCTGTTTCGGAGGAAGATCGGAGGTGATGACGACCTGCTTGTTCGCGTTGTGCAGGGTGTTGAACGTGTGGAAGAACTCCTCCATCGTCTGTTCCTTGCCCTGCAGGAACTGGATGTCGTCGATCAGGAGGACGTCGACGTCGCGGTAGCGTCGCTGGAAGGCGCCGGCCTTCTCGTCACGGATCGAGTTGATGAAGTCGTTCGTGAACTCCTCGGAGTTGACGTACCTGACTCGCACGCTCGGATAGAGGTTCTGGGCGTAGTGACCGATCGCGTGGAGAAGATGGGTCTTCCCCAGACCGGAGTCCCCGTAGATGAACAACGGGTTGTATGCCTTCGCGGGCGCCTCGGCGACGGCGACGGCCGCCGCGTGTGCGAACCTGTTGGACGAGCCGATGACGAAGGTCTCGAACAGGTACTTCTTGTTGAGGCGTGCAGGCTCGGCGGCGGGTCGGCGACTGCTCACGGGTTGGGTGGAGAACGGCGAGCGGGGCCTCTCCTCAGGGAAGTGGTCCCGGCTCGGATATCCAGAGGCATCGGTGTCGTTGCGGTTGGCACCGGTCGACGAACTTCTTTCGTGCGCCTCGGCGGTCCGGGTGCTCGCGGTGTCGCCATGGGTGAGCGCCGGCCGGGAGGTGTGATCGGTCATCTGCACGGGTGCGACGTCAGGGTCGATCGTGATCGCGAATCGTGCTTCCCGACCGAGGACCTCGGTGAGGGCGGAGGTGATCTCCACACGCGCGCGAGTCTCGAGATACTCCTTCGTGAGATCGTTCCCGACGGCGAGGAGCATCGTTCCGTCAAGAAGACCCAGCGGGACTGCGAGCTTCACGAAGGCGAGCTGGCGAGGTGTGATGTCAGGACTGTCCTGAAGCTCGCGGACCGCTCTGTCCCAGATTGCTGGGATCTGGTCGTCCTGTTGAGACACTGTGTACCTCGCCGCCCTGATCGTTCGTCAGGCTGCAGTCTCGCATGCAGACCGGTAATCCACACCTTTATCCACAGCCTGTGTGGTGGCGTGGGTATCAGAGGGGTTCTGGACGTCGGATCTGTGGACAACTCTCGCCAGGAGGGAGGGTAGTCCGGTCTCTCCTCCGCTGTGGATCCACCGTTCGAGTGAGGCGTCGGGCTCGGGGACGGCCTTTCACCCGTGGGTTGTGGGCTGCCGGATCGCGCGGCACCCTACTCGTGCGTTTGACCGGCGCGATCGGGCGAGCGTAATGTTGAGAGGCTCTTCTGCGCCGTCTTCAGCGCGCGCGTCCTCGGACGCCGCAGCTACCGTGATCTTGCCCGCATCATGCGGGCAACCCACTGGTGAGGACGACGTCAGGGGCCATCTGACCTGGCACTTGTCCACACGGACCGGAGCTACTTCCCCGAAGCAGTTGGAGATACTCGTGAGCAAGCGGACCTTTCAGCCGAACAACCGGCGCCGGGCCAAGACCCATGGCTTCCGCCTGCGCATGCGGACCCGTGCCGGCCGCGCGATCCTTGCCGCCCGTCGGCGCAAGGGCCGCGAGGAACTCTCGGCCTGATCCTCTCGGTGCTCCCCACCCAGCACCGGATGCGTCGCTCGGCTGATTTTCAGCAGACGGTGCGGTCCGGGGCTCGTGCGGGTCGCGAGAGCCTGGTCGTGCACATGATGACGCGAACCGACCCCGGATCTGGTCCGGTGGTCGGTTTCGTCGTGTCCAAGGCAGTCGGGAACGCGGTCACCCGCAATCGCGTGAAGCGGCGGTTGCGCGCTGTTGTCCAGGGCCACCTGCCGGAGATGCCGCGCGAGGTCCGGATCGTGGTCCGGGCACTGCCGCCGAGCGGGGGGCTCACCTTCGCCGAGCTCGAGGGCGATCTTCTGGGTGCGCTCCGCACGGCAGGTCGCAGGAGGGGCTCCCGATGACGTCTCCGTGCCATGGGCATCGTGCCTCTGCAGTGGTGCGTGCTCTCGTGGCGACCCCGGGCCGGCTCGTGGTGCTCGTGCTGCGTGGCTACCAGCGGTACATCTCACCGATGACACCGCCGACGTGCCGGTACTACCCGTCGTGCTCGCAGTACGCCGTGATCGCGGTGCAGCGACACGGTCTGTTTCGGGGAGCGGCACTGGCATCCTGGCGGCTTCTGCGGTGCAACCCGTGGAGCGCCGGGGGGGTCGACGACGTGCCCGAGAGGGCACCTCGGAGGCCTGTCCACGTGCATGTGGCACACGCCGCGGGTTCGTCCTCTGCGGACAATTGCCCTGAAGGCGGTCCCATGGTTGAGACTGTGCCGCGGGGAGCCGTGTCAGCCGGTCTCGCCGACATGTCATGAGATCGAACGGCGCGCGTGTGTGTCGTGCGGGCTGCCTGACGGACGCGGCAGAGAGCCGTGGGCCGGACCGACCTGAGGGAGCTAGTTGATGGACCTGTTCAAGATCCTCTACCCCATCGAATGGGTGGTCGCATGGATCATGGTGCAGTTCCATGCGCTCTTTCAGCTGCTCGGCCTGAACCCCGCCTCGGGGACCGCATGGGCTCTGTCGATCGTCGGGCTCGTGGTCGTGATCCGGGTCATGCTGATCCCGCTGTTCGTGCGTCAGATCCGGGCCTCTCGCGGGATGCAGCTCCTGGCTCCGGAGATGCAGGCGATCCAGAAGAAGTACAAGGGGAAGTCTGACCCGGCGTCTCGTGAGGCTATGAGCCGCGAGACGATGGATCTGTACAAGAAGCACAACACCAATCCCCTCGCGTCGTGCCTGCCGATCCTCGCGCAGTCGCCGATCTTCTTCGCGCTCTTCCGGGTGCTGAACAGCCTGCAGAACATCGCGTCCGGTCAGCAGGCTCCGATCGGGGTGATGACCAAGGATCTGGCCTCTCAGGCGGAGCGGGCCACGCTGTTCGGTGCCCCGTTGTCCTCCACGTTCGTGAAGGCGGCGGACGCGGTATCCGGTCCGGTGGGCCACGTGGTCTCGGTTGCCGGGAACGTCAGGTTCGTGACGATCTTGCTCATCGTCGCCATGTCCGTGACGACGTTTACGACGCAGCGGCAGCTCACGATGAAGAACATGCCCGCCTCGGCGTTGCAGGGGCCGATGGCGCAGCAGCAGAAGATGCTGCTGTACATCCTTCCTCTTGTGTTCGCGTTCTCCGGCGTCAACTTCCCGATCGGCGTCCTCATCTACTGGACCACGACGAACATCTGGTCCATGGGCCAGCAGTTCTACACGATCCGGCGCATGCCGGCTCCGGGCTCAGAGGCGGAGCGGCTGCTCAAGGAGCGTCAGGCCCGCAAGGGCAAGGTGCAGGATCAGGTTGCTGCGGGGCCCGAGCTCCCGGCGATCGAGGAGCAACCGCGCGGTCAACGCGCTCAGCCCAAGCGCAAGGATCGTCAGAGGAAGCGGACGACGAGCGACGGTGCGGCGTCTGATGCGGACGTACCGGACTCGTCATCGGACCCCGAGGACGACGAGCCGGAGCCGCCGGCGCCCACGAAGCCGAAGAAGTAGCGCGGACCATCAGGTCACGCGCCGTGCCAGGAGGACAGAACAATGGCATCACCCGCTGAGCAGGACACCCCGCCGGTCGAGGTTCCGGTGACCCGGCGCCTCGAAGAAGAGGGCGAGATCGCAGCCGACTATCTCGAGGAGCTTCTCGACATCGCGGACCTGGACGGTGACATCGACATCGACGTCGAGCACGGTCGGGCTGCCGTGGCCGTGGTGGCCGAAGGGGGTTCGGAGCGTGCGTTGCGCCGGCTTGCGGGCAAGGACGGCGAGGTCCTCGACGCGCTGCAGGAGCTCACACGACTTGCAGTTCAGGCCAAGACGGGCGAGCGCAGCCGATTGATGTTGGACGTCGCCGGCTACCGTGCGGCCCGCCGCGTCGAGCTGATGGCGGTGGCCGCGATCGCGATCGCGAAGGCGAAGGAGACAGGCGAGCCGGTGGCGCTCGAGCCGATGAATCCGTTCGAGCGGAAGGTCGTGCACGACGCGGTCGCGGACGCGGGTCTTGTCAGCGACTCCGACGGCGTCGAGCCGATGCGTCACGTGGTGGTCCGACCCGCCTGACGACAGCGAGACGAAGGGGTTCGATGCCGCCGCGGATCGAGTCGGTTCCTCGTGTGGTCGCCGCAAAGTCGGCGGCCCGGCGTGGTGACGCCGGCGGGCGCGTCGCGCTCCGTCGTTCGCGCCGTCGTTTCACGTGAAACAGACGCGGTGCGCTCTCGGTTCGGCTTCGTCGCCCGAGTCGTGTCGACCTGGCCCTCCATGCACGCGGGAGCAGAGGGGGAACCGCGGCTACGGCGGTCAGCCGCGGTGACCCTGGGACCGTCACGGGCGTGGTGTCGA
>JAKBFW010000176.1 GCA_021833345.1 Pseudomonadota bacterium | reverse complement strand
GCGACGCCGGAGACCAGGCGCTGCTTCTCCGCCTCCGGGATGCCCAGACGGTCGTAGGTGTTCTTGATGTCGTCCGGGAGCTCGTCCCAGGTCGTCGCCTGCTTCTCGGTCGACCGGACGAAGTACTTGATGTTGTCGAAGTCGATCCCGGTGAGGTCGGAGCCCCAGTTCGGCATGGGCTTCTTGTCGAATAGGCGCAACCCCTTGAGCCGCGTCTTGAGCATCCACTCGGGCTCGTTCTTGAGGGCCGAGATGTTGCGCACGACCTCCTCGGACAGACCCCGTCGCGCGGTCTCGCCGGCGATGTCGGAGTCGTGCCAGCCGTAACCGTAGGACCCGATCGAGGCGATGGCCTCGTCCTGGGTCAGGGGCGAGCTGTCGGTGGGAGCGGTCATGAGGTTCCTTCCGCAGGGACGTGGAGAGCACCGATCGGGATGTTCGTCGTGCAGACGTGACCGCCGGCGGCCAGCGTCGACAGACGCTGCACATGGACGCCGAGAAGACGCGAGAACGTGTGGGTCTCTGCCTCGCAGAGCTCGGGGAACTCGGCCGCCACCTGCTGGACCGGGCAGTGCCCCTGGCACAGCTGGACGGTCGCCATGCCGGGGATCGGGCGGGCGGTCGCGGCGTAGCCGTCCGAGGTCAGGCCCGAGGCGAGCGCCTGGACGCGGGCGAGGAGGTCGGCGCCCGCGGCGGCGAGCTCCAGTGCGTGGCGTCGCTCCAGGTCCTCGAGTCGCCGTTCCGCGAACGCCATGACCGCTCCGCGGCCCGCAAGCTCCTCGAGCAGTCGCAACGCCTGGCCCGCGAGCTCTGGGTACGTGTTCGAGAGCGCCGCCTGACCGCGACCCGTCACGACGTACCGGCGGGCCGGGCGCCCACGAGGCGTCGGCTGCCCGGTGCAGGCCGTCGGCTCGTGGACCGTGATGCGACCGGCGCCCTCGAGCACCGAGAGGTGCCGGCGGATCGCCGCCGTGGTCAGCCGCAGCCCGCGAGCGAGCTGAGCGGCGGTGACGGGTCCGTCGGAGGCGACGATCTGGAGCACACGGTCCCGGGTGGACTCGTCCGTGTCGCCCGTCTCGTCGTCATGGTCAGACCGGTGCGCGGTCACGTCGATCGCCGTCGTGCTCATCGTCACCTCCACCACCGTCTGTCGGGGCCCGATGACCTGCCGGACCTGATCGCCGTCGATATACACAACATAGTTGTTGCCAATATAGTCCCGCGCAAGGAAGGTAACCCTCACCCCGTCCCGCGCGGCTCCGGGGGACCGGGGCACCAGCTCGCCTCGGCAGGGCCCGATTCACTTCGGCAGGACCATCGGGAGGCACGTCGGCGCGGAAGACAGCGGGCGTGCCTAGACTCTGCACCGTGTCGAGCCCCCCCGCCGTCGAGATCAGCGCGCTCGTCAAGCGCTACAGCGGCCGCACGGTCGTCGCCGGGCTCGACCTGACGGCCCCGGCGGGACAGGTGACGGCGGTCCTCGGGCCGAACGGCGCCGGCAAGACGACGACGATCGAGTGCTGCGAGGGACTCCGCGTCCCGGACGGCGGAACCGTGCGCGTCCTGGGGCTCGACCCGCAGCGTGACGCCGGCGCCCTGCGTCCCCGGGTCGGTGTCATGCTCCAGGACGGCGGGCTGCCGACCAGCGTGCGCCCGCTGGAGATGTTGCGCCACCTCGCCTCGATGTACGCGACACCGCTCGACGTCGGCCCCCTCGCCGAACGCCTCGGCATCACGTCGTTCGCCCGGACGACGGTGCGTCGCCTGTCCGGTGGGCAACGCCAGCGGCTCGCTCTCGCCGCCGCGATCATCGGGCGTCCCGAGCTCGTCTTCCTGGACGAGCCGAGCGCCGGGATGGACCCGCAGAGCCGCCACGCGGTGTGGGACCTGATCCGCGAGCTGCGCTCCGAGGGCGTGAGCATCGTGCTCACGACCCACCTCATGGACGAGGCCGAAGATCTCGCCGACGCCGTGGTGATCGTGGACGGGGGCACCGTGATCGCTCGCGGGTCGGTCCGCGAGCTCACCAGCTCGGTCGACGACGCCACCCTGCGGTTCTCCGCCGGGCCGGACCTGGACACCGCCTCGCTCGCCGACGCGCTCGCCGCCGGTGGACCGCACGACCCCGGGACCGAGCACCGCATCCAGCACGAGGGAGACGGTGACTTCACCGTGAGCGGACCCATCTCCCCCGCGACGGTGGCCGCGCTGGCGGGGTGGTGCGCGGTCCACGACATCCTCGTCAACCGTCTCAGCATCGGCCGTCGAACCCTCGAGGACGTCTTCCTCGATCTCACCGGGAGGAGCCTGCGATGACCGCCGCACCGCCCCCCGTCGTGCAGACGTCCGCGCCTGCGCTCCGCCGCGTTCTCGCGCAGGCCGGGTTCGAGACGAAGATGATCCTGCGCAACGGTGAACAGCTGCTCATCACGCTGATCCTCCCGGTGTTCGTCCTCGTCGGCCTCACGCGCAGCTCGGTCATCGAGATCGGGACGGCCGGGGCGACCCGGATCGACTTCTTCGCTCCCGGCGTGATCGCCCTCGCGGTCATGAGCACGTCGTTCACGTCGCAGGCGATCGCGACCGCGTTCGACCGGCGCAACGGCGTGCTCCGCCTCCTGGCGACGACGCCGCTCGGGCGCGGCGGTCTTCTCGCGGGCAAGGTCCTCGGGGTGCTGGCGGTCGAGGTCGTCCAGGTCGTGGTCATCGGCGCGGTGGCGCTCGGGCTCGGCTGGCATCCGGTGGCGACCGGTGCGGCCGTCGCCGTCGTCGGGATCCTGCTCGGGACCGCGGCGTTCACCGCGCTGGCGCTCCTGCTCGCCGGTACCCTCCGGGCCGAGGGCGTCCTCGCGCTGGCCAACCTCGTGCTCGTGCTCCTCGCCGTCGCCGGCGGCATCGTGGTCCCGGCGAGCCGACTCCCTGGCGCGCTCGCACACCTCGCGCTCCTGCTCCCGTCGGGGGCGCTCGGCGAGTGCCTGCGGGGCGCACTCATGCACGGCACCCTTCCGATCGCCTCGGTGATCGTCCTCGTCGCATGGACCGCGGCATTCGCTTGGGGTGCCGGTCGGCTCTTCCGTTGGCTGTGACGGTTCGTCGGTGATCCGGGCGGGAGCGCAGCGCTCCGGACGCGGCGACCGTGCGCGACTTCCCCGACTACGGTGTGTCCCGTGAGCACGCCCTCCGCACCGGTCCTGCGCCCTTCCACGCCGCCCGACGACTGGCGGGCGGCGTGGCGAACCCGGTGGTCGTACCCAGCCCTCGTCGCCAACCTCGTCGCGCAGATCGTCATCATCGGCACCGGCGGTGCCGTGCGGCTGACCGCCTCGGGACTCGGCTGCTCGACGTGGCCGCAGTGCGAGCCGGGTCACTTCACGCCGATGCACGTGGACGCCGCCACGTACCACACGGCGATCGAGTTCGGGAACCGGACGATCACCGGGGTCCTGATCGTGATCTCGCTGCTCGTTGCCGCGGTGGTGTCGACGGACGCCGGGCGCGATCGCTCGTACCGGCTGCTCGGGCTCGTCCCCCTCGTCGGAGTCCTGGTGCAGGCCGTGATCGGCGGGATCGCGGTGCTCGTGAAGCTCAACCCGGCGATCGTTGCGAGTCATCTGCTGATCTCGATGGCACTCGTGTCGGTGTCGACCGTGCTGGTCCGTCGTCACGGGAGCGGCGACGGCGCCCCACGTCCCGTCGTCGCACCGTCGATCGTGGCCCTGTCGCGCGCGCTGGTCGTGATGACCGCCGTCGTCCTCGCCCTCGGCGTGGTCGTGACCGGTTCCGGACCGCACTCCGGCGACACGGTCGTCGGCTACCGGTTCGCCGTGAACCCGGCAACGATGGCCATGGTTCATGCGGGCGCCGTCTGGCTGTTCCTGGGGGTGCTCACGGCGATCGTCGGCATGCTCCGGCGACAGCAGGCCCCGATGCAGGTCCGCCGGGCCGCGCTCGTGGTCCTCGCTGTCACGGTCGTCCAGGGGGCCATCGGCTACCTCCAGTACGCGACCGGTCTGCCGGCCCTGCTGGTCGGCGTCCACATGGTCGCGGCGGCGCTGCTCACCGTCGCGGTCACGTGGTTCGTCACCGCGCTCCGGGTGCGCGACTGATCCGACGAGGCGAGGCGACCGACCGCGGTCGCCTCGCCGATATGGGACCATCGTCCTAGCCTCGAGCCATGGACCACGAGACCGGCGCCCATGACGCCACCAGTCACGCGATCAGCGCCCAGGGACTCGTCAAGACGTTCGGGCCCGTCACGGCGCTCGACGGGGTCGACCTGGCCGTCCCGACCGGGTCGGTGCTCGGCCTCCTCGGACCGAATGGCGCCGGCAAGACCACCGTCGTGCGCATCCTCACGACGCTGCTCCGGCCGGATTCCGGCCACGCGCAGGTCGCCGGTGTCGACGTCCGGGGCGACCCGGCGGGCGTCCGACGCCGGATCGGGCTGTCGGGCCAGTACGCGGCGGTGGACGAGTACCTCACCGGCTACGAGAACCTGGACATGATCGGGCGGCTCTACCACCTCGGCCGCAAGGAGAGCCGGGTCCGAGCGCGAGAGCTCCTGGCCGACTTCCGGCTCGAGGACGCCGCGAACCGGCCCACCCGTACCTACTCGGGCGGCATGCGTCGACGGCTCGACCTGGCCGGTGCGCTCGTGGCGCGACCGCCGGTGCTGTTCCTCGACGAACCCACCACCGGTCTCGACCCGCGCGGTCGCATCGACATGTGGGAGGTCATCCAGACCTTGGTGTCCGGTGGGACGACGCTCTTGCTGACGACCCAGTACCTCGAGGAGGCCGACGTGCTCGCCGACACGATCGTCGTGATCGACCACGGCCGCATCATCGCCGAAGGGACGTCGGACCAGCTCAAGGCACAGATCGGCGGCGAGCGGCTCGAGATCACCGTCTCCGACGGACGCCGTCTG
>JAKBFW010000028.1 GCA_021833345.1 Pseudomonadota bacterium | reverse complement strand
TTCATTCAACCAACTAATCTCGACGAGGAGAGCTCACGATGGTGCGCAAGCCCACCCCGCAGGACAAGTTCTCGTTCGGTCTGTGGACCGTCGGATGGAACGCCCAGGACCAGTTCGGCAGCGCGTCGCGCGCGTGGCTCGACCCGGTCGAGTCGGTGCACAAGCTCGCTGAGCTCGGCGCCTCGTACGTCACGTTCCACGACGACGACGTCGTCCCGTTCGGCTCCGACGCCGCGACGCGCGACGCGATCCTCGCCCGCTTCCGGGGCGCGCTGGACGAGACCGGCATCAAGGTCGAGATGGTCACGACCAACACCTTCAGCCACCCGATCTTCAAGGATGGCGCGTTCACGTCGAACGACCGCACCGTGCGTCGCTACGGCCTGCGCAAGGTCGTCCGCAACGTCGATCTCGCCGCCGAGCTCGGCGCCGAGACCTTCGTCATGTGGGGCGGACGCGAGGGCGCCGAGTACGACTCGGCCAAGGACCTCAAGGCCGCCCACGACCGCTACCGCGAGGGCATCGACACCGTCGCCGGGTACATCAAGGAGAAGGGCTACGGGCTGAAGATCGCGATCGAGCCCAAGCCGAACGAGCCCCGCGGCGACATCCTGCTGCCGACCGTCGGCCACGCCCTGGCGTTCATCGCCCAGCTCGAGAACGGCGACATCGTGGGCCTCAACCCGGAGACGGGACACGAGCAGATGGCCGGCCTCAACTACACCGGTGGCCTCGCCCAGGCGCTGTGGGCCGAGAAACTCTTCCACATCGACCTCAACGGCCAGAAGTCCATCAAGTACGACCAGGACCTCGTGTTCGGCCACGGCGACCTGTTCTCGGCCTTCGGCACCGTCGACCTGCTCGTGAACGGCTTCCCCAGCGGCGGCCCGCGCTACGACGGCCCGGTGCACTTCGACTACAAGCCCTCGCGCACCGAGGACTTCGAGGGCGTCTGGGCCTCGGCCGCCGCGAACATGAGCACCTTCATCCTCCTCAAGGAGCGGGCGCAGGCCTTCCGGGCCGACCCCGAGGTCCAGGAGGCGCTGCACGCCGCCGGTGTCTACGAGCTCGCCGAGCCCACGCTCGCCGAGGGCGAGACCCTGGCCGACCTGCTCGCCGACCCCGCGGCCTTCGAGGACCTCGACATCGAGGCCGTCGCCGCCCGTGGGTACCAGTTCGTGCGGCTCAACCAGCTGGCACTCGAGCACGCGCTCGGCGCCCGCTGACCACCCCTCCCCCGGTCGGGTGGGGCGTCCTTCCCCGCGAGTCGCGGCACGACGCCTCACCCGGCCAGCCCCCGTGAGTCGGGGGACCGACACACGGAAGGACCGAGCGATGACGCTGGTCGCCGGGGTGGACTCGTCCACCCAGTCCTGCAAGGTCGTCATCCGCGATGCCGAGACCGGTGCACTCGTCCGGAGCGGCCGCGCGAGCCACCCGGACGGCACCGAGGTGGCCCCCGCCGCGTGGTGGGACGCGCTGCAGACCGCTGTCGCCGACGCCGGCGGCCTCGATGACGTCGCCGCACTGGCCGTCGGCGGCCAGCAGCACGGCATGGTGGCGCTCGACGCCGACGGCGCGGTCGTCCGCGACGCGCTGCTCTGGAACGACACCCGCTCCGCCCAGGCCGCCCTCGACCTGATCGACGACCTCGGCGGCCCCGAGGCCGGCAGCGAGGCGTGGGCGCGGGCGACCGGATCGGTGCCGGTCGCGTCCTACACGGTCACCAAGTTGCGGTGGCTCGCGGGCGCCGAGTCCGCCAACGCCGCCCGAACCGCCGCCGTCGCGCTCCCGCACGACTGGCTGACGTGGCGGCTCGCCGGCCACGGCCCGGGCACGTCGGACGGGCTCGCGCAGCTGGTGACGGACCGGTCCGACGCCTCGGGGACGGGGTACTGGGACCCGACCACGGGCGCCTATCGCCGCGACCTGCTCGAGCTCGCCCTCGGGCACGACGCCGCCCTCCCCCGCGTCGCCGGACCGTCCGAGCGCGTCGGCACCTCACGCGGGACGCTCGGCTCCGGACTCGCCCTCGGTCCGGGCGCCGGCGACAACGCGGCCGCGGCCCTGGGTCTCGGTCTCGCGGAGGGCGACGTCGCGATCTCGATCGGGACGTCGGGAGTCGTCTCCGCTGTCTCGGCGCGACCGACCGCCGACGCGACGGGCCTGGTCAGCGGGTTCGCCGACGCGACCGGGGCCTTCCTGCCGCTCGCCTGCACGCTCAACGCGTCCCGGGTGCTCGACGCCGCGTGCCGGATGCTCGGGGTCGACCACGCCGAGCTGAGCCGCCTGGCGCTATCCGCGCCGGCCGGGGCCGACGGCCTCGTCCTGGTCCCGTACCTCGAGGGCGAGCGGACGCCGAACAAGCCCGACGCCACGGGCGCCCTGCACGGGCTCCGGCTCCAGAACACCACGTCGGCCCACCTGGCGCGTGCTGCGGTCGAGGGGATGCTGTGCGCCCTTGCGGACGGCCTCGACGCCCTGCGCGCCCAAGGGGTGCCCGTGGGGCGCATCTCGCTGATCGGCGGCGGCGCCCAGTCGGAGGCGGTCCGGCAGATCGCGCCGAGCGTCCTCGGGCTCGACGTCACGGTGCCCGCTCCCGGCGAGTACGTGGCAGACGGCGCAGCACGCCAGGCCGCGTGGGTGCTCACGGGCGGAGACCGACCGCCGGCGTGGACGACCTCCGCGGTCTCGGTCTACTCAGGCGCCGTGGTGCCGGCGGTCCGCGAGCAGTACGCCGCAGTGCGTGAGCTCACCGCGCACCGCTGAGGAGATGCCCCGAACGACGACGGCGCTCGCGGTACCGGGAGGTGTTCCTGGTACTGCGAGCGCCGTCGTCGTTCATCGCGCCGTTCGCACGACTCCGCCCCCGGGAGTCAGCGCATCCACGACACGCCGCGGGTGATGCGGACGGCGCGTGGCCTCAGTGCGCTGCGGCGTAGGCGGCACGGACCTCGGCGGAGATGCGTCCACGCTCGGACACGTCGTGCCCGTTGGCACGCGCCCACTCACGGATGGCCGTCGCCTCGCCACTCGCCCCGCTCGCCGTGCGGCGTCCACGAACCGCGGAACGCCCTGCGGGGCGACCGCCGACCTTGCGTGCGTGGCCGACCCACGACCCGAATGCGTCGCGCAGATCTGCCGCGTGCGCACTTGTCAGGTCGATCTCGTAGGAAACGCCGTCCAGCGCGAACGTGACGGTCTCGTCTGCGGTGCCGCCATCGACGTCGTCGACGAGCAGGACCTGAACCTTCTGTGCCATTTCGTTACCTCATGCTGCTTGGTGGTACCCGGGTGGTGCGTAAATGATTGCACCCGCGGATTGCACCGTCAAAGCCAAACGCCCGTGCGGCGGCCGACTTTCACGAAATCCACCACAAAATAGGGTTCAGCTGCCGAGCGGCCGCCCTGATTGCGTGGTCGATGCACGCTCCTCGGCGTCGAGCTTCGCAAGCGCGGCGCGCTCGGTCCTGTCGGCATTCACGAGCGCGCGAATGGCGAGGTAGAACAGGAACCCGACACCGATCGACGGAACAAGGGCCGCGAGGGCGAGCAGAAAGGCGTTCACCGCACGAGTCTACGACGCGACCCGTCAGGACTGCGGTTTCACGAGCGGGAACGTGATCGTCTCGCGGATGCCGAGGCCGGTGAGCGCCATGAGGAGGCGGTCGACACCCATCCCCATGCCGCCGGCCGGCGGCATCGCGTATTCCATCGCGGCGAGGAAGTCCTCGTCGAGCACCATGGCCTCGTCGTCGCCGGCCGCCGCCAGCAGCGCCTGCGCCTCGAAACGCTGACGCTGGATGACCGGGTCGACGAGCTCCGAGTAGGCCGTCGCGAGCTCGAAGCCGCGAACGTAGAGGTCCCACTTCTCCACCAGTCCACGTGCCGTGCGGTGGTCACGCGTGAGTGGGCTGGTCTCGACGGGGAAGTCGCGGACGAAGGTCGGCGCATACAGGTGGTCGCCGACGTGATGCTCCCAGAGCTCCTCGACCAGCTTGCCGTGGTTCGAGCGCCGCGTGTCGATCTGCAGGTCGAACTTCTCGACGAGCTCGAGCAGCCGCGCGTCGGTCGTGTCGTGCGTGATCTGCTCACCGATCGCCTCGGAGAGCGAGTCGTACAAGGACAGCTGGGTCCACCGGCCACCCAGGTCGTACTCCTCGCCGCTCGGGAGGGTGATGACCGTCGTCCCGAGCACCTCCGTCGCGGACGTCTGCACGAGGTCTTGCGTCAATGCCGCCATGGTGTCGTAGTCGCCGTACGCCTCGTACGCCTCGAGCATCGCGAACTCGGGCGAGTGCGTGGAGTCGGCGCCCTCGTTGCGGAAGTTCCGGTTGATCTCGAAGACACGCTCGACGCCGCCCACGACCGCACGCTTCAAGAACAGCTCCGGGGCGATCCGGAGAAAGAGGTCGATGTCGAACGCATTCATGTGAGTCGTGAAGGGGCGCGCAGCCGCACCGCCATGGATCGTCTGCAGCATCGGCGTCTCGATTTCGAGGAATCCGCGCCGGTGGAAGTTCTCGCGCAGCGACCGGACCACCCCGGCACGCACCCGGACCATGTCGCGTGCCGCCGGTCGCGCGATCAGGTCGACGTAGCGCTGCCGCACGCGCGCCTCCTCCGAGAGCTCCTTGTGGAGCACCGGGAGCGGCCGCAAGGCCTTGGCCGCGAGCTGCCATCCGTCCGCGAACACCGAGAGCTCGCCCCGCCGCGAGCTGATGACCGTGCCATGGGCGAACAGGTGGTCTCCGAGGTCGACATCGGCCTTGAAGGTCGCCAACGACTCCTCCCCGACCACGGCCTGGCTCAGCATGACCTGAAGACGGTTGCCCTCGCCGTCCTGGACCGTGACGAAGCAGAGCTTTCCGGTGTTCCGGAGATACACCACGCGCGCCGCCACGCCGACGACGTCCTCGGACTCCTCGCCCGCCTGCAGGTGGGACCAGCCGGCGCGCACCTCCGCGACGGAATGCGTGCGCGGGACGGAGACCGGATACGCGTCCTCACCACGCGACAGGATCCGTTCACGCTTCTCGCGCCGGACCCGCATCTGCTCCGGGAGGTCCTCGTCAGGCTGGGGGATGTCCATCTCGCTCACCTGCCGATCGTACCGGCGCACCGTTGCCGTCCCGTGCGGCGCGGACACCGAGGAGCCCCGCACGACGGACGCCGCGTCCGGACCTGCGTCGCGGGTCGGCGCGCCTGCGGATCCGCAACATCAGCCGCGTGCGACCAGGTCGAGCGCGAGGTCCAGGATCGGGGACGAGTGCGTGAGCCCGCCGACCGAGAGGTAGTCGACCCCGGTTGCGGCGACCTCGCGCGCCCGGTCGAGCGTGAGGTTGCCGGTCGCCTCCAGCTCGACGCGCCCGGTCTCGCCCTCGCGGGCACGCACCGCCGCGACCACGTCCGCCAGCACCCCGGTGGCCATGTTGTCGAGCAGCAGGAACCGGGCACCGGCGTCGAGCGCCTCCAACGCCTGGTCCCGGGTGTCCGCCTCGACCTGGACGTCGACGTCGGGGAAGCGGTCCCGGACGGCCGCCACCGCCGCCGAGACGGACCCCGCCGCGACCACGTGGTTGTCCTTGACCATCGCGACGTCGTACAGACCCATGCGCTTGTTCGTGCCGCCGCCGCAGCGCACCGCGTACTTCTCGAGCTGGCGCAGGCCGGGTGTCGTCTTGCGGGTGTCGAGGACCTGGGCCCCGGTGCCGGCGAGGGCGTCCGCCCAACGCCGCGTGTGGGTCGCCACGCCCGACGCGCGCGACACGAGGTTCAGCACCGTCCGCTCGGCGATCAGCAGCACCTGCACGGGGCCACGGAGCACCGCCAGCACCTGGCCGGGGGCCACCTTCTCGCCGTCGCGAACCACGACGTCCACGGTGACCGGCTCCAGGTCGAACCGCAGGGCCACCTGGCGGACGACCTCGGAGACGACGGGCAGCCCCGCGACCACACCGGCGGCGCGCGCGACCAGGTGTGCGACACCGGGCTCGTGCGGTGCCACGGTGGCCTGGGTCGTCACGTCACGACCCGGTGCCGGGCCGAGGTCCTCGTCGAGCGCGGCGGCGACCGTCGCGACCGCCCACGCCGGGTCGAGCCCGGCAGGGGAGACGTGCGGGGTCGTGCCTGGGTCTGACGGTCGCGCGGTGCTCTCGGTCACCCCAGCACCGTACTGGTCACCAGGAGCACCGTCGCGGCGCGGGGTCCGCGAGCCGACGCGGCCGCGCCTGCGCAGCGGCCGTGCAGCGCACAGGTCCCGCTCAGTCGAGCGGCGTCGGTGCGACCTCGAGCAGCCCGTCGCGATCGAGCCGCAGGTTCAGGCGCAGCTGCCAGGCGTCGTCCGGCGCCGGGAAGTCGACACGGAAGTGACCGCCTCGGCTCTCCTCGCGCACGAGCGCGGCCTGCGTGAGCACCGAGGCGACCTGGTGCACGTTCGTCGTCTCCCACTCCGCGGTCTGCGGGACGGCGACGACGTCGAACGCAAGATCCGCATCCGTGCGCACCGCGGCGAGGTGGTCTGCGGCGATCGCGAGCCCGACCGCCGACCGGATCACACCGGGCCCCTCGGAGGCGATCCGTTGCACCCGGGAGCGTGACGCCGCCGCCACCAACGCGCTCGAACCCGGACGGGGGACCGGCTCGCGGCGCGAGAGCTCACCGGAAGCCACCCTCTCGACGATGTCACGCGCGGCCCGGTGCGCGAAGACCAGGCCCTCGACCAGCGAGTTCGATGCGAGCCGGTTCGCCCCGTGCACGCCGGTGCACGCGACCTCGCCCGCGGCGTACAGACCTCGCACGCTCGACCGACCCACCAGGTCCGTGACGATCCCGCCGGAGTGGTAGTGCTGCGCGGGCGCGACCGGGACCAGGTCGGTGGTCCAGTCGATGCCGTGGTCGGCGAGCCTCTCGGTGATCGTCGGGAACCGCCGCCGGAGGAAGTCCGCGCCCAGGTGGCGCGCGTCGAGCCAGACGTGGTCGGAGCCGGTCTCCGCGATCTGGCGGACGATCGCGTGCGCGACGACGTCCCGCGGCGCGAGCTCCGCCATCGGGTGCACCGCCGGCATGAACCGCGCACCGTCGATGTCCAGGAGGTAGGCACCCTCGCCGCGCACCGCCTCGGAGACCAGCGTCAGCTGGCCTCGCACCGCGGAGCCCAACCACAGCACCGTCGGGTGGAACTGCACGAACTCGATGTCCCCGAGCACGGCACCCGCCCGCAGCGCCGCCGCGATCCCGTCACCGGTGGCCTGAACGGGGTTCGTGGAGGAACGGAACACCTGCCCGATGCCACCCGTCGCGAGCACCACGGCTCGCCCGAGCGCCGCGCCGACGCCGTCACGCGACCCCGCACCGATGACGTGCAGCGTCACCCCGCAGGCCGCCCCGGGACGGCCGTCCGGCCCGGGGGCGGACGTGAGGACGTCGAGCACCAGCGCATGCTCGATAATCTCGATCCCCGGGTCGTTGCGGACCGCCTCCAGCTGGGCGACCAGCGCACGGGAGATCTCCGCCCCGGTCGCGTCACCGCCCGCGTGGGCGATCCGGTCCGCGTGGTGGCCGCCCTCCCGCGTCAGCGCGAGCTCTCCCGCAGGGTCGAGGTCGAAGTGCGCGCCACGGGCGACGAGCTCGCGCACCCGCGCCGGACCCTCCGTGACGAGGACCTCGACCGCGCGTGGGTCGCAGAGCCCGGCGCCGGCCACGAGCGTGTCCGCCAGGTGCGCCGCCGGGGAGTCCGACGGGTCGAGCGCCGCGGCGATGCCCCCCTGCGCCCAGACCGTCGACCCGGACGACAGCTCGCCCTTGGTCACGAGGAGCACCCGTGGCACCCGGGTCCGCAGCTCGAGGGCTGCGGTCAGCCCGGCGACGCCGGAGCCGACGACGACGACGTCCGCCTCGACCGTCCAACCCGGTTCCGGTGCGGCGAGACGGGTCGCGAGACGCACCGGAACCGTCGGCACCGTCGGCGCCGGAGACATCGTCGCGCCCCAGGCCGAGTCGATGGCCGCATCGATGGTCCCGTCCACCGCGCGAGCGCCCGGGAGGCCGACGGCCCCGGTCACGCGCGCGTCGCCGCGAGCGGAAGGCCGCTGGGGAGGAGTCCCTCCGCGGTGTCCGGTACCTGTCCCGCCTCGGCAGACACGTCGACGATCCGGTTCGCCGCGTCGACGAAGACGACCCGCGGCTCGTAGGTGCGCGCCTCGGCGTCTGCGAGGAGCCCGTAGGCGATGAGGATCACGACGTCGCCGGGGTGCACGAGGTGCGCCGCCGCACCGTTCACGCAGACCTGGCCCGCGCCGCGCTCGCCGGCGATGGCGTAGGTCGTCAGCCTGGCGCCGTTGGTGACGTCGACGATGTCGACCTGCTGACCGGGCAGCAGGTCGGCCGCCTCGAGCAGGTCGGCGTCGACCGTGACGGACCCGACGTAGTGGAGGTCGGACCGGGTCACCGTGGCCCGGTGGATCTTGCCGATCATCATCGGACGCTGCAGCGTGGTCATCCGGTGTCCCTCGCTCCCCGGCCGCTCCGGCCGCCTCGTGTGCGTCACCCTCACCTCAGGGTCAACGGCACGTTGTCGATCAACCTCGTGGACCCTACTCGCGCCGCGAGCGCGAGCACCGCCTCGCCCGAGTACCGGTCACCGACCTCGGCCACCGTCACCGGGTCGACGAGGGCGAGGTACTCGACCTCGAGGCCCGCGGACCGGAGCGCCGCTGCCGTCGCCGCCCGCACCGCGTCGGCACCCGACCCGGCGCGCGCAGCCCCGGCGAACAGCGCAGCGGAGAGCCCGCACGCCCGCACGCGATCCTCGGGGCTGAGGAAGGCGTTCCGCGACGACAGCGCGAGCCCGTCGGAGTCGCGGACCGTCGGAACCGCGTCGATCCGCACCGGCACGTCCAGGTCCCGCACCATCCGCCGCACCGCCATGAGCTGCTGGGCGTCCTTCTGGCCGAACAGTGCGACGTCGGGCCGGACGAGGTGCAGGAGCTTGAGCACGACGGTGAGGACCCCGTCGAGGTGCCCCGGACGCGCGGCGCCCTCCAGGACCTCGCCGAAGATCCCGGCGCTCACCGTCACCGTCGGGTCTCCGTCGGGATACACCACCTCGACCGTCGGCGCGAACACGACATCGACACCGGCCGCCGCGAGGAGCGTCAGGTCACCCTGGAGGTCACGCGGGTAGCGGTCGAGGTCCTCGGCCGGACCGAACTGCAGGGGGTTCACGAAGATCGTCACGACGACCTGGTCGGCGAGCCGTCGCGCGTGCTCCACCAGCGCGAGGTGCCCGGGGTGCAGCGCACCCATGGTCATGATCACGGCCCGTCGTGCCGGAGCGGGCGTGAGCGCGGCGACCAGCTCGTCGCGTGTCGTCGTGAGCACCGGGTGACCGGGGCGTCGGGCGTGGGTCATGAGTCGTCCTCCGAGCCGTCGGGAGCCGCGACGACCGCGAGCGCGTCGAGCAACGCGCCAGCGGCCTCGGGCCTGAGCATCCCTGCCGCGAGCGCACGCCGCGTGCCGGACCGGGCCAGGACCCGGTAGGTGTCCACGACGTCGAGGGAGCCGTCGACCACGCCGAAGTCCGTGAGCACGCGCACGTGGTCTCGAACGGTTCCGGCGTCGCCACGCGGCACCGGCCCCGTCATCGCCCGGACCGCCTGCTCACCCGAGCGGAGGGCCCCGTCGAGCGCGGCGGTCAGCAGGGGCGCGAGGACCCGACCGGGCTCGTCGACCCCGGCCGCGGCCAGAGCCTGCGCCGCCTGCGCGACGAGCACCACGAGGTGGTTCGCACCATGGGCGAGGGCCGCATGGTAAAGCGGCCTGTCCTGCTCCGCGACCACGACGGGCTCGCCCCCGATCTCCACGACGAGGGCTTGCCCGATCGGGAGCACCGGGCGCGGTCCGGTCACCGCGAAGAAGCACCCGACGAGCCGCGAGAGGTCGAGCGACGTCCCCGTGAACGTCATCGCCGGATGGATCGCGAGCGGGATCGCGCCCGCCGACCGGGCCGGCTCCAGGACTTCCGTGCCATGGCGGCCCGACGTGTGCACGACGATCTGACCGGCGCGCCAGGCCCCGATCTCCGCAAGGCCCGCCACGAGCGGGGCGAGGGCGTCGTCCGGGACGGCGAGAAGGACCAGGTCGGCCCGCGCGACGACCTCGGGCACCTCCAGGGCGGGAACACCGGGAAGCAACGTGTCGATGCGCTCGCGCGAGTCCGCCGAGATGCCGCTCGCGCCGATGAGGACATGGCCGGCGCCGCGCAGCGCGCTGCCGAGGACCGCGCCCACGCGACCGGCACCGACCACCCCCACGTCCAGCCGGCCGGGCCGCGCCGACGCGCGCATCGCCTCAGGCACGGTCGACCGTCCTGCTCGCCGGTCGAGACATCCACTGCTCGGGACCGGCACCTGCGCGGGCGACCCGGGCGCGGTCCGCCTGCTCGGTGAGCAGGCGCGTCGCGTCGGCGGCGTCGAGGTGCGCGATCAACGGGGAGACCGGGCCCGGCGTCGAGTGCACCGTGACCGACGCGACGCCGAGAGCGCGCTGCCACGGCCCCTGCTGGAGCGCCAGGGACTGTGTCCGCTCGTGCGGCACGAGGATCAGGTGGCGGACGAACCACCCCGACCGGATCAGCAGGGCGCGGTCGGTCACCAGCACGCCGCGACGGCGCCATCCCCACGGGTCGAGCCATCGCGACCGCCGCGGCATCGTCAGGAAGCCCTGCTCCGCGCCCGAACCCGAGAGCGCGACGTGCAGCGTCCCACGCGGGTCGGGGACCCCGAGATCGGGCAGCACCAACCAGATCGCGTGCAGCGCCTCCACCCGGCTCCCGACCGGAAGGAGCACGTTGGCGTCCTCGGCCCCCTCGCGGCTCCCGTAGCCGGCCACGTTGATCTGCACCCGCCACCAGTCCTGCCCTCGCCACAGCGGACCCTGCGTGATGCGGACCGCCTGCACGCGGCCCGGTGGGACGGTCTGGGTGCGCTGCTCGAGCAGGCCGTGGCGCAAGCGGATACCGTCCGGCGAGATCGCGGCGCGGAAGCCGAACTCGCGGGCGAAGCGGGACCACAGGGCGGAGCCGACGCCGAGGAGGGCCGGCAGCATCGCGAGCACCGGCGCGACCTCACGGACGTGGACCGCCCAGACCGTCAGCCCGATCAACGCCGGGACCAGCACGAACGTCGTGCTGGACAGCAGCAGCGATCCGATCAACCGGGTCGGCGCGAGCTCGAACACCTGGTGCTCCGGTGCGACCGGGGCCGGGTCGTCGCCCGCGGGGTGGTGGATGCCGGCCGCGCGCGCAAGGAGCTCCGCCCGCAGGGCGTCCGCTTCGCTCTCCTTGAGGAACGCGAGCTCGACGGCGGACCCGCTGCCTCCGGCGACCTCGAGCGTCAGCTTGGCGAGCCCGAACAGCCGGCCGAGGAACGGCTTGACGACGTCGACGGCCTGCAGACGGTCGAGCCGTGCCTGACGTCGCTGGCGCAGGAGGATCCCGGAACGCAGGTGCACCGCCTGCTCGTCGATCGCGTAGCTGGTCATCCGCCAGGCCAGCGACGCCCACGCCACGCCCACCACGGCCGTCGCCGCAAGGACCAGCAGCGCCCACCGCCAACCCCCGCCCGAGAGGAAGCGCTGGGCGTTCACGACGTTGTCCCCGACCTGGTTGCCCGCAATCACGAGGAGGACCGCGACGATCTGCCAGCCCTTGAGCACGGGTGTGATCGGGTGCATCCGACGCCAGACAGCGCCGCTGGTCGGCGCAAGGGCGGCGCCCCTCGGCGCGCGCGGCTGCGCCACGGCATCCGGGCGTCGTGGGGCGACGGTCACAGTCCCGCCAACCTCGCCTCACCGCGCGACGCGAGCTGGTCACGCAGCCGGTCGGCCTCGTGCGGTGGGAGCCCCGGGATCGAGGCCTCGGTGCCGACGGAGGCCGTGTGGAGCTGCACGGACGCCACCCCGAACCTCCGGGCCACCGGACCGGCCTGCACGTCCACGAACTGCATCCGGCCGTACGGCACGACGACGAGTCGACGCAGCATGATCCCGCGGCGCACGAGAAGGTCGTCAGCGCGCTCCGCGTAGCCGATCGCACGCACCTGGCGCGGGATGAGCAGCGTGATCCAGACGGCGACCAGGACGACGACGATCGTCGGGCCCCACGACCACACCGCTCCGACCGCGAGCCCCAGCACGACCGACGGGACGAGCACGACGACCACGACGAGCCAGGCGACGACGAGACGCGCCGATGCGAGCCTGGCCGAGACCGGGTTCCAGACGACGTCGTCGGGATCGAACGGGCCGCGGTGCGGGAGGGACATGGCCCCTAGTCTCGCACCGCTCAATGGGCCGCCTGCTCCGATCCCGGCGGCTCCTTCTCCGGCTCGTCGGGCGGCGGGACGCGGCAGAACCACTCGACGAGGAGCCCCACGGCCGCCATCAGGACCGCCGTCACGGCCGCCACGGCCGCGGCCTGGGCGCGGTCACGCTGCGACGCGATCGACAGGTTCCCGACGACGGCGAGCACCTGCGAGAGGTACCAGCCGGCGAGCAGCGCCCCCGTGTAGCAGGACGCCTTCGCGAGGACCGCGGTCCGGGCGGCCCGGATCGGGTTCAGCTGCGGACGCTTCCCGGCCAGGAACTGCCGCACCTGCCACCCCATGGTGAGGACGACGCCGGCGATCACCAGCATCACGACGGACACGAGCCACGGCACCGGCGGCGGCTGCACAGCGGTGCGGTCGAGCAGTCGCAGCACCAACCAGCCGAGAGCCGCCGTGGTGACGGCGACGGTGAGGAGGGTCTGCCACCGCGTCCGCTGCATCACGGGATCCAGGACGTCGGCGAGTCATCACGTGGTGCCGGCGACGCGGCCCGCGGCAACCAGGTGGGCGTCGCGTCGGCGTGCCGATCGCGGGCGTCGGTGGACCCGGGCGCCTCGTCCTCACCCGACCCGTTCTCGGAGGCAGGGGTCTCCGGTGCGGAGCCCTCGGGTGCGCGGGGCTCGGCCGGGGGCACGAGCCAGTCGAGCGCGAGCCACCGGATGCCGCTGCGGTCCGGCGCGGTGGCCGCCAGTGCGGCCACCGGTCCGCCGCCGAGACCCGGCAGCACCGCGTCGGGAGCGATCTGCGCCCATGGTTGGAGCACGAAGGCGCGCGCGTGGGCCCGGGGATGTGGGAGCTCGAGGTCGTCGGCGACGGCGAGAACCGACCCGTACACGATGAGGTCGATGTCCAGGGTCCGCGGGCCCCAGCGTTCGACGCGCTCTCGCCCGTGCGCCGCCTCGATCGCCTGCGCGACCCGCAGCAGCGCGCGTGGTGCGAGCGTCGTCCGCGCGAGGACGATCGCGTTGAGGTAGTCCGGCTGCTCCGGACCCCCGACCGGGGCCGAGCGCGCGAGCGGCGACACCTGGACCACCTCGAGCCCGTCGACCTCGGCGAGCGCCGCGACGGCCAGACGCAGGGTCTCCTGCGGTGCACCGAGGTTCGCTCCGAGTGCGAGGACGACGTCGATCGGGCCGTCCGGGAGGTCGTCGAGCGCGTCGGTCACGACCGGGAAGGACGACGCGCCCGGGCCCGACGCCTCGTCGGGACCGGCGGCGAGGGCGTCGGCCGGTCGAGTCGCGGGCAACGGTTCGGGCCCGTCCGCCGGCCCGCCCATCGGCGCTCCCACCGCGTGCCGAGCGGCCGCGTCGACGACCGGGAGCACCGCGGTCGGCGTCGGCGCGAGCGGCACCCGCACGGTCGGCCCCGTCGCGGCCGTCGCCGGCGTCCACGGCTCCGCCGCAGGGAGCTTGCTACGGTCGCGGCGGATGCTCACGACGACGTCCTCGAACGGGACGGTCAACGGCGCCTGGGGCTTGTGCACCGCGACGTCCACCGCCACGACCTGCGCGTGGGCCAGCACGGTGGCGGCGATGCGCTCGGCGACCGTCTCGATCAGGTCGACAGAATCCCCCGAGAGAACGCCCGCGATCTGCTCGGCGAGCACGCCGTAGTGCAGGGTGTGCGCGAGGTCGTCGGTCGCGGCGGCGCGGCGCGTGTCGAGATGGGCGACCACGTCCGCCCGGAAGGTCTGACCTTCACGGCGCTCGTGCTCGAACACCCCGTGGTGGCCGATCGCGGAGATGCCGACCAGCCGGACCTGGTCGAGCTGGCGACCCGCACTGTCCAGTGCCGGGCCCGGGAGTCCCGCTGACGCCGCATTCATGCTCGTACCTCTCGTGTCATCCCTCACGACATGTCCCGTGTCGCCGACGCCTCACGCCAGGCGGCGGCCACACGGACAGCGTCCGCCGAGCCTCCCACCTCGTGGACGCGAACGCACCATGCACCGTTCGTGGCGGCCAGCGCCGAGACGGCCGACGTCGCGGCGTCGCGGCGGTCCGGCGGGACGGGTCGGCCGTCCGGACCGGTCAGCAGGGCGCCCAGGAACCGCTTGCGCGAGGCGCCGACCAGCACCGGCCGACCCAACGACGCCAGCGCCTCGAGATGGGCGAGCAGCGGCCAGTTGTCCGGGGGCTCCTTCGCGAATCCCAGACCGGGGTCAAGGACGACCTGCTCGTCGCGCACACCGGCCTCACGGAGCTCGGCGAGCCGCTGCGCGAGTTCGGCCCGCACGTCACCGACGACGTCGTCGTAGCGCGTGAGGTCGGCCATCACGTCGGAGTGACCGCGCCAGTGCATCGCGACGTAGACCACACCCGCCCGGGCGACCACGGTGCGGATCGCCGGGTCCGCGAGTCCACCGGAGACGTCGTTGACGATCACCGCGCCGACGTCGACCACGCGTCTCGCGACCTCGGACCTCGTCGTGTCGACGCTCACGGCGACGCCCTCCGCCGCGAGCCGGCGCACCACCGGGAGGACCCGCGCCAGCTCCTCCTCGACGCCGACACGCACGGCACCCGGACGGGTGGACTCGCCACCGACGTCGAGGAGGTCCGCGCCCTCGGCGATCAGGTCGAGACCGTGCCGGACCGCCGCGTCGGGGTCGAGCCAGCGGCCACCGTCCGAGAACGAGTCCGGGGTGACGTTCACGATGCCCATCACGAGAGCACGCTGCAGCCTCGACAACGAGGCCGGCAACGGACGGGGGTGGCGAACGGACGGCTCTGCGATCACGACAGCCAGCCTAGGGGTGACGGCTCACCGACTGAGGATGAGGCTCATCGCCTCGGCCCGCGTCGTCCCGTCGCGCATCTGCCCGCGCACGGCCGAGGTGACGGTGCGCGACCCGGGTTTGCGGACCCCCCGCATCGACATGCACAGGTGCTCGCACTCGATGACGACGATCACACCGCGCGGGTTGAGGTGCTCGACCAGGGCGTCGGCGACCTGGCTGGTCAACCGCTCCTGCACCTGCGGGCGGCGCGCGTAGATGTCGACCAGGCGCGCGAGCTTGCTCAACCCGGTGATGCGCCCGTCCGACGACGGGATGTACCCGACGTGTGCGACACCGTGGAACGGGACGAGGTGGTGCTCGCACGTCGAGTACACCTCGATGTCTTTGACCAGGACCATCTCCTGGTGGCCGATGTCGAACACCGTGCTGAGCACGTCCGCCGGGTCCTGACGCAGACCCGCGAACGTCTCGGCGTACGCTCGCGCGACCCGGGCCGGGGTGTCCCGCAGACCCTCGCGGTCCGGGTCCTCACCGACCGCGAGCAGCAGCTCGCGGATCGCGGCCTCGACGCGCGCGGGGTCGTACCCGGTCGGGGCGTCGTGCCGGACCGTGAGGTCGTCCCCCGCCGACGCGTCGGGCGCCACGGGTCAGCCCTCCGAGTCGGACGCAGCCACCGACACCCCGGCAGCCGCGGCGACCTCGTCAGGCGTCAGCACCGGCGGGCGCTCGGAGACGGCACGGTCGTCGCTCGACAGCCACACGTCGCGCGCGGGTCGCTTGACCACCGGCGCGAAGATCACCGCGAGCTCGGCCTGGTTCAGGGTCTCCTTCTCGAGGAGCTCGAGCACGAGCGCGTCAAGGACGTCCCGGTACTGGACCAGGATCTGCCATGCCTCGTCGTGAGCGGCGTCCACGAGTCGACGCACCTCGACGTCGACCGTTGCGGCGACGGTCTCCGAGTAGTCGCGGCCGTGACCCATGTCGCGGCCCATGAAGACCTCTCCGGAGTCCTGGCCGAGCTTGATGGCCCCGATCTTCTCGCTCATGCCGTACTGGGTGACCATCTTGCGCGCGGTCGCGGTGGCCTTCTCGATGTCGTTCGAGGCGCCGGTGGTCGGGTCGTGGAACACGAGCTCCTCGGCGACCCGGCCACCCATCGCGTACGCGAGCGTGTCCAGCAGCTCGTTGCGCGTCGTCGAGTACTTGTCCTCGAGCGGCATCACCATCGTGTAGCCGAGCGCCCGACCGCGCGGCAGGATCGTCACCTTGGTCACCGGGTCCGTGTACCGCAGCGCGGTCGCCACCAGTGCGTGGCCACCCTCGTGGTACGCGGTGATCTTCTGCTCCGAGACCTTCATGATCCGGGTCCGCTTCTGCGGTCCGGCCACGACGCGGTCGATCGCCTCGTCGAGAGCGGAGTCGTCGATCTGCTGCTTTCCGAGGCGGGCGGTGAGCAGGGCGGCCTCGTTGAGCACGTTGGCCAGGTCCGCACCGGTGAAGCCGGGGGTGCGGCGAGCGACGGCCTCGAGGTCCACGTGGTCCGCCATCGGCTTGCCCTTGGCATGCACGGTCAGGATCCGGTGCCGTCCCTTGAGGTCCGGCGGGTCGACCGAGACCTGGCGGTCGAACCGTCCCGGGCGCAGCAGCGCCGGGTCCAGGATGTCGGGGCGGTTGGTCGCCGCGATCAAGATGACGTTGGCGTTGACGTCGAACCCGTCCATCTCGACCAGCATCTGGTTGAGGGTCTGCTCACGCTCGTCGTGCCCGCCGCCCATGCCGGCGCCGCGGTGCCGACCGACGGCGTCGATCTCGTCGATGAAGATGATCGCCGGGGCGTTCTGCTTGGCCTGGTCGAACAGGTCGCGCACGCGCGACGCGCCGACGCCGACGAACATCTCGACGAAGTCCGACCCGGAGATCGAGTAGAACGGCACCCCGGCCTCGCCCGCGACGGCGCGGGCCAGGAGCGTCTTGCCGGTACCCGGCTGGCCGTACAGCAGCACGCCCTTGGGGATCTTGGCGCCGACGGCCTGGAACTTCGCCGGATCGGCGAGGAAGTCCTTGATCTCGCGGAGCTCCTCCACGGCCTCGTCGACGCCGGCGACGTCGGCGAACGTGACCTGCGGGGACTCCTTGTTGACGAGCTTCGCCTTCGACTTGCCGAAGCTCATCACGCGCGAGCCGCCGCCCTGCATGTTCGACATCAGGAACCAGAACAACCCGAGGATGAGCAGCATCGGGATGATGATCCCGAGCAGGCTGCTCCACCACGGCGTCGTCGGGACGGTCGAGTTGTACCCCTTGGGCAGGTTGGCGCTCGTGACGGCGGCGACGACGTCCGGACCCTGCGGTGCGATGTAGTAGAACTCGACGTTCTTGCCCTTGTCGACCCCGTTGGTCGTGAAGTCCGAAGCGAGCGTGAGAGACACCCGCTGCTCGACGTCGACGAGCTGCGCCTGCTGGACCTTGCCCTCCGACAGCAGCTTCAGCCCGTCAGAGGTGTCGATCTGCTGCACCCCCGTGCCCACGAGCATGCTGGCAGCGGTCCAAAGGATCACGACGGCAAGGACGATCCACAGGATGGGTCCTCGGGTCAGGCGCTTGAGATTCATCGGCGACGGGGAATGTCCCCTCATCCCTCCGGTCGGCATGGCAGAACGGCTCGAACGTACACGCTGGGTCTGTCAGAACCTGTACGTGTTCGCCCAGGGCAGGATCGGGACCCGCGTCGCTCGACGATCAGTGGCTGTAGACGTGCGGAGCCAGCGTCCCGACGAAGGGAAGGTTCCGGTACTTCTCGGCGTAGTCGAGCCCGTAGCCGACGACGAACTCGTTCGGGATGTCGAAGCCGACGTACCGCACGTCGACGTCGACCTTCGCCGCGCCGGGCTTGCGGAGCATCGTGGCGATCTCGACGCTCTCGGGTCCACGGCTGCGCAGGTTCGCCAGCAGCCACGACAGCGTGAGCCCGGAGTCGATGATGTCCTCGACGATGAGCACGTGCCGGCCGGTCAGGTCCGTGTCCAGGTCCTTGAGGATCCTCACGACGCCGGAGGACTTCGTGCCGGAGCCGTACGACGACACGGCCATCCAGTCCATCTGGACCGGGGTGTGCAGGCGTCGCACCAGGTCGGCCATGACCATGACGGCTCCCTTGAGGACGCCGACGACCAGCACCGCCTTGCCCGCGTAGTCGCGGTCGATCTGCGCCGCGAGCTCGTCGAGCCGCGCGGCGATCTGCGCCTCGCTCAGCAGCACGCCGGCGAGGTCGTCGCCCATGTCAACAGGGTCCACCGCTACAGCTCTCCTCGGGTCGGGGCAGCCGGTGCCTCGATCGGAGCGTCCGGCCCGACCTCAAGCCTGCCACATCGGCGGTGGACGGTGACCCGACCCGGGAGAGCCACCGGGCCCTGTCCGTGCCAGTCGGTCAGCAACCGGTCCACCGCGAGCACGTGCCCCCGCGTCACGGACCCGGACGGGCAGCCCGCCGCGACGAGGGCCGCGCGCAGCGCTCTGGTGCGGATCGCGACCGGTGCCCCCGCCACGGTCGCGACGTCGAGCGCGACACCGCCCCCCGCGTCGACACGGGCCTGCGAGAACAGCACCTCGCCGAGCACGTCGAGCGCGTCCGCATCCTCCCGGAGCTGGTCGGCCGTGCGCGCCAGGGCACGCGCGACGCCCGGACCGAGGACCTGCTCGAGGACCGGGAGCACCTGGCGTCGCACCCGGGTGCGAAGAGGGACGCCCGCCGTCGGGTCGTCCCACGGGAGGCCCGCCGTCGGGTCGTCCCACGGGAGGCTGTTCGTCGGGTCGTCCCACGGGACGAGGCCCGCCGCGGCGCAGACTGCGACCGTGTCGTCGCGCGGCAGCCCGAGCAGCGGGCGGCGGAGGAGGCCGCGTCGGACGGGCATCCCGGACAACGACCGCGCGCCCGAGCCGCGGGCGAGGCCGAGCAGCACCTGTTCCGCCTGGTCGTCGAGGGTGTGGCCGAGCAGGACCGCCCGCGCCCCGAGCGCAGCGGCCGTCTCGTCGAACGCGGTGTGTCGCGCCTCGCGGGCGTCTGCCTCGGGACCGCTCGACCGGCCGACCACCACCCGGACGACGATCACGGGCGCGAGGCCCAGGTCCCGGCACGCACGTGCGGCCTCGGCGGCCACGGTGTCGCTGCCCGGCTGCAGATCGTGGTCGACGACGACGGCGCCCGCACGCAGCCCGAGGCGCGTCGCGACGAACGCCGTGGCGGCCGCGAGCGCGAGCGAGTCGGGCCCGCCCGAGCAGGCGACGAGGACGAGGCTGCCCGGCGCCAGGTCGTCGAGCTCGGACCGGACCGCGAGCCTCGCCCGGGCGACCGCCGGCGCCGGTCCGGTCACGGCGCGACCTCGGCGAGGGACCGGGGGTCAGCCGTGCACACGACGCACCCACGCGCGCGGATCGGCGATCTCCCGGGCCGACGGGAGCGCGTCCGGGCCGGTCCAGACGGCGTTCAGCCCGGAGGTGCCGACGCTGCGCGTGACCGATCGCACGAAGACCGCGCCGTCCCGGTACTGCGCCATCTTCTGGTCGACCCCGAGCACGGTGCGGACGACCGCGTCCCAGCGCCCGGTGCCCTGCCGACGCGTGTCGAACCGCTCGCGGATCGTGCGCACCGTCGGGACGACGTCCGGCCCGACGGCGTCCATCATCACGTCCGCATGACCCTCGAGCAGCGCCATGATCGCGCTGAGCTCGTCGAACGACTCGCGCTGGGGCGCAGAGAGGACCGCATCGAGGCCCACCGACCCGCTCCCGGTGAGCGCCCCGCCGACCCGCGCGAGCACCGCACGGGCGCCGGGCGAGTCGTCGTCCGCGACGAGGTCGGTGAGCAGGGCGGTCGCGCGGTCCCGCAGGTGCGCGGCGAGCCACGGCGCGGTCGCGAACTGCGCCGCATGGGTCTGCTCGTGCAGGGCCACCCACAGCCGGAAGTCGTGGGGCACGACGTCGAGCGCGCGCTCCATCCGGAGCACGTTCGGGGCCACCAGGAGCAGGGTGCCCGGGCCCGGTCGCCCCGTTCCCTGGTCGGGCGGCACGGAGAACGGGTCGAACTGGCCCAGCACACGGCTCGACACGAGCGAGAGCACCGCGCCGACCTGCGCCCCCGCGGACCACCGCGCAGCGGCGCGCGGGCGTCCGGCCGTGCGCACGCCGGACGTCATCACCGAGAGCATCCGGGCGTTCGCGCGCGCCCAGGCGCTCCGGTCGACGACGAGCGTCCGGACGGGCGTCGGGCCCGCGCCGGGGCCGCGCGTCGATGCGCTCGCGGGTGGCGCGCCGTCGTGCCGGAGCTCGGTGATCCGTTCGACGTGCGCGACCGCGTCGGCTGCGGCAGCTCGGAGACCGCGGACGAGGTCAGCGACCTCAGCGCGGCCGGCCACCGGTCCCGGGCGCACGAGCCGTGCGGCGACGCGCGCCGCCACGTCCCAGTCGACCGCCGGAGCGGCACCGTCGTCCTGCTTCATCTCGCCACCGTAGCCGCCCGGGGCGCCCCCTCCCCCGAGGGTCGGGGCAGCGGCCGTCGCCCGCGGCGACGCAGGGCGCATCCCTGGGGCACCGGTCACCGGGGTCGCGGTCGGGACCCCGTCAGCTCCGGCAGCCGCAGCCCGCGAGCTGGGTGACGAACGCGTCGACCGCCTCGCGTGCGGCCGTCTGGCCGGTCGGCGGCCCGTGGTCCACGAGCACCGCGAACACGAGGAGGCGCCCGTCCGCGTCCTGGACGGTTCCCGCGAGCGAGGTCACCGACGTCAGGCTGCCCGTCTTCGCGCGGACGAGGCCCCGCGCCGGGGAGGTCGTGAACCGGTCGGTGAGGGTGCCGCTCAGTCCCGAGATCGGCAGGTCGACGGCGACGCCGCGCAGCAGCGGGTGCGCCGGGTCGGTGACGAGGCGCAGGACGCCGACGAGCAGCGCCGGTGTCACCTGGGTGGCCGGCGCCAACCCGCTCGTGCCCACCAGCCGGGTGCCCGAGACGTCGAGCCCGTCGGCGCGGACGGCCTCCAGCACCGCTGCCGCCGCACCGCCGAAGCTGGCCGGCAGTCCCTCGTCCAGGGCGACGAGACGCCCGAGCACCTCGGCGATCGTGTTGTCGGACACGTGCAGGTCGTAGTCGACGAGCTCGGAGATGGGTGCCGAGCGGACGGTGCCGAGCGTGGGCGCCCCGGCCGTCGCGACCACCCGCGTGGGCGCGCCGGTGACGGTGATGCCGTCGGCCACGAGCGCTGCCGCCAGGTCGCGGGCCGCGTCGAGGGACGGCGTCGTCGATCGCGGCGCGTACTCGGCGTCGGTCATCCGTCCCGCGTTCACCGCGAGGCCGGTGATCGGAGCGACGTAGCCGTCGGCCACGTCGGTGGCCGCCCACCCCGGGTTCACGGCGTCCCCGGAGAACAGGTGGTCGTCGTACGCGAGCCGGACCGTCGTACGACCGGACAGGGTGAGCGCACGCGCCACCTGCTTCGCCAGGTCGGCGAGCCCGGCCCGTCCGTTCACGGCGTCCGGCCGGCCGGGTCCCGCGGCGAGCATCATGTCCCCGCCCGCGACCAGCACGATCTGATCGGTGCTCTCCTGCACGACGCGCGTCTCGAGCGTGCGGGCGTGGTCGAGACGCCCCAGCGCGGCCGTCGCGGTGAGCAGCTTGGTGGTCGACGCCGCCGTCCGCGCGACCCCGGGCTCGACCGACGCCAGCACGGCGCCGGTGAGCTGGTCCGCCACGAGCACGCCGACCGAGCCGCCGGTGCGCGCGTCGCCGACGAGCGCCTGCACCGCAGCGCTCACGCGCGAGGCGGACGGCACCGGCGCCGAGGCCGGGAGCGCGCCGAGGGGCGGGGTGATCGCCGGCGGAGCCACCGCGCCCGGTGCGGTCGGGAAGGGTCTGGCCGGAGCGGGCGCCGGTGCGAGGGTCACGAACCCGGGGACGAGGTCGTACGCGTCGGCCGTGACGTAGGCGCCGGCAACCACGACCATGACCATGGCGACGACGCCGAGAGCGCGCGAGCGTCGCACGGTCACCGACCTCCCGGGTGCTCGTGCAGGGTGCAGCCCCGCGCCGCCGTCTGCGCGCGCACGCGCCTCGGTGCGTCACACTAGTTCCCAGGAGTCGCCATGCGGCATCGCGGCACGGCGACGATCCTGTGCTGCGAGCGCCTGCGCCCACCCGGCGCGGCCTGACGTGCCTGCGAAGGAGAACAGTGGAGTTCGACGTCACGATCGAGATCCCGAAGGGCCAGCGCAACAAGTACGAGGTGGACCACGCCACCGGGCGGATCCGCCTGGATCGCATGCTCTTCACGTCGACGCGCTACCCGGACGACTACGGCTTCATCGAGGGGACCCTCGGCGAGGACGGCGACCCGTTGGACGCCCTCGTGCTGCTGGAGGAGCCGACGTTCCCCGGCTGCCTCATCCGCTGCCGTGCTCTCGGCATGTTCCGGATGCGCGACGAGATGGGCGGTGACGACAAGGTGCTGTGCGTCCCGACCGGGGACCAGCGCGCAGCCTGGCGGCAGGACATCGACGACGTCTCCGACTTCCACCGCCTGGAGATCCAGCACTTCTTCGAGGTCTACAAGGACCTCGAGCCCGGCAAGTCGGTCGAGGGTGCGCACTGGACCGGGAGGGCCGAGGCGGAGGCCGAGATCGACCGCTCGCGCCAGCGGGCGATCGACGCGGGCTACGGCACCCACTGAGTGACGAACGACGCCGGTGCGGAGGACATCCTCCGCACCGGCGTCGTTCGTTCGGGGCCTTCCCGGGGTGGCTCGCGTCTCAGGGGCGACCGGCGAACGGCATCGTGCCCGACCACCGCATCGTCGTGATCTGGACGTCGAGCCCGGTTCGCGGCGCCTCGAGGATCTGGTTGTTGCCGAGCCACAGCGCGACGTGCGTCACCGAGTCGGGGTTCGTCGCATCCCATCCCCAGAACACGAGGTCGCCGACCCGGAGGTCGTTGTAGCTGATCTTCTCGACCTGGCGGTACTGGTCCATCGTCGTCCGGTTGAGCGAGACCCCGGCGTACCCCCAGGC
>JAKBFW010000175.1:3634-4953 GCA_021833345.1 Pseudomonadota bacterium | reverse complement strand
ATCGGCCGAACCGACGGCGACGCCGCCGAGCGCCGTGATCGTGTCCCCCGCGGCGAGCCCGGCCTGCTGCGCCGGGGTGCCGTCGGCCACGCCGTCGAGGAACGCGCCGGCCACGGCTGCGGTCGCGCCCTGCCGCCCGACCTGCCCGGCCGCCTCCACCCCGAGGAACGCCGGGTAGCCGATCGTCGTCGTGCTGGTGTCCGTCCCGGCAAGGATCGTGCCGGCGATGCCGAGCGCGCGATCGATCGCGATCCCGTAGCCGCTGATGTTCGACGCCCCGGTCGAGGCTGCCGTCGTCATGCCGACCACGGCGCCGGACGAGTTGAGCACGGCCCCGCCGGAGTCACCGGCGACCACGTCCGCATCGATCTGGAGGAGCCCGCCGAGGGTCACCATCGCGCCGGTGACCTCGTCCTGCGTCGTGACCGTCGCGTCGAGCGCGGTCACGGTACCGGCGGCGGCGACGAGGCTCCCGCCCCCTCCGGCGTTGCCCACGGCTGTGACCGCATCACCGACGGCAGCGCCGCCGGTCGCGATCGTCGCGGTTGCGAGACCCGAGGCCCCGGTGAGCCGCAGGACGGCGACGTCGGCCGTCGCGTCGGTGCCCACGACCTGGGCCGGGTACGTCGCACCGGTCGATTCGACCGTCACCTCGATCGCCGTCGCACCGACGATCACGTGGTTGTTGGTCAGGATCGTGCCGTCCGAGGACAGCACGATGCCGGTGCCCGCGGAGGTCGCATCCTGGTACCCGAGGGTGGACACGATCGTGACCAGTCCGACCTGTTGGGTCGCGGTCGCGGCCGCGGTCGAGAGCGCCGTCGGCTCCGACCCGCGAGCCTGCGCAACCCCACCCTGGTCGGGCTGGTCGGACGAGCCGGGGACCACGGTGTCCTGCTGCGTGAGCGACGAGTCGGCCGACGCCGCGGCCGAACCCGTCCCCCCCGCCGCCGACCAGATGGCACCGCCGGTGGCGAGGCCGAGCGCGACAGCGGACGCGATCACGATCGTCGCCGTGCGCCGGCGCCGCGGTCGCCGCGCGCGTGGTTCGACCAGGAGTGTCTCCCCGGCACCGCCGGCGGACGGGGAAGCGCCGGTCCCGCCCGGTGCGGGGATGAAGCCGCTGTCGCCGTTGTCGTCCATGAGGTCCTCCAACCGTCCAGCACCTGGGTGGTGCCGTCACCTCGAGACAACTCCGTCGGCTTCTGCGGGGCCTGTGCCCGCGCTGGGCACCGACCACGCGTTCCCGGGCACCAGTGACCGGCGGCGCGTGATCGCGCCAGGCCGTCGGTGCCGTGGGTCCCGTCGGTCCCGTCGGT
>JAKBFW010000175.1:0-3534 GCA_021833345.1 Pseudomonadota bacterium | reverse complement strand
CGGTCCCGTCGGTGTGCGGCGGACCTCATGCCTAGGCTGGGACGGTGGCCGCACCGGAACCTCTCACGTCCACCCGGGTCGACCGCTGGGTGTGGGCGGTTCGCCTGGCGCGTACCCGCGCGCTCGCCGCTGCCGCGTGCCGGGGCGGTCACGTCAGCGTGAACGGCGACCACGTGAAGCCCGCCGCGGTCGTGCGGGTCGGCGACGAGGTCCGGGTCCGCGGCGACGGCCCCGAACGCATCGTCGTGGTCGCGCGCGTGATCGAGAAGCGGGTGGGTGCGGCTCCTGCGGCGGAGTGCTTCGTCGACCACACACCGGCTGCTCCGCCCCGAGAGCACGTGGCCGTCGCCGCTCAGCGCGATCGCGGGGCGGGCCGTCCCACCAAACGTGAGCGTCGCGAGATCGACCGTCTCCGCGGCCGCTGAGCTGCGCCCCGGCCGACCCCGCCCCGAACCTCCTGCCGAGCCCACCGAGCCCACCGACCGACGCACGCCACGCCCACGGCGCAACGTGCTCGGCACACCGACCGTCTAGGGTGCCGGTCCATGACCTCTCGCCGGATCGTCTGCCCGAGCGCCGACGGCGGCCTCGCCGCACACTTCGCCGCTCCCGACCTCCGCCGTCGGCTCGACGCGCTCGGCGAGGTCGTGATCGCGACCGATCTCCCGGACCAGGCCGGGATCCGCGCACGCGTGCGCACCGCCGACGTCGTGCTGCTCGCGGTGCACCTCGATGACGACACGCTCCGCGCGTGCGCAGGACGCACCGAGCTCGTGGCGTTCTCGGGGACGGGCGCGGCGTCCTACGTGAACCTCGGGCTCGCCCGGGAGCTGGGCATCACGGTCACGAACGTGACGCACTACGGCGACCGTGCCGTCGCCGAGCACGCGCTCGCGCTGCTCCTGGCCGCGGCGCGCGGTGTCCCCGCTGCCGACCGCGCGCTGCGCGCCGGTGACTGGTCGGGACGCCCCGGCCGCGAGCTCGAGGGCGCGACGGTGGGTGTCGTGGGCTTCGGGGGGATCGGGCGGACGTTCGCCCGGCTGGTCGACGCCCTGGGGATGCGGGTGCTCGTCTGGGACCGCACGATCGACGAGGCCGACCTGGAGCTGGTGCACGCCCGAGCGGCAGGCCTGGACGAGCTGTTCGCCGTGAGCGACGTCGTCAGCCTGCACCTGCCGTTGACGGAGCACACCGCCGGCCTCGTGACCGAACGCATGCTCGACCTGCTGCGCCCCGGCGCGATCCTCGTCAACACGGCGCGCGGAGAGCTGCTCGCCCCCGGCGCCCTGGCGCGACGGCTGAGGCGAGGTGACCTGCTGGCCGCGCTCGACGTCTTCGACCCGGAGCCGCTCGCGGCGGACGATCCCCTGCTCACCGCGCCGGGCACGGTCCTCACCCCTCACCTCGGATTCCGCACCCCGCAGGCTCTGGCCCGGATGGCCGAGGGCACCGTCGTCGCGGTCGAGGCCTTCTGCGCCGGTCGGCCCGTCAGCGTCGTGACCTGACCGACCGCCGGGCGCGAACGAGCCGTGCCGGCTTCACGCGCCGTTCATCGACGGTCAGTAGCATCCCCGTCCGTGGCCCTGACCCTCTACCTCGTCCGGCACGGCCGGACGGTCTACAACGACGAGCACCGCCTGCAGGGGTGGTGCGACTCGCGTCTCACCGACGACGGCGCCGCCGGGGTCGCCGCGACCGCGCAGCACCTGCGTCCGCGGTCGTTCGCCGCCGCGTACGCGAGCCCCTCCGGCCGCACCGTCGCAACGGCCGACATGATCCTGACGCACCACCCGGGGACGGTGCTGACGACGGACGACGACCTCCGCGAGCTCAGCTTCGGTGCCTTCGAGGCCGCCCCGGAGGAGGTGCTCCACGCGCACGTCGACCCCTGGGAGCTGTTCGCCCGCGTGTTCGACGGCACGCACCCCGGCCTCCCGGGCGGGGAGCCCGCCGCGGCCTACCTCGGCCGGGTCCGCGCGGGCTTCACGCGGATCGAGGAGGCGCATCGTGGCGACTCGGAGGTCCTGGTGGTCAGCCACGGCGTGACCCTTGCGGCCTACCTGACGCTGATCGGCAGCCCGCCGACCCACCCTCTGCCCAACGCCAGCGTCTCGACCGTGGAGATCGGCGAGACCGGTGAGCACCGGGTCACGTCCTTCGCGGTCGACCCGTCGGGCCAGGGGGTCCCTGAGCTCCGCGCGCTCCGTGAGCGCGCCGCGTCGCGGGTCGAGCCGACGCCCACGTCCGCCTGACGCGCCACGTGCCCGGCGACACCGGGTCCCGCCACCTGGAGGGTGAGAGGCCCCGGTGTCGCCGCTCGCGCCCGCGGGGTCAGCCGCGCGCCGCCGCGACGGCTGCGTAGTCCTCGGCCGTGAGCGTCAATGACGCGGCGGGCAGCCAGCCGTCGATCTGTGCCGGCGTGCGTGCGCCGACGATCGCACCCGTGACACCGGGGAAGCCCAAGGTCCAGGCTGCGGCGGCGGCTGCCGTCGGGACGCCGTGCCGCTCCGCCACCCGTGCGAGCGCATCCGCGACCCGCAGGTTCGCCTCGAGCTCGGTGGTGAACGCGGGTGCGGATCGCCGCCAGTCGTCCGCCGGGAGGGCGGCGACCCGCTCGGCGGTGAACGCACCGGTGAGCAGACCGGACCCCATCGGGCTGTACACGATCACGGCGGTGCCGTGCGCGTCGCACCACGGGAGCAGGTCGTCGCCGGCTTCCTGACGGATTGCCGAGAACGGCGGCTGCAGGGAGTCGACGTGACCGAGGGACTCGGCCACGTCGAGGCGGGCGACGTCGTGGTTGGACAGGCCCACCGCACGTACCTTGCCCTCGGCCTTGAGGTCGAGGAACGTCTGCCAGTAGACCTCTACCGGCGTCCCGTCGTTCGGCGGCCAGTGCAGCTGGTAGAGGTCGATCTGCTCGACGCCGAGACGCCTCAACGACGCGTCGACCTCCGACCGCAGGGAGTCCCGGGTCGCGACGCGACGAGGCGACGCGCTCCGGTCCCCCTCCGTCCAGACGTTGCCGCCCTTGGTGAACACGTAGGGCCGCTCACCCACGGGCAGGTCGCGCAGGGCGCGACCGACGACCTCTTCGGAGTGCCCGAGGCCATAGACGGCCGCGGTGTCGATCCAGTTGACGCCGGACTCGACCGCGTGGTGGATCGCGGCGATCGACTCCTCGTCGTCCTGCGGTCCCCAGGCGAACGCCCAGTCGCCGCCGCCGATCGCCCACGCGCCGAAGCCGACGCGGGTGATCTGCATGTCGGTGCGCCCGAAGGCTACCGTGGGCAGGGTGGTCGTCATCGCGCGACCGGCCTCAGCGAGCGGGGTCGGCGGAGAGCGTGGCGATCTCCTCGGAGGTGAGGACGAGGTCGACGGCCTGCGCCGAGTCCTGGATGCTCGCGGCACGCGACGCCCCGGGGATCGGGATCACCACCGGCGCGAGAGCGAGCTCCCACGCGAGGCAGACCCGCTGCGGGCTGACCCCGTGCGCATCGGCGACCGCCTGGAACGCGGAGTGCTGCCCGCCGA
>JAKBFW010000027.1 GCA_021833345.1 Pseudomonadota bacterium | reverse complement strand
CGCTGGCGTCACGTGGCGTGCGGGTGGTGACCTACGGGACGCGAGACGCCCCGGTCGGCGCGGACGCGCACGTGACGATCGCCGACTTCGTGGCTCTCGGCGACGGCAGTCGTGCGATGGTCCGGACGAGCACGGGAGCGCCGTGGCTCCCCGCGACGACCCTCGCCCTCGAGCTCGCGGTGCCCGGGGTCCACAACGCCGCGAACGCGGCGGCGGCATGGATCGCCGCCGTGGTCCTCGGGGTCGACCCCGAGGTGGCGGCCGCCGGTGTGGCCGCGTTCCGTGGCACGGGGCGTCGCTTCGAGGACCGGGGGAGCGTCGGCGGGGTGCGCGTGGTCGACGACTACGCGCACCACCCGACGGAGGTCGCGGCCCTCCTCCGGGCGGCCCGGTCGGTCGCGGGGTCCGGGCGTGTGCTCGTGGTCTTCCAGCCGCACCTCTTCTCGCGGACGCGTGTGTTCGCTCGCGAGTTCGCCGACGCACTCGCCCTCGCCGACGTCGTCGTCGTGACGGGTGTGTACGCGGCCCGGGAGGATCCCGAGCCCGGTGTCACGGGCGCGCTGATCGTCGACGCCATGGCCGGTCCAGGAGAGTACGTGGCCGACCGGGTCGAGGCGGCTCTCCGCCTCGCAGGTGCCGCCCGTGCGGGCGACCTGGTCCTGACCGTGGGTGCGGGCGACGTCACGGAGCTCGGGCCGATCATCCTTGACGAGCTGGCTCGACGTGCCGACGACCGGGGCCCGACGTGACGCCGCCGTCCCGACCCGGTCAGCCGACGCGACCGGCTCGGCCCCGGCGTCCACCGCTTCCGCGTCCTCGCGCGGGCGAGGGTGTGGCGCCAACGCCGAAGCCGGCCGACGACGAGACCCCGACCCGGGTGCGCCCGGCGGCCGACGACCCGGGACCGCGCCCGGCCGGTCCGAGCAAGGAGTCGGCGGACTCCGTCGCGGTCACCACGTATGCGTCACGCCGTCGCACGCCCGGCATGCCGGTCCGTCCGGCTGTCGTGTCGTCGCGGTCGGCTGAGAGGTTCGCCGAGCGCGTCAGCGCGCGGCGTGCGGTGACCCGTCATCATCTCTACGTCGGGGCGACGGCTGTCCTCGCGGCCGGCCTGCTGTCGTGGCTCCTGCTGCTGTCGCCGGTGCTCGCTCTCGAGCCGGCGAAGGTCGTCGTGAAGGACCCGGGCACGGTCGTGACGGTTGCCGACGTGCTGTCGGTCGTGGACGCACGCGCCGGGACTCCGCTGCCGCGACTCGACACCGTGGCGCTTCGCGACGCGATCCTCGAGGTCCCGGGGGTGCGGTCCGCGAAGGTCATGCGCAACTGGCCGCACGGGCTGACGATCACCCTCGTCTCGCGCGAGCCGGTCGCGGCGATCCCCGACCCTGCGGGTGGCTTCGTGCTGCGAGATGCGGACGGTGTCCAGGTCGGTCGAGCCACCACCCCGCCGAAGGGCCTCCCGGTGGTCACGATCCCTGCCGCCGCCACCGACACGAGGCGCACGCTCGCGGCCGTCCTCGGCGTTCTCGACGCGCTTCCGGCCGATCTGCGATCTCAGGTCGCGGCGGTTCAGGCTGCGAGCCAGGACACCGTCGGGATGGATCTGCGGGACGGAGCCCATGTGGTGTGGGGGAGCGCCGACCAGACAGCTCTCAAGATCGCCGTGCTGAAGGCCCTGCGCGCTGCTCCGACGAGCGCTCATGCCAAGGTCTTCGACGTGTCGGCGCCGATGTTGCCCATCACGCGGTGAGCGCGCGCGACGCCGACGGCCGACACGCGCACGTCGGTCGTTGATCCGGGCTCGTCTGCCACCTAGCGTCACTGGTGGCACAGACTGACATAACTATAACCCTCAGCCTGAGGGTGAAGGTTGACGCACCGCACGACACGCAAGCAGAACGAGAGGCACCCATCGTGGCAGCTCCGCAGAACTACCTGGCGGTCATCAAGGTCGTCGGCATCGGCGGCGGCGGCGTCAATGCCGTGAACCGGATGATCGAGGTCGGCCTCAAGGGTGTCGAGTTCATCGCCATCAACACCGATGCGCAGGCGTTGCTGATGTCGGACGCCGACGTCAAGCTCGACGTCGGTCGGGAGCTGACGCGTGGCCTCGGCGCGGGCGCGGATCCGGAGGTCGGCAAGAAGGCGGCCGAGGACCACGCCGAAGAGATCGAGGACGTCCTTCGCGGTGCGGACATGGTCTTCGTGACCGCAGGTGAGGGCGGTGGGACGGGAACCGGTGGTGCGCCGGTGGTCGCGCGGATCGCGCGGGCGCTCGGTGCTCTCACCATCGGTGTCGTCACCCGTCCGTTCACCTTCGAGGGCCGCCGCCGCTCGGTGCAGGCCGACTCGGGGATCGACGGGCTTCGCGCGGAGGTCGACACGCTGATCGTGATCCCGAACGACCGCCTGCTCTCGATCAGCGACCGTTCGGTGTCGGTGCTCGATGCGTTCCGCTCGGCGGACCAGGTGCTGCTCTCCGGTGTGCAGGGGATCACGGACCTGATCACGACACCGGGACTGATCAACCTCGACTTCGCCGACGTGAAGTCCGTCATGCAGGGGGCCGGGAGCGCGCTGATGGGGATCGGGTCGGCGCGCGGTGAGGACCGCGCGGTCCAGGCCGCGGAGCTCGCGATCTCGTCCCCGCTGCTCGAGGCGAGCATCGACGGGGCTCACGGCGTGCTGCTCTCGATCCAGGGCGGATCGGACCTCGGCCTGTTCGAGATCAACGAGGCGGCCCGGCTCGTCCAGGAGGCCGCGCACGCCGAGGCGAACATCATCTTCGGTGCGGTGATCGACGACGCACTGGGTGACGAGGTCCGTGTCACCGTGATCGCCGCGGGTTTCGACAGCGGCTCGCCCACGGTGCGTCGCGACGCGCGCGCCCTCGGGCAGGTCTCGACGGGGGCGCTCCCGACGCCCCGACAGGGGACCTCCGCGTCGCACGCCATCCCGTCGGTCGTCCCGGTCTCTCCTGACGCCGACGTCGCGCGCGCGCCGATGTCGGTTCCCGTGGCGCTCCCTGGCGAGGAGATCCCGGCGTTCCTCTCGACGGACCCGGAGTCGGTCACCGCGACCGGCTCGCTCGAGATGCCGCGAACGTTCGACGACGAGCCGAGCCGTCGGGGACGCGACGACCTCGACGTCCCCGACTTCCTGAAGTAGGCGATGGCTGCGGGCGGCGGTCGGCCCGAGTCGTCGGTCGCGCTTCTCGCGATCGACCTCGGGGTCGGCGTCCGGGCCGCGTTCACGACGCGCGGCGGCGGCTTCAGCACAGGGCCGTGGGACGGTCTCGACCTGGCGGTCCATGTGGGCGACGACCCCGTGGCGGTCGCGCGCAACCGGAGCCTCGTCGAGCACTCGATCGGTGCGCCGATCGCCTGGGCGGACCAGGCGCACGGGGCGGATGCCTTCGTCGTCACCACCCCACCCGCCGATCTCCTCTCTCCTGTCGCGCGGGCGGACGCCCTGGTGACCGGGCTGGACGACGTCGCGCTGGGCGTGCTCGTGGCGGACTGCGTCCCGGTCCTGCTCGCCGATGCCACGGCCGGCGTCGTGGCGGCGATCCACGCGGGGCGTCGCGGGCTCGTCGCAGGTGTCGTCCAGAGCGCGGTCGCAGCGATGCGGGACCTGGGCGCGGCTCCTGACCGCATCCGCTCGACGATCGGGCCGTCCGTCTGCGGCGCGTGCTACGAGGTGCCTGCTGAGATGTGCGACGAGGTCTCGCGCCTCGTGCCGGCCGCTCGCGCCGAGACGTCGTGGGGGACGCCGTCCCTCGACCTTCCCGGTGCCGTCGCGGCCGTTCTCGGTGCGTGCGGGGTCCGCGGCGTGCAGCGGGTCGAGGCGTGCACCATGACCGATCCGCGGTTCTACTCGCACCGACGGTCCGCCCACCACGCGGAGCCCACCGGGCGGTTCGCAGGTGTCATCCGTCTGGCGGGCGTGTCGCCGCGGTCGTGACCAGGTCCGTTGCTAGCGTGATGGCTTAAGCGACGTGCCCCACTGAAGTGGGGCGTGAGACGCGGGACAGATGGGGGAGAGGGCAATGGCCGGAGCGCTGCGCAAGACGATGCTGTACCTCGGCCTTGCCGACGACCACGGCGAGCAGCTGGACGAGGACTACGTCGACGAGTACGAGGACATCGAGGATCCCATGTCGCACGACTTCGACGCCCAGGTGACTCCCATCAGTCGTGCCGTCGGTACGCGAGCATCCGTGCCGACGCCGGCTGCGGGGGACCTTCGGCGCATCACCACGATCCACCCCCGCTCGTACAACGACGCGCGCAAGATCGGTGAGGCGTTCCGCGAGGGGACGCCCGTGATCATGAACTTGTCCGACATGGACGACGCCGATGCGAAACGACTGGTGGACTTTTCCGCTGGGCTGATCTTCGGGCTGCACGGGGCGATCGAGCGCGTGACGAACCGGGTCTTCCTCCTCTCGCCGGTGCACGTCGAGGTGACCGGTGACGATCGTCCGGCGAATGCCGAGTCCCGTGCTGCGTTCTACAACCAGAGCTGACACGTGAGGCTCGTCGCCGGTGCGTTGTCGCTCGTCGTCACGCTGTTCATCGTCGCGCTCCTGGCGCGGATGGTCGTCGACTGGGTGCAGTTCTTCGCCCGGGACTGGCGCCCTCGCGGCGCTGTGCTCGTCCTGACCGAGTCGGTCTACACGGTCACCGACCCGCCGCTGCGCGCCCTGCGTCGCCTGCTGCCGCCGCTCACCCTCGGCACGATGCGGTTGGACCTGGCCTTCACCGTGCTGCTCCTGCTGTGCTGGTTCCTGCTTCTTCTGCTGAGCGTGCTCGGCAGCTGAGGCGTCTCGCACGATCGTGTCCTGGTGCAGGTCCCGCGGCGTGGTCGTGCGCTGGTCACGCGCGCGAGGGCCAATGTCCGCTAACGTGAACGGCGGCGGTCGGTGGACTGCCCCGGCCCGACCGAGCTCGATCGACAGAGGTGACACCGATGGCGCTGCTGACAGCAGATGACGTCTTGAACAAGAAGTTCCAGGCGACCAAGTTCCGCGAGGGGTATGACCAGGATGAGGTGGACGACTTCCTCGACCTCGTCGTCGGCACTCTCCGCGAGGTCCAGGGGGAGAACGACGACCTCAAGACGAAGCTGGCGGCGGCTGAGCGGCGCATCGCCGAACTGAGCCGTTCGGGTGCGGGACAGGTCGCTCCGGTCGCTCCGGTCGTCGCCCCGGTGGAGGTTCCCGAGCCCACACCGGCACCCGTACCGGCACCCGCACCCGTCGTCGCCGCGCCGGTGGCCCCGGTGCCCGTCGTCTCGGCGCCGGTTCGCCAGAGCGAGCCCGAGTCGGCGACCGGGATGCTCGCCTTGGCCCAGAAGCTGCACGACGACTACGTGCGCAGCGGCCAGGAAGAGGGCGAGCGACTCATCGCCGAAGCGAAGTCCCAGGGCACGCGGATCGTTCGTGAGGCGGAGGAGACGTCGAGCCGCACGCTCGGTCAGCTGGAGCAGGAGCGGTCGCTGCTCGAACGCAAGATCGACGAGCTGCGCGTCTTCGAGCGCGACTACCGCACCCGTCTGAAGAGCTACCTCGAGAACCTTCTCGGGGACCTGGACAACCGCGGCAGCGCGCTCCAGGGCCGCACCGCTCCCGGCGGTCAGCCGCAGGGCGACGGACAGGGTCTCTGACCCGCTCGATCCCCGACGAGACACTCCTTCGGCGACGCCAGAACGCCGCTCTCTCGGACGGGAGGGCGGCGTTCGGCGTCGGACGGCCGGGAACAGCGCCGCCACCCTCGACATGCCCCGGACGCGGCCTTCGTGCGCGTCGTGTTGTGCGGACCGGCGCGGGCGCATACTCTCTCCTGACTTCCCCGGAGAGAGGGCACTGATGGTCGCCGACGACGCGATGACGACGGCTCAGCTGGTGGGCGATGGCGGGTTCCCCGTGATCGAGGACCTCCCGGTCCGCCCCGGCGAGGAGCCCTGGACCGTGGAGGACGTTCGCGCGCTGCGGGGAGAGCTCGTGAGCGAGGTCGACAGGCTGACCGCGGAGCTGACGAGCGCGGACACGGAGCTGTCCGACCTGCTGCGCAACTCCGGCGACGGGGCGGGCGACGACCAGGCGGACTCCGGTTCGAGCGCCTTGGAGCGTGAGCAGGAGCTGACCCTCGTCAACAACACCCGCAACCTCCTGTCGCAGACCACGCACGCGCTCGGCCGGGTGAGCGACGGGAGCTTCGCGACGTGCGAGTCGTGCGGCGACCCGATCGGCAAGGCCCGCGTGCTCGCATTCCCGCGGGCCACCCTCTGCGTGACCTGCAAGCAGCGCGAGGAACGTCGCTGACCTCGAGCCATGGGAGACTTCTTCCCGATGTCGATGACGCCTGAGCCTGTGACGAGCGCTGACGAGCTGACGACGTCGTCCGCGCCGGAGCGCGCTGCGGTGCCGGCCTCGGCGCGTCACCGGCGGCGACTGATGGCGCTGCTGACCGGCCTGACGGTCGTCGTCCTGATCGCCGACCAGGTGGCGAAGGCCTGGGCGGTCTCCTCGTTGGTGCCGGGAGAGCGCACCCCGGTGATCGGTGACCTGCTCGGCCTCTCCTTGGTCTACAACCCCGGGGCCGCGCTGTCGATCGCGACCGGGATGACCTGGCTGCTCACGGTGGTCGCCGTCGTGGTCGCCGTCGTGATCGTGCGGGCGTCCCGCCGGATCGGCTCGACGGGCTGGGCTGTCGCGCTGGGCCTCCTCCTGGGTGGGGCCCTCGGCAATCTCATCGACCGGCTGTTCCGGGAGCCGAGCTTCGGGCGGGGCGAGGTCGTCGACTTCATCGCCTACGCGCACGTGTTCGTCGGCAACGTCGCCGACGTCGCGATCGTCGTGGCAGCCGTGGTGATCGTGCTGCTGTCGATGCGTGGGATCCGGATCGACGGCAGCGTGGAATCGGCACAGGCGCGGGCCTCGGAAACGGACGACGCGCACCGTGCACCCGAGGTACCGGTCGCGGGGTCCGACTCGGATGGCGGCGACGCTCCGCAGAGCGACGCCCCAGGCGCAGCCGGGGACACCATGACCGATCCTGCGGATGTCTGAGCTCCGCGCGCTGCCTGTCCCGGACGGGCTCGCAGGCGAACGCGTGGACACCGGGCTCTCCCGGCTCCTCGGGGTGTCGCGGACACGCGCGGCGGAGCTGGCCGAGACCGGCGACGTCCTGGTCGACGGGCACGTGGTGGCGAAGTCGGACCGACTGGTCCCTGGCGCATGGCTCGAGGTCACTCTCACCGCGCCGTCGACGGTGGCGGTCGTGCCCGAACCTGTTCCGGGGATGCGGGTCCTCCACGACGACGACGACGTGGTGGTGGTCGACAAGCCGGTGGGGGTTGCCGCTCACCCGTCCCCGGGCTGGACCGGACCCACGGTGGTCGGCGCTCTGGCCGCCGCCGGGTACCGGATCTCGACGTCAGGTGCGGCGGAGCGGCAGGGAATCGTGCACCGCCTCGACGTCGGGACGTCGGGCCTGATGGTCGTCGCCAAGAGCGAGCACGCGTACAGCGTCCTCAAGCGCGCATTCAAGGAACGCACCGTCGAGAAGGTGTATCACGCACTGGTCCAGGGGCATCCCGAACCGACGACCGGGACGATCGACGCACCCATCGGGCGGCACCCGTCGGCGGACTACAAGTTCGCGGTGGTCGCCGGCGGCAAACCGTCGGTCACGCACTACGAGGTGCTGGAGATGCTGCCCGGCGCGTCTCTCGTCGAGGTGCACCTCGAGACCGGCCGCACGCACCAGATCCGCGTGCACTTCGCCGCGCTGCACCACCCGTGCGTCGGGGACCTCACGTACGGTGCGGACCCCACCTTGGCGGTCCGAACGGGCCTGACGCGGCAGTGGCTGCACGCCGTGCGGCTCGGCTTCGCGCACCCGGCGAGCGGCGAGTGGCTCGAGGTCACGAGCACCTACCCCGAGGATCTGGCCGCTGCTCTCGCAGCGCTCCGGGCCGCCTACGGGGAGGACCGGTCGGCCGAGGGTGTGGGTGGCGGCGACCTAGACTGACGGTCATGGCATCGTCCGGGGGCTCCGACTTCGTCCACCTCCACGCACACACCGAGTACTCGATGCTCGACGGCGCAGCGAGGATCGACGAGCTCCTCACCGAGGCGGAGCGGCTCGGTCAGAAGGCCATGGCGATCACCGACCACGGCTATCTCTTCGGGGCGTTCGACTTCTGGTCACGGGCCCGCGCGCACGGGATCAAGCCGATCATCGGCATCGAGGCCTACCTCACCCCGGGGACGAGCCGGTTCGACCAGACCCGCGTCAAGTGGGGTGAGGCGCACCAGGGCGCAGACGACGTCTCCGCCCGTGGCGCCTACACCCACATGACTCTGCTGTCGCGGACGACCGAGGGGATGCACAACCTTTTCCGGATGGGCTCGCTCGCCTCTCTCGAGGGTCAGATGGCGAAGTGGCCCCGCATGGATCGGGAGCTGCTCAGCCGGTATTCCGACGGCGTCATCGCGTTCTCCGGCTGCCCGTCGAGCGAGGTGCAGACGCGGTTGCGCCTGGGACAGTGGGACGAGGCCGTGCGGGCCGCCGGCGAGCTGCAGGACATCTTCGGCAAGGAGTACTTCTACGTCGAGCTGATGGACCACGGCCTGGAGATCGAGCAGCGCGTCCTGAAGGACTTGGTTCGCCTCGCCCGGGTGATCGACGCCCCACTGGTCGCCACGAACGACCTGCATTACACGCGTCATGAGGACAGTCATGCCCACGAGGTGCTGCTGTGCGTGCAGTCGGGCACGACGCTCGCCGACCCTGACCGGTTCAAGTTCGACACGGACAAGTTCTACGTGTGGTCGGCCGAGGAGATGCGGCGCACGTGGGCCGAGCTGCCCGAGGCGTGCGACAACACGCTGCTGATCGCGGAGCAGTGCGACGTCGAGTTCAACACGAACGCGAACTACATGCCCCGGTTCCCCGTTCCGCTCGGAGAGGACGAGGAGTCGTGGTTCATCAAGGCGGTCGAGACCGGCCTCCAGCGCCGGTATGCCGGGGCGGTGCCCGACGACGTCCGGACGCAGGCCGAGTACGAGACCGGCGTCATCACGCAGCTCGGCTTCTCGGGCTACTTCTTGGTGGTCGCCGACTTCATCAACTGGGCCAAGGACCAGGGCATCCGCGTCGGCCCGGGACGCGGTTCCGCCGCCGGCTCGATGGCGTCGTACGCGATGGGCATCACCGAGCTCGACCCGCTCGAGCACGGGCTGATCTTCGAGCGATTCCTGAACCCGGAGCGCATCTCCTGGCCGGATGTCGACGTCGACTTCGACGAGCGCCGGCGCGGCGAGGTCATCCGGTACGTCACCGAGAAGTACGGCGAGGACCGTGTCGCGCAGATCGTGACGTACGGGACCATCAAGGCGAAGCAGGCGCTCAAGGATGCGTCCCGCGTGCTCGGCTTCCCGTTCGCGATGGGGGAGAAGCTCACCAAGGCGATGCCGCCGGCCGTGATGGGCAAGGACATCACCCTGAAGGGCATGTACAACCCCGAGGACCCGCGTTACGCGGAGGCGGACGAGTTCCGTAAGGTCGTCGAGGCGGACCCTGAGGCTCAGCGCGTCCTCGAGACGGCGCGTGGGCTCGAGAACCTCAAGCGTCAGTGGGGTGTCCACGCCGCGGGCGTGATCATGTCGAGCGAGCCCTTGATCGACATCGTGCCGATCATGCGGCGCCCGCAGGACGGCGCGATCATCACGCAGTTCGACCAGCCGGCGGCCGAGGCGCTCGGCCTGATCAAGATGGACTTCCTGGGTCTGCGGAACCTCACGATCCTTGACGACGCGCTCGAGAACATCGTGATGAACGGCAAACCCGAGATCCGCATCGAAGAGGTGCCCCTCGACGACCCGCCGACCTACGAGCTGCTCGGTCGCGGCGACACGCTGGGAGTCTTCCAGCTCGACGGTGGTCCGATGCGGTCGTTGCTGCGCCAGATGCGACCCGACAGCTTCGAGGACATCTCCGCCGTCATCGCGCTGTACCGGCCCGGGCCGATGGGCATGAACTCGCACATCAACTACGCGCTGCGGAAGAACGGGCTCCAGGAGATCGAGCCGATCCACCCGGAGCTGGCCGAGCCGCTTGAGGAGATCGTCGGGATCACGCACGGTCTGATCGTCTATCAGGAGCAGGTGCAGCGTGCGGCCCAGAAGCTCGCCGGCTACACGCTCGGTCAGGCGGACCTGCTCCGCCGCGCGATGGGAAAGAAGAAGAAGGAGGTCCTGGAGAAGGAGTTCATCCCCTTCCAGGCCGGCTGCCGTGAGCGCGGCTACTCGGACGGTGCGATCCAGGCCGTCTGGGACGTGCTCGTCCCGTTCGCCGGGTACGCGTTCAACAAGGCGCACTCGGCGGCCTACGGCGTCGTGTCCTACTGGACCGCGTTCCTCAAGGCCAACTACCCGACCGAGTACATGGCGGGACTGCTCACGAGTGTGCGGGACGACAAGGACAAGTCGGCCCTGTACCTCGGCGAGTGCCGTCACATGGGCATCACGGTGCTCCCTCCGGACGTGAACTCGTCCTCGGCGAACTTCACCGCCGTCGACGTGGACATCCGGTTCGGCCTCACCGCGGTGCGGAACGTGGGGGCGAACGTGGTCGACGCGATCGTCAAGGCCCGTGAGGCGAAGGGCGCCTTCTCGTCGTTCACGGACTTCCTCGACAAGGTCCCGGCCGTCGTGTGCAACAAGCGGACGATCGAGTCCCTGATCAAGGCCGGCGCGTTCGACTCGCTCGGTCACACCCGTCGGGCGCTCCTCCTGGTGCACGAGCAGGCGGTCGACTCGGTGATCGGCGTCAAGCGCAAGGAGGCCGAAGGGCAGTTCGACCTGTTCGCCGACGTGTTCGCCGCGGACGACGCGACCGCGCCCGGCTTCTCCGTCCTCGTGCCCGACCTGCCGGACTGGGACAAGAAGCAGCGACTGGCGTTCGAGCGCGAGATGCTCGGGCTCTACGTCTCCGACCACCCACTGTCCGGTCTCGAGCACGTCCTCGCGCAGTCGGCCGACGTGTCGATCGCCACGCTGCTGGCGGACGAGTTCCGGCCCGACGGGTCGACGGTCGTCGTCGCCGGTCTCATCACCTCGCTCCAACGCAAGATGTCCAAGCAGGGCAACCCGTGGGCGGCCGTGACGATCGAGGACATGGAGGGATCCGTCGAGGTGATGTTCTTCGGTGAGACCTACCTCGCCTACTCGACCGTGCTCGCCGAGGACCAGGTCGTGGTCCTCCGCGGCCGGGTGCGGCGGCGCGACGACACGATGCAGCTTCAGGCCATGGAGGTCACGCTCCCGGACATGACGGCCGTCGCCGACGCCCCGGTCGTCGTGTCGATGCAGGTCTCCCGCTGCATCCCCCCGGTCGTCGAGCGGCTCCGGGACATCCTGTGCACCCACCCCGGCGTGACCGAGGTGCACCTGCGCCTGATGAGCCCGGGCCGGGCGACCGTGATGCGCCTCGAGGAGAACCTCCGGGTCGAACGGTCCCCGGCACTGTTCGGCGATCTCAAGGCGTTGCTCGGGCCGGGCTGCCTCTCGGCATGACATGCCTCACCCGACGGTGGCGCGCTCGGTCCCGGTCGGCAGCTGGACGGATACGAGGTCCCCGCGGTGGAGCTGGCGTCCGCGACGTTGCTCGGGCTCGCCGTTCACCCGGACGACGTCGTCCTCGAGCAGCTCGCGCGCGTGGGCACCGGAGTCGGCCAGACCGGCGAGCTTGAGGAACTGGCCGAGTCGGATCGTGTCGTCGGAGATGGGCACCGGGGTGGGGCTGCTGTTCATGCGGCCATTGTGTCGCCGTCTAGACTCGAGGGGTGATGTCCCGCATCGACCTGCGTGGTCGCACCCTCACCGCCCGCGAGCTGATCGAGACCCTGCCTCGCGCCGAGCTTGACGTCGACGCCGCGAGCGCGCGCGTGGCTCCGATCCTCGCGCAGGTCCGCGAGCACGGCGCCGCGGCTCTGCGTGACCTCGCCGAAAAGTTCGACCACGTGCGGCCCGAGCACCTGCGCGTGCCGCCGAGCGCGCTCGAGGCGGCGTTGGCGACCCTCGACCTGGGTGTGCGGGCGGCGCTCGAGGAGACGATCGCGCGGGTCCGGACCGTGCACGCGGCGCAGCGGCCCGCCGACTTCACGGTCGACCTCGGGCCGGGTGCTCAGGTCCGGCAGCGGTGGATCCCGGTCCGCCGCGTCGGGCTCTACGTCCCTGGTGGGCTCGCGGTCTACCCGTCCTCCGTCGTGATGAACGTGGTCGCAGCCCAGGAGGCCGGTGTGGGGTCGCTCGCGGTCGCCTCGCCGCCGCAGCGGTCGGGCGGTGGGCTCCCGGACCCGACCGTCATGGCGACGTGCGCACTGCTCGGCATCGACGAGGTCTACGCGGTGGGTGGTGCGCAGGCGGTCGCGATGTTCGCCTACGGCGCGGCGGGGAGCGAACCCCAGGACGGCGTGCGGCTGTGCGAGCCGGTCGATGTCGTGACTGGCCCCGGGAACGTCTACGTCGCCGCGGCGAAGCGGCTGGTCCGCGGGGTCGTCGGGATCGACGCCGAGGCCGGGCCGACCGAGATCGCGATCCTCGCGGACGCCGGGGCGGACCCGGTCCACGTCGCCGCGGACCTCATCTCCCAGGCCGAGCACGACCCGCTCGCGGCCGCGGTGCTGGTCACGCCCTCCGTCGAGCTGGCCGACGCCGTCGATCTCGCCCTCTCGCAGCGCGCGACCACGACGAAGCACTCCGAGCGCATCGGCGTGTCGTTGTCCGGGTCGCAGTCAGCCGTCGTGCTGGTCGACGACCTCGACGCCGGGCTCGCGGTGGTGAACGCGTACGGCGCGGAGCACCTCGAGATCCAGACGGCCGACGCTGCCGCGGTGGCCGATCGGGTGACGAGCGCGGGTGCGATCTTCGTGGGCCCGTACTCCCCGGTCTCGCTCGGGGACTACATGGCCGGCTCCAACCATGTCCTGCCGACCGGTGGGTGCTCGCACTTCGCGTCGGGCCTGGGCGTGCACAGCTTCGTCCGGTCGGTCCAGGTGATCGAGTACGACGCGGCTGCGCTTCGGACCCTCGCGGACCGGATCGTCGCACTGGCCGACGCCGAGGACCTCCCGGCGCACGGCGAGGCCGTACGCGCGCGCTTCTGACCTCGCCGGTCCCGATCTGCCGGGCGCGTCCGCTCGGCCCTCAGCCGACGCCCAGCACGAACGGGTGGACGGCGCTCGCCCCGGCGAGTCGCAGGAGGCGCGCGGCGACCGTGATCGTCCAGCCCGAGTCGATCCTGTCGTCGACGAGCAGGACGGCGCGTCCGGGGAGACCGGCGGCCGCCGCCTCCGAGAGGGTGAGCTCGAGCCTGCGGACGACGCCGGCCAGTCGCTGTGCCGAGTTGACGTCGTGGCGTCCTGGCTCGCTTCCGCGTGCCGGGCGGACCGTTCCGACCACCGGGATCGCGAGCTGTCGGGCGACACCCTCGGCGAGGTGCCGGACGAGACCCGGATGTGACTGCGACTCGACGTACACGACTCCGGCCGGTGCCGGTTCCCTCGGCCACGCGCCGAGGACGTCCACCACCGGCTGACGCAGGGCGACGGGCAGCCCGTCCTCCGGAACGCGCGCCGACGTGCCCGTCGTCGCACCGAAGAGGTCCCGCAGGAGCCCGCCCCAGCCGAGGGCGTCCAGCCTGGCCACCGACCGCCCGGTCTCCGCGCGCTCGTCGACCGCGATCCTTCCGCTCAACGCGACGCCGAGCCGATCCATCCCGCTCGGCCACTGGCGGCGCGGCTCGACCTCGACACCGGGCAGGGCGAGCCGCTCTCGTGCCGCGGCTACCTCGGCGTCATCCGGTCCCGAGTCGCGTGCGACGTCCCCGCAGATGTCGCAGCGACCGCACCGCCAGCCCGGCTTCAGCTCAGGGTCGTCAAGGGCTGCACGAAGGTAGGCCATTCGGCACGAGTCCAGACCCACGTAGTCGACCATCGCCTGCTGCTCGGCTCGTCGGGTCGCCGCGACCCGCTCGTACCGCGCCGTGTCGTAGTCCCAGCGGCGTCCGGTGGACTCCCAGCCACCCCGGACGCGGCGGACGGCACCATCGACGTCGAGGACCTTCAGCATGAGCTCGAGCCGGTTGCGCCGGAGGTCGACGCGGGTCTCGAGCGCCGCGGTCGACAGCATCCCTGCCTCGCCGAGCGCGTCGAGCGTGCGTCGCACGTCGTCCTCCGCCGGGAACGAGAGCGAGGCGAAGTAGTCCCAGATCGCGCGATCCTCCCGCCCCGGCAGCAGGGTGACCTCAGCCCTCGCGGTGGCGCGGCCCGCGCGCCCGACCTGCTGGTAGTACGCGATCGGTGACGCCGGTGCGCCGAGGTGCACGACGAACGCGAGGTCGCCCTTGTCGAACCCCATGCCGAGCGCCGACGTCGCGACGAGTGCCTTCACCCGGTTGGCCAGCAGGTCCTGCTCGGACTGCTCGCGCTCCGCGGTGTCCGTCTGCCCGGTGTAGGCGCGCACCTCGAGCCCGACGCTGCGAAGGTGCTCGGTGACCTGCTGCGCCGCGGCGACGGTCAGGCAGTAGACGATCCCGGAGCCGTCGATCTGCGGGAGCCGGTGCGCGAGCCACGCGAGCTGGGACGCGGTGTCCGGCAGACGGTTCACGGCCAGGTGCAGGCTCTCGCGGTCGAGGCCGCCGCGCAGCACGAGGACGCCGCCAGGGGCGCCGGAAGCGGTCTGCACCGTCGTACCGGCAAGCTGCTCCGCCACGTCGGCGGTGACGCGCGCGTTGGCGGTCGCGGTGGTCGCGAGGACGGGGATCCCGGGCGGGAGGTCGTCGAGCAGGGTGCGGATCCGTCGGTAGTCGGGCCGGAAGTCGTGCCCCCAGTCGGAGATGCAGTGCGCCTCGTCGATGACGACGAGACCGGCGTCCGCAGCGAGCCGCGGAAGGACCTCGTCGCGGAAGCCGGGGTTGTTCAGTCGCTCCGGGGACACGAGCAGCACGTCGACCGCACCGTCCGCGATCCGGTCGTGGACGTCGGCCCACTCGGTCACGTTCGCGGAGTTGATCGTCTCCGCCCGGATGCCGGCACGTTGCGCGGACTCGACCTGGTTGCGCATCAGCGCGAGCAGGGGCGAGACGATCACGGTCGGCCCGGCGCCGCGCGCCCGCAGCAGCGTCGTCGCGACGAAGTAGACCGCAGACTTGCCCCAGCCGGTCCGCTGCACGACGAGCGCGCGACGTCGGTCCGCGACCAGGGCCTGGATCGCGGTCCACTGGTCCTCGCGCAGGATGGCGTCCTCGCGTCCGACCAGCGCCACCAGAGCGGACTGGGCCTCCTGTCGCATCGTCGTCAGGTCATCCGCGGTCGCGTCGTCCGTTGTCGTGGTCCGCGCGGGGGGAGTCATGGCGCGATGGTAGGCAGGTTCCACCGACACGCGGTCGACGATCCGTGCCCGGAACCTAGAATCAGCGCGTGACCCTTCCTCTTCGTCCCGAGCTGGCAGGCCTCGAACCGTACGGTGCCCCGCAGCTCGACGTCCCGGTCCTCCTGAACGTCAACGAGAACCCGTACCCGCCGTCCGAGGCCGTGGTGGCCCGGATCGCCGCGGACGTCGCCGTGGCGGCGCACGGGCTGAACCGGTACCCGGACCGGGACTTCCTCGGGCTCCGGCAGGACCTCGCGGCCTACCTCGGGCGCGAGTCGGGGGTGACGCTCTCCCCGGACCAGGTCTGGGCCGCCAACGGATCGAACGAGATCATGCTGCACCTCCTGCAGGCGTTCGGCGGCCCCGGGCGCACGGCACTGTCCTTCGCCCCGACCTACTCGATGTACCCCGAGTACGCGCGCGACACCGCGACCACCTGGGTGGCGGGCCGACGCGCCGACGACTTCAGCCTCGACACCGCCGCGGCCACGGAGTGGATCGCGCGTCACCGACCGAGCGTGATCCTCCTGGCAAGCCCCAACAACCCGACCGGGACGGCACTCCCGCTCGCCGACGTCGAGGTCGTCCTGGCTGCGGCCGACTCCGTCGCGGGTGGCTGCGTGGTCGTCGTCGACGAGGCCTACGGCGAGTTCCGCCGGGAGGGCACGCCGTCGGCGCTCGAGCTCCTCGGTGCGCACCCGAACCTCGCCGTGAGCCGGACGATGTCCAAGGCGTTCGGGCTCGCAGGTGCACGCGTCGGCTACCTCGCCGCTGCTCCGGCCCTGGTCGACGCGCTCCGCGTCGTGCGGCTCCCCTACCACCTCTCCGGTGTCACGCAGGCGGTCGCCCGGGCCGCGCTGTCGTTCGCCGACGAGCTGATGGCACAGGTCGGCTCCCTGCGCGACGACCGGGACGCGTGCGTCACGTGGTTGCGCGAGCGCGGTCTCACCGTGGCGGACTCGGATGCGAACTTCGTGCTGTTCGGACTGTTCGACGACCGGCACGCGATCTGGCAGGGTCTGCTGGAGCGTGGCGTCCTCATCCGTGAGGTCGGGCCGGAGGGCTGGCTGCGGGTGTCGATCGGCACCCCGGCAGAGATGGCGTCGTTTCGCGACGCCCTGGTGGAGGTGGCAGGACTGTGAGCGCAACGACGGCGGGGACCGGACGTGTCGGACGGGTCGAGCGGACGACGTCCGAGTCGAGCGTGCTCGTCGAGCTCGACCTGGATGGCACCGGGCGAACCGACATCACGACCACGGTGCCGTTCTACGACCACATGCTCACCGCGCTGGGCAAGCACTCCCTGATCGACCTCACGGTCCGTGCCACGGGTGACACGCACATCGACGCGCACCACACCGTGGAGGACGTCGCGATCGCCCTCGGCGAGGCGCTGCGGCAGGCCCTCGGCGACAAGTCCGGCATCTCGCGCTTCGGCGACGCCGTGGTCCCTCTGGACGAGGCGCTCGCCCAGGTGGTCGTCGACGTCTCGGGGCGTCCGTACCTCGTGCACACCGGGGAGCCGGCCGGGCAGGAGTACCACCTGATCGGCGGGCACTTCACCGGTTCGCTGACCCGCCACGTCTTCGAGTCGATCGCCCACCACGCCGGCATCTGCCTGCACGTGCGGGTGCTCGCGGGACGAGACCCGCACCACATCGTGGAGGCCCAGTTCAAGGCGCTTGCCCGCGCCCTGCGGTTCGCGGTGCAGCCAGACCCCCGCGTGACGGGCGTCCCGAGCACGAAGGGCTCGCTGTGAGCCATCTCGAGCCGGACGGCGGACCTCGGCCCGAGGGTGATCTGCCGCACGACCTCACGATCCCCGACGATCTCTCGTCCCTCGAGGAGGAGGTCACGCTCGCGCTCGTGCTCACGCAGGTCGCGTCGGCCCAGGCGCTCGCCGCCGCGGGGGCGCTTCACGGCCTCGCGATCGATGCAGTCGACTCCCCGGTCGGGGCGATCGCCGTCTGCCGGGACCGTGACGGCTCAGGACCGGCGACCGTGGCGTCGAGCCTGTCAGCCACGGTCAAGGGTGTGCCCGTGGTCCTGCTCCTGCGGCGCGGTGGACAGGTCACCGCCCAGCGGTGGATGAACGGTGAGGCGGGGGACGACCTGCCCGCGGGTCTGGTCCTGTCGGACGCGCCGGCAGTCCTGGAGGACCTCGTGCTCGGCACGTCCGACGTGGCGGACCTCCCCGGAACCGTCACGAGCGTCGGCGTGTCGCGGTGGAAGGCCATGCGCACGCTCGCCGCGCAGGCACGGTCGGCCCGCCGTGACCCGCAGTGACGGCGGCGCCCGCTGGTCGACGTGCGCTGCCGGGACCGGCCGGACGCTTGCGGCCGAGCTGCCTGCCGGGACACGGACGTCGCGGTGAGGACCGACCGGTAACCTGGGGTCCGTGAGCACCTCGCCGACCGTCGTCGTGCTGGACTACGGGTTCGGCAACGTCCGCTCCGCCGTCCGCGCGCTCGAGCGGGTCGGTGCCCAGGTCGAGCTCACCGCGGACGCGCACGCCGCCGCGGCGGCCGATGGGCTCGTGGTCCCCGGTGTCGGCGCCTTCGCCGCCGTGATGGCCGGGCTTCAGGCGGTCGGGGGCGGTCAGATCATCGGACGTCGACTCGCGGGTGGTCGACCCGTCCTGGGGATCTGCGTCGGGATGCAGGTCATGTTCGAGGCCGGCGACGAGCACGGGACCCGCACCGACGGCCTCGGGGAGTGGCCCGGGCTCGTCGACAGGCTCGAGGCCGACGTCGTGCCCCACATGGGCTGGGCGACCGTCGAGCCCGCTGTCGGCTCCCGCCTCTTCGCCGGTGTCGAGGGCGAACGCTTCTACTTCGTGCACTCGTACGCCGCGCGCTCGTTCGCCGCGCTCGGAGACGCGAGGTTTGCTCCTCCGTTGGTCACGTGGGCCGAGCACGGCGACCGGTTCGTGGCGGCCGTCGAGAACGGGCCGTTGTGCGCGACGCAGTTCCACCCCGAGAAGTCCGGCGACGCCGGTGCACAGCTGCTGACCAACTGGGTCGAGTCGCTGCGCTGACATCCGTGCGGGCGTGCCGGTGCACCTGGCCGCGTCCGACAGCCCGCTGGCGGGCACGTACCCCGAGAGGACCCCGATGACCGATCGCCTGGAGCTGCTGCCCGCTGTCGACGTCGCCGACGGCCGAGCCGTCCGGCTCGTGCAAGGTGAGGCAGGCTCGGAGACCTCGTACGGCGACCCGCTCTCGGCGGCGCTCGACTGGCAGCGTGGCGGGGCGGAGTGGATCCACCTGGTGGACCTCGACGCGGCCTTCGGGCGCGGCTCGAACGCGCCGCTGCTCGCGGAGGTCGCCCAGGAGCTCGGCCGTCTGGGCGTCAAGGTCGAGCTGTCCGGGGGCGTGCGCGACGATGCCTCCCTCGAACGGGCGCTGGCCACCGGGGCGCGCCGCGTCAACCTGGGGACCGCGGCGCTCGAGAACCCGACCTGGACCGCGAAGGTGATCTCGAGCCACGGTGACGCGGTCGCCGTGGGCCTCGACGTGCGCGGGACCACGCTCGCGGCACGCGGGTGGACCCAGGAGGGCGGCGACCTCTGGGAGGTGCTGGCGCGCCTCGACGATGCCGGTTGTGCGCGGTACGTCGTCACGGACGTGACCAAGGACGGCACGCTACGGGGCCCCAACATCGAGCTCCTGCGGGCCGTGTGCGAGCGCACGGACGCCCCGGTGGTCGCGTCGGGTGGCATCTCGAGCCTCGACGACCTCGTCATCCTGCGATCCCTCGTCTCCGTCGGGGTCGAGGGTGCGATCGTCGGCAAGGCGCTCTACGCCGGGGCGTTCACGCTCCCGCAGGCGCTCGACGTCGCCGGGCGCCCCTGAACGGCACCGTCGTGATCGGACGTGAGCTTCCCCCGACCTCGGCGTTCGCGGGTGACGACGGCCGGGTCGACCCGACGCTGTCCGCTGCCGTCGCCGGGGTCGCCGACGGCACGCGAGGCCTGGCCGACGTCGTGCGTGTTCTCGCGCGTGCACGGGTGCTGGTCCCGGTGGTTGCGCACGCGGAGCGAGCAGCACGCGGATCGGACGGTGAGCACGCTCAGGCCGGGGACTCGCGAGGCTCCACCGGGATCGCGGCAATTCTCACGCCGGACGGTCGCACGGCACTCCCGGTGTTCTCGAGCGTCGGGACGATGGCGGCCTGGCGAGGCGACGCCCGACCTGTCCCCGCCGAGGCGCCTCGAGCGGCGTTGTCCGCGGTGGAGGAGGGCTGGGAGGTGATGGTGCTCGACCCCGCCGGGCCCGTGGCGCTCCTGATTCCCCGTCCCGCGGTGTGGGCGCTCGCACAGCAGCAGGAGTGGGTCCCGGCCGTCGTAGCCGACGTCGTCGATCCGTCGGTCGCCCGGGCCGTGGCGGGGGCGCTCGCGACGGTCCGCGAGGTCGTGGAGGTCCAGGTGACCGCGGGTGGACGCGCAGAGGTGGCCGTCGTGCTGACCCTCCGTGCCGGGCTGCGACAGGTCGACCTCGACCTCGTGCTCGAGCGCGTCGGTGCTGCTCTCGCCGCCCGGGACGTCATCTCCCAGCGGGTCGACTCGCTCGAGCTGCGGCTGCGCTCCGGCTGACGGTCGGGACGGCTGCCGGACGTCGCTCAGTGCCGGCGTGGTTGGCGACGGCGCAGGCTGCGCACGGTCATGAGTGTCATCAGCGACATCCCGAGGAGTGCCCCGGTCACCTGTCCGCCGAGGACGATCCGGTTCAGGTCCACCGCGGGCCGCCAGCGCACCCCCGTGGCATCGATCACGTAGACGCCGATCGGGCGGACCTGCACCCCGAACCCGCCGCCGATCCCGTAGCCGCCGTTCTCGGTGCCTGGCGGCGCCATGTCGGTGCTCGACCCGCCGCCCCCGCTGCCCGACCCGCCGAGGATCCTGGCGACCGGGATCACGGTGTGACCGTCCTGCTCGTACGCCTCGCCGAACGCGCGTCGGACGTGCAGCGCATCGCTCGCCGAGCCGATCACGGCGGCGAGGTCGAGCTCCGGGCGCTTCGCCATGACGGCCTCCCTCAGGGTCCGACCGGGGATGTGCTCCCCGGCTGGACCCACTGTGCCACGAGAGCGCTGTCCCACCGCGGGGGCGGTCCGGTCACGAGCACGACGGGACCGGGGTGAACGCGTTCGCGTCGGCGAGCACCGTCCGCACCGTGCTCACCGGCACCAGGAAGCTCTCACCCGTGGAGTCCTTCGCGTACACGACGCCGATCACCCGACCCTGCGCGTCGAGCGCCGCGGAGCCGGAGCTGCCGGGTTCGACCGGCGCGTCGGTGATCAGCACCTCACCGAGGCTCTGGTGGAGCGGGTCGGTGGTGCGGCCGGTCACCCGTCCGCTCGTCACCGTCAGACGGCCGCCGAGCGGGTAGCCGACGACGGTCACCGGGTCACCCACGGTCGGGTCGTGGTCAGCGAGCGTGGGTGCGGCCGGCAGACGTTCCGCAGTCCGGACCACCGCGAGGTCGGCGAGAGAGGCGGTGCTCGCGGCAGTGACCCCGACGTCACGACCGTCGTAGGTGCTGAGCTGGAGGTGGGCCGAGTCGGCGACGACGTGCCGGTTGGTGATGAGGGTCCTGGCATCGATCGCGAATCCGGAGCCGGTCGACAACGAGGAGCAGCCGATGTTCCGGATGCGCACGGTCATGCGCTGCGCCTGGCCGAAGCCGTCGGGCGAGAGGTTCCCGGTCGCGGTGGGTGCCGGTTCGGGACGAGCCGTGCCCGTGACGTCGGTCGGGACCGGTGCGGGCAGGTCGGGGACGACGCCACAGCCCGCCAGCGGCATCAACGCCATGAGCAGGGTCGCCATGAGCAGCCGGACGACAGGTGCCGTGCGGGGTGGTGCCGGTCGATCGCTCGAGGTCATCGCGTGAGCTCGGTCTGGAGCGAGGTGTTCGCGTCCTGGGCCGACCGGCACAACCCGTCGACGTCGGACGAGTAGCGCGCGAGGTCCGTGCTGTTGTAGCTCGCGGCGTCGCGCAGGTACCCGATCAAGGTCTGCTGAGCGGTCACGCACCGGTTGAGCGCAGACGCCACGGTGGCGGCTGCCGCGCCGATCCTCTTCTGGTAGTCGGCGAGCTGCTGCTGGGTCGCGACCTCGTCGCCGATCTGCGCCTTCTCGTTCGCCAACTCGGTGATCCTGCTGGTCGCCGTGGCGAGCTGCTCCCGGACGGCCGTCAGCTCGTTGGTCGCACCGTCGAGATCCTGCTGCGTGGTCGCGAGCTCGTCCGCCTTGCGCACGGCGAGCGCGTGCCATTCGACGCTCGCACGCTCGTGCGCGTGCGTCGCGACGACCAGATAGCCCGACAGCCCGAGCAGCAGGACGAGCGTGACGGTCAGCGCACCGACGGTTCGGCTCACGCGATGGCGGCGCGGCGGCACGCCTGGGCCCGCATCCGACGAACCGGCGAACATCAGCTCCGACACGACGGGACGTGCCGCCGTCGGCACGAGGTCGGCTCCGCTGCGCGCGCGATCGCGTCCGTCGTCGGCGGGAGGCTCGAGGCTCACCGTGCCAGGATACGGACGCGCGCGACGCCTGGTCGTCGCTGGGCTCGGGGGCAGGCGTCGGGAAATACGCGTGCCGCCAGCGCTCGCCCCACGAGACGATGGTCGCGTGTCCCTCACTCCCTACGCAGACCTGCTGCGCCGCCCTGGCGTGCTGCGGCTCAACCTGATCGCGCTCGTCGCCCGTCTTCCGCATGCGATGACGGGAGTTGTCGTGACGCTCCACGTCGTCGGGACGCTCGGCAAGGGGTACGCGCAGGCGGGGATCGTCGCTGCTGCGCTGACGATCGGCATGGCCGTGGGTGGGCCGTGGCGCGGTCGTCGCGTCGACTCGATCGGGCTTCGACGGGCTCTCGTGCCGTCCGTCGTGATCGAAGCCTCGGTCTGGACGGGCGCGCCGTTCCTCGGGTACCGCGCTCTGGTTGCGGCCGCGTTCGTCGCCGGCCTGTTCCTCGTCCCCGTGTTCCCGGTCGTCCGCCAGTCGCTCGCGGTGCTGGTCCCGCGCCCCCAGCAGCACACCGCCTATGCGCTGGACTCGGTGGGCACCGAGCTGACGTTCATGCTCGCGCCGGTGATCGGGGTGCTGATCGCGACCCAGGTGTCCACCACTGCTGCGCTCGTCGTGGTCGGGCTGTCGACGGTGGGGGCGGGGGTCCTCCTGATGTGGTTCAACCCGCCGATACGCAGCCGTGACGCGGGCGCGGGTCCGTTGTCGGCCGAGGTCGACGATCGCGGCGACGCGTCGCCGTCGAGGCTCCTCACCTCGGGGCTCCTCGTCGTCCTCGCGGCGTCGGCGGCGGCGTCGTTCGTCCTGAACGGGACGGACGTCAGCATCGTGGCGGTCCTGCGCCGCTGGGACCAGGGCGCGTCCATCGGCTGGATGATCGCGCTGTGGGCTGCCGGTTCGGTGGTCGGAGGGCTGGCCTATGGTGCGGGTCGGCACCGGGTTGACCCCTTCGTCCTCGTCCTGGTGCTCTCGGTCGCGACCATCCCGGCGACGCTCGCCGGCACACCGCTCGTGCTCGCCGCGGCGCTTCTGGTGGCCGGGGTCCCGTGCGCTCCGGCACTGTCGGCGATCACGGCGGCGCTCGTGCGGGAGGTGCACGAGGACAGGCGTGGCGAGGTCATGGGGTGGAACGGGACGGCTATGACCGTCGGCGCCGCCGGCGGGGCCCCGATCTGCGGCTGGGCCATCGATCGTCTCGGGCCTAGCACCGGGTTCCTGGTGGCCGGCGTGGTTGCCGGGCTCCTCGCGGGAGCGGGCGTCCTCGTGGTCGGCGCGTCTCGGCGTCGCACGGCCCGGCGGAGGGCCGCACCCGACGCCGAGACGCTGCCCGTCGACCCCGGGGTCGTCGTCGGCTGACCCTGCCGTCAGTGCTCGCAGTGCTCGTGAGTGGTCGGTGTGACCCGTCAGGACAGGGTGGTGCGCAGCGCCTCCCCGAGTGCCGCCCCGAGGTCCTCGTCGACCGAGG
>JAKBFW010000026.1:11117-23709 GCA_021833345.1 Pseudomonadota bacterium | reverse complement strand
GTGCCCAGCGCCCGGTTGACGAGCTTCTCCTGGCCGATCGTGGACCCGGTCGCGCCGGCGGTCGTGGTGGTGGCCGAGCAGAAGCTGCCGAACCCGTGCGTCGGCATGACCTGCGTGGCGTCCGGCAGCTCATGAGCGAGCCGGTGCGCCGAGGCGAACTGGTGGTGCGCGAGCTCGTGCGCGTGGGACGCGCCGAGCAGGTCCGGGCGACCGGTGGAACCGTACAGCAGCGAGCCGCCCGAGAACACGACGGGATCGGGACCCTCGAGGGCGTACGACAGGTGGGTGAACGTGTGGCCCGGCGTGTGGATCGCCCGGACCCGCAGCTCGGGGCTGACGTCGATCACGTCGCCGTCGTGCACCGGCACCCGGTCGAACGACACGACGTCGTCGGCGTTGACCAGGTACGCGGCGCCGGTCTGCTGCGCGAGGGCGTAGCCGCCGGTCACGTAGTCGTTGTGGATGTGCGTCTCGAGCACGTGGGTGATCCGGACGCCGGCCCTGGCCGCGGCGGCGGTCACCCGGTCGGTGTCACGCTGGGGGTCGACGACGAAGCCGACCTCGCCGTCGTGCACGAGGTAGCTGCGGTCCCCGAGCGAGGGCGTGTCGATGACGACGATCGTGGGTCTCATGCGGAGTGGTTCCTTCTCAGTCGTGAGGGACGGTGAGGGATCACGGCGGACAGAGGTCGACCGCGCCGCGCGCGCGATCAGGCCGCGTTCGGGTGCTGACCGGCCACGACGGGACGTCCGGAGCCGATCCACGCGCTGGTGCCCCCGACCACGGAGTAGGCGTCGTAGCCCGAACGCCGGAGGAGGTCCGTCACCACGCGGCTCCGGTTCCCGCTCGCGCAGACGACGTACACGCGCTCGCCACGCGGGATGTCGGGCAGCCGTGCCGGCACCTGGCCGACCGGCACGAGGCGCGCACCGGGTACGTGGCCACCGACGTACTCGTAGGGCTCGCGGACATCGAGGACGAACGCCCCGTCCGCGTGGGCCGCGGCGAACACGTCAACGACGACTTCAGACATGGATCAGGCTCCTTGGGTTCGTTTGTATACCCCCTGGGGTATCTTGGAGAGTACAAGCACGAACCCGTCGCCCGCATTCCGGGCGGACCCTGACACCAGGCGCCAGCACCCGGCATCACCCTCGCACCACCGCTCTGGAGGCCGCATGACCCCGCTCGTCACGGCTCGGACCGAGCCCCGCCGTTCGCTCGAGGCGAGCGCGCAGGCGCTGCGGTCCTGGACGAGGCGCCAGTACGTCGCCGCTGCGGGGTTCGCCGTCGGCTTCGCGCTGCTGATCGGCATCCCCACGGTCCTGATCCCGAACCCGGTGTTCGGCCGCGTGGTACCGGTGACGACCTGGAGCTATCCCGTGTGGATCGTCTCGTCCGTGCTCGCGGGCATGCTCGCGGCCACGTACGTCCGCGCCCGCACCGACGACGCACCCGAAGAGCTCGACGCCTCCGCGGCGGCACCGAGCCGCTTCGGGATCGCCGGGGGCGTCCTCACCTGGTTCGCCGTCGGGTGCCCGGTGTGCAACAAGCTCGCGCTGCTCGCGCTCGGGTACTCCGGCGCCCTCGCCTGGTTCGCCCCCGTCCAGCCGTTCCTGGCCGCTGCCGCCGTCGCGCTCACGGCCGGTGCGCTGGTGTTCCGGCTGCGCGGTCAGATCCTGTGTCCTGTCGGGGGGACGAACCCGACGAGGGAACCGACGGCAACCGGATCGTGACCGTCAGCCCGCCGCCCGCGGGCGACCGCGCGTCGATGGTCCCGCCGTGCGCCACCACGATCTCCCGGACGACCGCGAGGCCGATGCCGCTTCCCGCGATGTGCTCGGTGCCGCGCCCGCGCCACAACCGGTCGAAGACGTGCGGGACCTCGTCCGCGGGGAGCCCGGGACCGGTGTCGGCCACGACGAGGACGACGTCGCCGCCGTCGGGCCGCACGGTGACGCGGGCCTCGTCGCCCGGACGGCAGTAGCGCGCCACGTTCGCCAGCAGGTTGCCCACCGCCTGGTGCAGCCGGTCGGAGTCGGCGCGGACCACGGCCGGACCTGACAGCTCGCGCACGACCACGAGCCCGGCGGCCCGCAGCTGGGGGTCGTGCCCCGCGAGCGCGTCGGCGACCACCTGGCCCAGGTCGACCTCCGCTCGCATCGCGCTCGACTCCGCCGCCTCGGCGGCCGCGAGCCCCTCGGCAGCGGACAGCTCGGCGAGGTCCTGCACGATCCGGCCGAGCCGGAGCGACTGGTCGTGAAGCCGGGCGAGCCCCTCGCCGGTCGGTTCGACGAGTCCGTCGCGCAGCTCCTCGAGACCGGCCTGCAGCACGGCCAGCGGGGTTCGGAGCTCGTGCGCGACGTCCGCGGTGAGGTTGCGCCGGTCCCGCTCGGAGCGCGCGACCGTGTCTGCCATGCCGTTGAACGCGTGAGCGAGCTCACCCAGCTCCCCCGGTCCGCTCTCGCCAGTGCGCGCCTCCCGGTTGCCGGCGGCGAACTGCCGCGCCGCCGTCGTCATCGCGTCGATCGGCCGGGTCAGCACGCGCGTCACCCACCAGCTCGCGACCACCGCCACCACCAGGGCGACAGCCGCGGCCACGGCGATCCATGACCACGCGATGTCGCGCGCACGCGTGCCCGACGACGCCCCGAACATCAGGCGCACCGATCCGACGGTCAGGCCGTCGACCACCACGGGTGCGGTCACCGCGCCCTGCGCACCGCCCTGGCCGCCGCCCTGGCCGCCCGGGCCCGGCCCTCCGGCACCCTGCCCCATGCCGGCACCAACCCGGACGTAGCCGCCGTGCTGGTCGAGCACGAACAGCCGCGCACCGGCCGCCTGCGCGATCGCGCTGCTGCTCACCAGGTCCGCACCGTCCCAGCCGCCCGCGGCCTGGTAGGCCGCACCCGCGGCCCCCGCCGCCGCCGCCGCCTTCTGCACCCGCTCGGACTGCTGGACCGCCTCGACGCCCTGCCCGACACCGATGAGCGCGGCAACGGTGAGGACGACGACCGACGAGACCGCCACCAGGATGAACGCCAGCAGCATCCGCCGTCCCAACGACCCCATCGCGGGCCCTTTCCCGGCACCCTTTCCGGCCCCCGTCCGGACGCTCCTGACGTTCATCGCTCCTCGTCCCGTCGCAGGCCGAGCCGGTACCCGACCCCCAGCACGGTCTCGACCACCTCCGCACCGGTCCCACCGAGCTTGCGTCGGAGGTTGCGCACGTGCGAGTCGATCGTGCGCTCGTACCCGGCGTACTCGTACCCGCGGACGCGGTTGACCAGCTCGTACCGGGAGAACACGCGTCCCGGTGCCGAGGCGACGGCCGAGAGGAGCCCCCACTCGGTCGGGGTCAGCTCGAGGGAGCGGCCGTCGAGCCAGACCTCGTGGCGCGGTTCGTCGATGCGCAGGCGCCCGCCACCGAAGGTGACCAACGCGGTCGTGCTGGGCGCCCCGCCGCTCCGTGCCAGCACCGCCTGCACACGCAGGACGACCTCGTGCGGGCTGAACGGCTTCGTGACGTAGTCGTCGGCCCCGAGCTCGAGGCCACGGATGCGGTCGTCGACCGTGCTGCGCGCGGTCAGCACGAGCACCGGGACCCGGCGTCCGTCGCGCGCCTCACGCAGGACCTCGAGGCCGTCGACGTCCGGCAGGCCGAGGTCGAGCACCACCAGGTCCGGTGCGCTCGTCGCCAGGAGCGAGACGGCCTCGGCCCCGCTGCCCGTCGTCAGCACGGCCAGCCCCGCGCGCTCCAGGTACCGACGGAGCAGCTCGCGTATCTCACGTTCGTCCTCGACGACCAGCACGGTGGGCATACCTGATCATGACGCGTCACGCGTCGCGTCGGTCCGGTAGCGGCCCGGGAACGAGCAGACGACCGCAATCTCCATCCCGTCTGCACATCGACGGCAGATGGCCTGCAGACGGGAGTCGCAGCGTGGGTGCTACCGAAGGACCACCACGTGAAGGAGATCATCATGCGTACCAGGACCAGGATCGCCACCGGCATCGCCACCGGTGCCCTCGCCGCCGCGCTCATCGCCACCCCGAGCCTCGCGGCCACCCTGAACGACGCGTCCAACGGCGACACCGCCGGACACGGCTGGCGCGTCACGCAGCAGCAGACGACCGCGGGGTCCGGCGACGCGACGATGCTGCGCACCCGCTTGCAGGACGGGACCTGCGACGGCACCGGGCTCGGGACGGGCGCTCAGTACCGCGGCGCCGGGGCGCAGAACCGCGGCGCTGCCGCCGGCACCATGGGAGCCGGTGCGGGCTCGACCGCCGCGCTGAGCACCCTCACGAGCGGCACGCTGACCGACGCCCAGAAGTCGGCGCTCGCGGCGATGGCCGAGGAGGAGAAGCTCGCCCACGACCTCTACGTCGCGTTCGGTGACGCGTTCGGGACCCGGTCGTTCACCCAGATCGCGTCCGCGGAGACCCGCCACCTGACCGAGGTGCGCTTCGTGCTCGACCGCTACGGCATCGCGGACCCGACCGACGGGCTGGCCGCGGGCACGTTCGCGTCGACCAAGACGCAGGCGCTGTACGACGAGCTGCTGGCCTCCGGCTCGGCGAGCGTGGAGGCCGCGTACACGGCCGCACGGACGGTCGAGTCCACGGACATCGGCGACCTGAGGTCGGCGATGTCGTCTCTCGACGCGCCCGACGTCTCCGCCGTGTACACCCACCTGCTCGCGGGCTCGGAGCGGCACCTCGCCGCCTTCGGCGGTTGACGGGCTCAGCAGGCGACGGGCGACGGCGCGCTCGGATCCGGCGCACGGATCCGAGCGCGTCGTCGCGCCTGCGACCGCACCTCGCGCCACCGCGGACGACAGTGCTCGACCGCGGCACCCACCCCTCCCGAGCGCACCTGGGAGACTGGTCCGGTGACCTCTTCTCCGGCCCCGGTCAGTCCTCCGGTGTTCGACCCGATCCCCGACATCCGTCTGATCGCGGCAGACATGGACGGCACGTTGCTGGACGACGCCGACGAGCTGCACGAGCACCTCTGGCCCCTGATCGACGAGCTGCACCGCCGAGGCATCACGTTCTGCCCGGCGAGCGGGCGCCAGTACGACAACCTGCGTGCCCGGTTCGAGGACGTCGCCGGCTCGGTCGTCTTCATCGCCGAGAACGGCGCCTACGTGATCCGCGACGGGTACGAGGTGAGCTCGGACTGCGTGGACCTCGAGGTCGTCGGCCGCCTGGTGGGGACCGCGCGCGATCTCGCCGCGCGCGGGGCGGACATCGGCGTGGTCGTGTGCGGCAAGAGGGCGGCGCACATCGAGCGGACGGACCCGCCGTTCCGGGCCGAGGTCGACAAGTACTACCTCAGCCTCGAGGTGATCGACGACCTCACCCGGGTCGACGACGACGTGCTCAAGGTCGCCGTGTTCGACTTCGGGTCCGCAGAGGCGACGACCGCCCCGGCGTTCGAGTCGTTCCGCTCGACCCACCAGGTCGTCGTCTCCGGTCAGCACTGGATGGACGTGATGAGTCCGACGGCCAACAAGGGTGAGGGGATCCGGGCGTTGCAGCGCGCGCTCGGCGTGAGCCCGGCACAGACCATGGTGTTCGGCGACTTCCTCAACGACCTCGAGATGATGGACGCGGCCGACTACTCGTTCGCGATGGACAACGCCCATCCCCTGCTGCGCGAGCGAGCCCGCTACGTGGCCCCGTCGAACGCCGAGAACGGCGTCGTCCGGACGATCTCGTCCGTCCTCGGCCTCGCCTGGTCGTCCTGACGCGGATCGACCGGACCCGACCGGGGCGTCGCGCCGGGTGCACGGTGGTGCGCCGGCACGCGAGGCGGCTCGGCCGAGAATCAAGCCCGGGCCGCCCCGGTGGAAATCGCAGCAGCGCGCGCCCAGAATGGGCTGACGGCGCCTCCCGGTCCGCACGCCGACGTCACACGGCACCAGCGCGGGGACCGGTGCGCTCGGGACCGCCGCCGAATCCCACGTGCGACGGTTCGTCCGGCACGGCCTCGCGGGCCTCACGGCCTCCCCGACGGAGAGGGACGGACCCACCATGCCGCCGGACCTGATGCCCGACGCGCCCGGCCCTGGCGGCAGCGACGGGACCGCGACTCGGCCGGCTCGCGCCGCTCGATCGTTCGGTCGCGGGCACGCGGCCGTCTCCGGTGGTCGCGGTCGGCGGTGTCGTCGTGGACCGCACGCCGCAGTGGCTCAAGGAGCTCGCGATCCGCGCGTTCGGCACGCACGACAAGACCGCCCTGTTCGTCGGCCTCACGATCGTGCTCACGGGTCTCGCTGGCGGCGTGGGGGTGGTCGCTCGGCGATCACCTCGTGCTGCCATGCTTCTGGTCCTCGTGCTCGGCGGCGTGGGCGCTGCGGCTGCCGTCTCTCGGACCGGTGCGGGCCGTGCCGCGTTCCTCCCCAGCACCGTCGGCGCGGCGGCGGGTGTCGTCGCGCTCCGTGCTCTGGGGCGCCGGCTCGGCACCATCGCCGACGACCTCGACGAGCCCGCGGAGTCGGGCCCCGATCGACGCGCGTTCCTGCGCACCGCCGGGGGCGTCGTCGTGCTCGCGGCGGTGAGCGCGGCGATCGGGAGCGCGCTCGGCTCCGTCGGTCGGGCGGCCTCCGCGGCACGGGCGGCCGTGGTGCTCCCCCGAGCCGCGCGGCCGGCTCCCGCCGTCCCGGCCGGCGCGCAGTCTCCGACACCGGGCGTCGTCCCGTTCGTGACGCCGAACCCGGACTTCTACCGCATCGACACGGCGCTCGTGGTGCCGGACGTCGACCCGTCCTCCTGGACGCTCCGGGTGCACGGCCTGGTCGAGCACGAGGTCACCCTCACGTTCGCCGAGCTCCTCGCCTCGAACCTCGTCGAGGCCGACGTCACGCTCACCTGTGTCTCGAACCCGGTCGGTGGTGACCTGATCGGCAACGCCCGTTGGCTCGGCCTGCCGATCCGTGACGTGCTCAGCCGAGCAGCTCCCGACCCGAGCGCGGACATGGTGCTCTCCACGAGCATCGACGGGTTCACCGCGTCGACCCCGCTCTCCGTGCTGACGGACGGCCGCGACGCGCTGCTCGCCGTCGGGATGAACGGGGAGCCGCTGCCGGTCGCGCACGGTTTCCCGGTGCGGATGGTCGTGCCCGGGCTGTACGGCTACGTCTCGGCGACGAAGTGGGTCGTCGACCTCGAGGTCACCCGGTTCGCGGACCGCACCGCGTACTGGACCGAGCGCGGCTGGTCGCCTCGCGGTCCGGTCAAGACCTCTTCCCGCATCGAGGTGCCTCGTCCCGGCACGGTGGTGCGCCCCGGTCCCGTCGCGGTCGGCGGCACCGCGTGGGCGCAGCACCGCGGCATCACCGCGGTCCAGGTGAGGGTCGACGACGGTCCCTGGACGGCCGTCACCCTCGCGGCCGAGGACACCGTCGACACGTGGCGGCAGTGGTCGTGGACGTGGGACGCGACGCCCGGGACGCACACCCTGGCCGTCCGCGCGACCGACGCGGTCGACGGCGTGCAGACCGGCACGGTCGCCGACGTCGTGCCCGACGGCGCGACCGGGTGGGACACGATCGACGTCACCGTCAGGGCGTGACGGCGGACCGGACGTTCACGAGATCGGGTCCGGCCAGCACGAGCAGCGCGACGCAGACCGCTGCCACCGCCATGCTGAGCCGGAACGGCCACACGCTGTGCGGTCGCGCGAGGGCGACGGCCGTGCCGAGGCCGGCCAGGACGACCGCGGTTGCCCCACCGACGAGGGCGGGGCCGGACGGCGCGGCCGACGGGCCGAGCACGACCACGGCGGTGGCCGCGACGAGGGCGGCCAGCGCGACTCCTGTCGCACGCACGTGACCGAGGCGGTGCGGGAGGCCCCGCACCCCGGTCGCACGGTCGTCCTCGAGGTCCGGCAGCACGTTGGCGACGTGCGCGCCGACTCCGAGCAGGGCCGCGGCGAGCAACCCCCACCACGTCGGCTCGGGCCGGCCGGGCTGCGCCAGCACCACGAACAGCAGCAGCAGGCTGAACGACACGGCGTACGGCACCCACGACACCGCGGTGGCCTTGAGGCGGACGTTGTACGCCCAGGCGCTCGCGACGGCGACCAGGTGCACCGAACCGGGCACGACACCGGTCGCGAGCGACAGGAACGCACACACCGTGACTGCCGCGAGCGCGCCGGTGCGCAGCGCGGTCTCGCTGACGAGCCCGCTCACGACCGGCTTGCCCGCCCGACGGACCGCTCGGTCGCGCGCGGCGTCCAACCAGTCGTTTGACCAGCCCACCGACAGCTGGCCCGAGAGCACCGCGCCCGCCACGAGCAGGCTCGTCCTGAGGGTCGACCCGACCCCCGCCGCGAGACCGGTGGCGAGAGCGGTGACGACGGCGGTGGGACCCGGGTGCGACGCGAGGACGAACCCCCGCGGCGAGACCGCCGTCGTGCGCATCGGACCCTCACCCTCGACCTGCACCGGACCCGGTGCCACCGCCTGTCGCCTGGCGGCCGACACTAGCAACGCGTCGCGCCGGAACGACCGCCCCATGACACGATGCGCGGATGTCCCGCGTCGTCGCTGTCTCACCGGTGCTCGCAGGCCACCGGTACGAGCAGGCCGAGATCACCACGCACATCGGCCCGCTGCTGTCCTCCGACCCAGGTCGGCTCGCCGCCCTGGCACGGCTCCACGCGGCGAGCGGCGTCCGGACGCGCCATCTCGCGCTGCCGCTGGAGCGCTACGCCGGTCTCCACAGCTTCGGCGACGCGAACGACCTGTTCCTGACGATCGGCGCGGACCTCGCCGAGGACGCGGTGCGACGCGCCTTGACGGCGGCGGACCTGGCCCCGACGGACGTCGACTTCCTGCTGTTCACGACGGTCACGGGCGTCGGTGCGCCGTCGATCGACGCGCTGCTGGTCGAGCGGCTCGGGCTGCGACCGGACGTCAAGCGACTGCCGTCGTTCGGCCTGGGCTGCGTCGCCGGGGCGAGCGGGATCGCGCGCGTGCACGACTACCTGGCGGGACATCCCGACGACGTCGCCCTCGTCGTCTCCGTCGAGCTCTGCTCCCTGACCATCCAGCACGGCGACGACTCCATGGCCAACCTCGTCTCGAGCGGGCTGTTCGGCGACGGCGCGGCCGCCGTGGTCATGGTCGGCGATCGTCGCGCCGGCAGCCGCGACGGGCTCGACGTCCTCGGGACGCGCAGCGGGGTCTACCCGGACACGGCCGGCATGCTCGGGTGGGACGTCGGCGGCAGCGGCTTCCGGATCGTCCTGGGTGCCGGCCTCGCCGACGTGGTCGAGGCGCGGCTGCGGGCCGACGTGGAGACGCTCCTGGCACCTCACGGAGCTCAGGTCGCGGACGTGGCCGCGTGGGTCGCCCACCCCGGCGGACCGCGGATCCTCGACGCCGCCGCGCAGGCCCTCACGCTCGAGGAGCACGCGCTCGACCGGAGCCGGCGCTCGCTCGCCGCGGTCGGCAACCTCTCGTCGTCCTCGGTGCTGCACGTCCTCGCGGACACTCTCGTCGACGGGGCGCCACCACCCGGACGGCTCGCGGTGCTGTTCGCCTTCGGCCCCGGTGTCAGCGCCGAGGTCGTGCTCCTGCACCGACCCGAGGAGGTCTGACGGGTGTCGGTCACGGTCTACCTGCTGCTGATCGGCGCCGTCGCCCTCGAACGGCTCGTCGAGCTCGCGGTCTCGGCGCGCCACGCCGCCTGGTCGTTCGCGCGCGGCGGGACCGAGCACGGCCGAGGGCACTTTCCCGCGATGGTCGCGCTGCACAGCGCCCTTCTGCTCGCGTGCGTCGGGGAGGTCGTGGCGACCGGTCGTCCGTTCGTCCCGGCGCTCGGCTGGCCCGCCCTCGCAGTGGCGCTCGCGAGCCAGGCGCTGCGCTGGTGGTGCATCGCGACGCTCGGTCCGCGGTGGAACACCCGCGTGATCGTCGTCCCCGATCTCCCCCTCGTGACCGCGGGGCCCTACCGCGTGCTGCGGCACCCGAACTACGTCGCCGTCGTCGCCGAGGGCCTGGCCCTCCCGCTGGTGCACACCGCCTGGGTGACGGCGCTCGTCTTCACGGCACTCGACGCGGTGCTGCTGCTGCGCTACCGGATCCCCGCCGAGGAGCAGGCGCTCGCGCTCGCGGTCGGGCGGTCACCGCAGGGAACCGAGCTCTCGTGAGCGCGGACGTCGACGCGGACGTGCTCGTCGTCGGTGGTGGTCCGGTCGGGCTCGTGGCCGCGATCGAGGCACGGCTGGCAGGCCTGTCCGTCGTCGTCGTCGAACCGAGGGTGGGCGCGATCGACAAGGCGTGCGGCGAAGGCCTGATGCCCGGGGCGGTCGCCGCGCTGACCCGGCTCGGCGTGGACCCGGACGGCCACCCGCTCACCGGCATCAGCTACCGGGACCACCGCAGGCACGTGGACCACGCCTTCCGCGGCGCGCCCGGTCGGGGTGTGCGTCGGGCCGTCCTGCACGCGGCGCTCCTGGATCGCGGGGCAGCCCTCGGCGTCGACCGGGTCGTCGCCCGCGTGACCGGCGTCAGCCAGGGGCCGACGAGCGTCGAGGCCGCGGGGGTCCACGCCCGGTGGCTGCTCGCGTGCGACGGGCTGCACTCGCCGGTGCGTCGTCTGGTCGGTCTCGAGACGACGGCGTCCGGGTGGCCGGGACGGACTCCCGTGCCGCGCTTCGGGCTGCGCCGGCATTTCGCCGTCGCCCCGTGGAGCACCATGGTCGAGGTCCACTGGGGACGCGATGCCGAGGCGTACGTCACCCCGGTCGGGAGCGCCGAGGTCGGCGTCGCCCTGCTCGGCCCGCGCGGAGCCGACTTCGCTGCCGCCCTCGCATCGTTCCCGTCGCTCTCGCGCCGCCTCGACGGCCTCGAACCGACCACCGCGGTGCGCGGTGCCGGCCCCTTGCGGCAACGGACGACGGCCCGCACGACAGGTCGGGTGCGCCTCGTGGGCGATGCCTCGGGCTACGTCGACGCACTCACCGGTGAGGGGCTGAGGGTCGGCTTCGCGCAGGCGCGGGCCGCGATCGCCCACCTCGACGACGCCGCCGCGTACGAACAGGCCTGGCTCGCCGCGACCCGTGGCTACCGCGTCCTCACGAGCGGACTCGTCGCGTGGGCGACGTCACCGGCGCGCCCGGCGGTCGTCCCGGCCGCGAAGGCTGCGCCTTGGCTGTTCGGGACCGTCGTCGACGCGTTGGCCCGCTGACCTGCGGTCCGACGCGGGGCGGTGCCCACCGGACCAGGCGCATCCTCGCCGAGTTTCCCTTGTGCCGGCCGCATCTCGGACGATGGTGAGGACGTGACCGATCGACCCGCATCCGCCGCCCGACCCGCACGCACCGCCGTGCTCCGTCGGATCGTCCCGGTGTGGCTGCGCACCGACGACCTCGCCGTCGAGACGGGCCAGCTCCTGCTCCTCGCCACCGGTGCGATGACCCTCGCGACCGCACCGTTCCTGACCCGGTCCGGGGTGACCTGGCACGCCCTGGCAGGAGTGTGCGGCGCCCTGCTGCTCGTCGTCGGGGCGAGCCTGTGGGTCTCGTGGGCCGCACTGCCGCAGTGGGCGTCGCTGGTCTTCCCGATCACCACCCTCGCCGCGCTCGCGGCGATCGGTCTGACGACCTCCGGGATCGCCGACGCCTACGTGGGGGTGATCCCGCTGCTGTTCGTGTACGTCGGGGTCTTCCACGGCGCACGGCACGCCGCGTGGGTGCTCCCGCTCGCGTGGGGCGCGTACATCGCGATGGCGGGCTCACTCACCGCGAACATGGCCGTGCGTCTGCTGGTGTACAGCACGGTCTGGCTCGCGACCGCCGCGCTCATGGCGTTCATGGTCGACCAGCAGCGCGCCGTGACCGATCGCCTCGAGGCCGCCGCGCTGACCGATCCGCTGACGACCCTCGGCAACCGTCGCGGGCTCGACGCCCGCCTGGTCACCGCCATGCCGGGCGACTGCGTGGTGATCTGCGACCTCGACCACTTCAAGACGGTCAACGACACCCATGGGCACGCTGCGGGAGACGCGGTGCTCGGCCTGTTCGGCGCCACCGTCACGCAACACCTGCGGCGTCGGGACTACGCGGCCCGGTTCGGCGGTGAGGAGTTCGTGCTCGTCCTGGCGCGGACCGAACCCGCCCAGGCCCTCGCCGCCCTCTCGTCCCTCCGTGCCGAGTGGGATGCGGCCGGGACCGGCGTGACGTTCTCGGCGGGTCTCGCGATGGTCGACGGCACGCGGACCACAGCCGCGGTCGTGGCAGCGGCAGACTCCGCGCTCTACCGCGCGAAGACCGACGGCCGCGACCGCTTCAGGGTCGAGATCGCGGATGCACCGGCGGTGCCGGCCGCCGCACCGCCGGCGGTCCCGCACCTGGTGGCCCCGATCGCCGGCCCGCCCACCGTGCCCACCGACGTGCGTCGTCGCGTGTCGCACGGCGGTCGTACCGCGGTGCTCGCCACGACCGGGGCTCCGTCGCACGCGTGACGTCGAGCGCACTCCAGGTCGCACGCTCGTCGACGTGACCACTGACACGGCACCCGGTCCGACCACTGGCGCGACGCACGGCACGGCTCTCGGCACGGCTCTCGGCACG
>JAKBFW010000026.1:0-11017 GCA_021833345.1 Pseudomonadota bacterium | reverse complement strand
CGGCACGGCTCTCGGCACGGCTCTCGGCACGCGGTCCCTCGGTCGCGGCGCGGACGGATCCGCCCTCACGGTCTCGCCCTGGGCCTCGACGACCTCGTCGCGCTGCGGTGCCGCGGGGCGCCGCCGTCGGTGAGCGGTACACGGACACGGGCACCATCGGCGGATGAGAGGCACCCCCTGATGACATCGGCAGCTCGTGACGCGCACCGGAGGTGACGTGCGTAGCCCTTGACGTGCCTAGCCCTTGACGTGCGTAGCCCTTGACGTGCGCAGTGCCGCGCGAGCCATGCTGACGTCATGACGACGATGCCGCAGCGTCCGCTCACGATCACCGAGGCGGCGGACACGACCGGGCTCACACCGCGCACGCTGCGCCACGACGAGCGCGACGGCTTGCTGCTCCGGCCGGTCGATCGCGCCACGCCAGGCCACCGCCGCTACACGGACCGAGACCTGCGCTGGATCGAGATGATCACTCGGCTGCGCGCGACGCGTAGACCGATCCACGAGGTCCGCGCCCACACGACCCTCGTCCGGTCGGACGACGGGAACGAGCCGCGGCGCCCGGAGCTGCTGTGCCGGCACCGGGACAGGGGTCGTGCGGAGCTCGCCGTCGGGCAGGACCATCTGGACGCGATCGAGCAGAAGATGACCGCGCACGAGGCCCACGTGCACGAGGTCGACGCCGAGGACCGGGCGGGGTGACCGTGGCGCGCCCACGGTCCACCGGGCCGACGGCACCCGCCTCGACACGCGGCGCCGTCGTCGGCGAGGTGCGCGTGAGCCATCCGGAGCGCGTGATGTACCCGGAGACGGGCATGACGAAGTCCGACGTCGTCGCGTACTACACCGGCGTCGCGCCCGCCCTCCTCGCCCAGCTGCGTGACCGGCCGGTCACGCGCGTGCGGTTCCCGCACGGTGTGGGAGGCGAGAGCTTCTTCGAGAAGAACACACCGCACGGGGCGCCCGACTGGCTCCGGCACCGCCTCCTTCGCGCCGCGCCGGGTGGCCCCGACGAGGGAACGCTGGTCGACCTGCCGTTCCTCGACGACGTCGCCGGCCTGGTCTGGGCGGCCAACCTCGGCGTCCTCGAGCTCCACACACCGCAGTGGACGGTCGGCCCGCGTGGCGGGGTCCGCCGTCCCGATCGCCTGGTGATCGACCTCGACCCCGGGCCGCCCGCCGGGCTCGTGGCGTGCGCGGCGGTCGCCCGGACCGTCGCGGTCCGGCTGCGCGCGGACGGGCTCGACCCGCGGCCGGTGACCTCGGGCAGCAAGGGCCTCCAGCTCTATGCCAGGCTCGACGGCACCCGGACGGCGATGCAGGTCAGGCAGTACGTGCGCGACCTCGCGCACGCGCTCGCCGATGCCGACCCGGCACACGTCGTGGCGGTGATGCGCACGGACCTCCGGCACGATCGCGTGTTCCTCGACTGGTCCCAGAACCACCCGGCCAAGACGACCATCACGCCGTACTCGCTCCGCGGGAGAGCACATCCGACGGTTGCCGCCCCCCGGACCTGGGACGAGCTCGACGACCCGGACCTGCGGCAGCTCACCGCGAGCGAGGTCCTCGCGCGCGTCTCGGACGTCGGCGACCTGCTCACGGCGCGATGACCCCGCGACCAGACCCGTCCCGCTCGCTCGGACGGTGCGACCCCCTCGGCCGACCTGCAGAGGCGCGTCGACGATCACGTTCCCGGCGTCCTTGTCGAGGGCGTGCGGGACCCCGCCGGAGGCGTCCACGGACCAGACGACCCCGTTGCCGCCGCAGCCGGCCCGTCACGCACGCCAGGCAGGGTGGCCGCACGGTGTCGGTGGTCGCGACGACGATCATGGGATGCCGACGATCCTGGTTCCGCCCCTGCTGTGCTCCTCGCTCGTGTACGGGCCCGTCATCGACGCGGCCTGGACGCACGGTTCCGTGACGGTCGCAGACACCCGTCACGACGACACGATCGCCGGCATGGCGGCGCGTCTCTTGCGTGACGCACCCGAGGAGTTTGCGCTGCTTGGTACGAGCATGGGCGGCTACGTTGCGCTCGAGGTCGTGCGGCAGGCACCGCGGAGAGTTCGCGCGCTCGCGCTGGTCAGCACGTCGGCCCGGCGAGACACACCCGAGCAACGGGCGTCGCGCGAGCACCAGTCGCGACTGGTCGAGGCGGGCGAATTCGACCGGCTCGTCGAGCTGGCGTTCCCTGGTGTCGTCGCGGAGCAGCACGAGACGGACCCGGCGCTGCTCGGCGTCTGGCGTGCCATGGCACGCACGGTCGGCGCCCAGGTGTTCCTCCGCCAGCAGCGAGCCGTGATGGCCCGGGCCGATGCACGCGAGCTCCTCTCGACGATCGACTGCCCGACGATGGTGATACACGGGGCGGACGACCGCCTCATTCCCGTCGAGAGGGGCGAGGAGATCGCTCGGGCGATCCCGGGGGCCGAGCTCGTCGTCATCGAGGATGCCGGGCACTTCGTCTTCCTCGAGCAGCCCGAGGTCATCGCCTCCGCCGTGGCAGGCTTCCTCGACTGGATGGACCCGAGCCGATGAGCCGAGCACCGCCTGTTCCGTGCTGAGCTCGGCTCTCGGCCGCGATGGCCGTGGAGAATCACCTATCGCCACGGCACCGGGAGGGACGGCGTCGCCGATGGGCCGTTCGGCCCTGGCGGAGGCGTGCGGGAGTGGCCCGACGGGCTCCGACCGATGCGCACCGGCGTCTCGGCGGCCGCCTTCGACACCCGCCTCAACAGCCCCACGCTGCCAGGCTCCGCGGCGCGACGACGCCTCGCCCGACTCGAGTTCGAGGACGTCGCACCACCGGAGAGCTTCTCCGTCACCTGCCGAGAGGGCCCGCTCGCACCGGGCGCGCTCGACCGGGCTCGACCGTGGGGTCGCGACCTCGCCGCCTCCGAGTCGCGGATGCGGCGGACCACGTGACGGTCAAGACGGTCCAGCCCGCACGGCGACCCCGGCGCTCAGGACCTGCGTTCCTGGCCGACGGTCACGTCCGTCACTACCCTGAGTGGCGCGACCGCGCACGCGATCGCGCGCGACGACGACGTCGTGACGGCCTCCGCGCACGCGATCGCTCCACGCCGACAGGAAGAACGCCGCTGTCGTTCTTCTGGGTCCTTCGTCGGGAATAGCCGATACCCCCCTGGGTATTGTACCGAGCGACGATTGGAGATCACCTTGACCACCTCACCCAGCCCGGCCCCCGCCCCGTCCTTCCTCGACCGCATCAAGAGCCTCTTCGGCGGCGGCGGGAACGACGACGGTCGGGTCAAGCCGACCGTGAACGCCGCACACGCCATCGAGCTCGTGCGCGACGGCGCGACGATGCTCGACGTCCGCGAGACCGCTGAGTGGAAGACCGGGCATGCGCCGGGCGCCGTCCACATCGCCCTCGGCAACATCGACCAGGCCCCCAAGCGGCTGCACAAGGGACGCACCGTCGTCGTCGTGTGCGCGAGCGGCATGCGCTCCCGCACGGCCACGAAGCACCTGCGCAACCTCGGCTTCGACGCGACCAGCGTCTCGGGTGGCATGGCTGCCTGGCAGCGTGCCGGTGGAGACGTGCGCCGATGAGCGAGCCGACCATGACCACGTCCGCCACCGCGGACCCCCGACGCATCGTGATCGTCGGCGGCGTCGCGGGTGGCATGAGCGCCGCCGCGCGCGCGCGGCGGCTCGACGAGCGGGCGCAGATCGTCGTCCTCGAGCAGGGCGACTACGTGTCGTTCGCCAACTGCGGCCTGCCGTACCACCTCGCCGGTGAGATCGTGAAGCGCGAGTCGCTGCTGCTGCACACCGCGGCATCGCTCGCCTCGACGCTCAACCTCGACGTACGCACCGGGCACCGGGTCAGCGCCGTCGACCGCGACGCCCAGCAGGTCACCGTGCAGACCGAGCAGGACTCGTACACGCTCCCCTACGACGCCCTCCTTCTCTCGCCGGGAGCCGTCGGCGTCCGCCCGCCGATCGAGGGGCTCGACCACCCGGCCGTCCACTCGCTGCGCACCATCCCCGACGTCGACGCGGTGCGCGACAGCGTCCACGCGTTGCTCTCGACCAGAACCCCGGAGGACCCCCCGCACGCGGTCGTCGTCGGCGCTGGGTTCATCGGGCTCGAGGCCGTCGAGGCGCTCACCTCGCGCGGGGTCACGGTGCACCTCGTCGAGCTCGCCGACCACGTGCTCCCGCCGATCGACGCCGAGCTCGCCCCGCTGCTCGCCGCCGAGCTCGCAGCACACGGGGTGGACCTCCACCTGAGCGTGTCCGCACAGTCGATCGCTCCGATCGAGTCCGCCCACGAGTGGGACGGCAAGAGCTCGAGCGGTGCGGTGGTCGTGACGCTCTCGGACGGCACCGAGCTGCCGGCCGACCTCGTCGTCGTCAACGTCGGCGTCCGTCCCGCCAGCGCGCTGGCGCGCGACGCCGGCCTCGACCTCGGGCCGACCGGCGCCATCCGGGTGGACGCGGACCAGCGGACCTCCGACCCGCACATCTGGGCCGTCGGCGACGCGGTCGAGATCACGCACGCGATCACTGGCGCCACCGGGCCCGTCCCGCTCGCCGGACCGGCGAACCGCCAGGGTCGTCGCGCAGCCGACTCGATCTGCGGGCACCCGACGATCCGGCAGGCAGCCGTCCTCAGCACGGCGATCGTCCGGGTCTTCGGTCTCACGGCGGCCACGACGGGTGCGAACCAGGCGACCCTGCGACGCGCCGGCATCGTCCACGAGGTCGTGCACATCCACCCCGGTGACCACGCGGGCTACTACCCGGGCTCCGAGCAGGTCCACCTGGTCGCCAGCTTCGCTCCGGACGGCACGCTCCTCGGAGCCCAGGCCGTCGGGCGCGCCGGCGCCGACAAGCGGATCGACGTCCTGGCGACGGCGATCCGGGCCGGGATGACCGCAGCGGATCTCGCCGAGCTCGAGCTCGCCTACGCCCCGCCGTACGGCTCGGCGAAGGACCCGGTCAACATGCTCGGGTTCGTGGCGCAGAACGCGCTGGACGGCACGATGCCGCAGTGGCAGGCGTGGGACCTCGAGGACGCTGCCGAGAACACGCTCATCCTCGATGTCCGTTCCCGCGGCGAGTACGCGCACGGTCACCTGGACGGCGTGCTCAACATCCCGCACACCGAGCTGCGGGAGCGCCTGGCGGAGGTTCGAGCCGCCGCAGCGGGTCGCGACATCAGCGTGCACTGCGCCAGCGGTGTGCGGTCCTATCTCGCCACCAGGATCCTGCTGGGTGAGGGCCTCACGGCCCGGAACCTGTCCGGCGGGTGGCTCACGCTCCAGGCCGTCCACCAGGGCCTGTGAGGACCGGGGCGGCCGCGCGGACCGGGAGACCGGTTCCGCGCGGCCGCCCCGCCGTTCGTCCGCTCACGTCCGACCGCTCGCGGATGGCCGGGTCGCACCGGCACGCGCGCTCTCGCCGAGGCGCAGAGCCGTGCGGACCTGCAGGAACCCGCCCGGATGGGCAGGGACCCCGGCCGACGGGTGCCGTCAGCGACGCGGGACGGGACAGGTCTCCGGGTCGGTCATGCGCTGCAGCAGGCCGAACGCGACGAGGCCGACGGCGAGAGCCGCCGATGCCGCGTCGTGCGGGGACCCACCGAGGATCCCTGCGGCGCCCACGAGGGTGAGTGCCGCGACGACGGCGCACGGGGTGCAGCCGATGTCCAGACGCCGGCCCGTCCCCCGCATCGGCACATAGCTCGCGAGCGTCGCGGCGCCGATCACGGTCGCGACACCGACGAGAGCCGCCCACCCGACCGGACCGGGCAGCCCGCCACCCACGCCAGCCAGCGCCGCGCCGACGACGGGCACCGCGAGCAGACCGGAGAGAACGCGCCGTCGCGGCCATCTGCCCACCACCACGAGACGTCGCGGCGGCATCGGTCGCGGTGCGGTCTGCATCGGGTTCATGTCATGTCCTCTTCCTCGAGCTCCTCGAGCCGGATGAGTGCGTCGCGACCACCCTCGAGATAGTCGAGCCAGGGCGGCGCGGCACGACCGGGCAGGGCCGCCTGTGCGTCCCATGAGGCCCGAACCGCGCCGATCGCGGCCACGACCCCGTCGTCGTCCGTCGACCGGACGGCACGGCGCACGTCGGCCAGGGCGACGGCCGCACCTTCGTGGTACTTCACGCTGCGCCGCTGGGCGCCCGTCTCGCCCGGCCTGACCTGCCGGTCCGTGCGGCTGAGGTCACCCGGGCCGACCGTACCGGTCGGGACCCGGCAGAGAGACAGATGGCCCGTGGCGGCACTGAGCCGCTCACGGGCCATCTGTTCGCGCTCCTGGAGCTTCACCAGGAACGCCTCGCGTCCGGTCAGCACCGAACTCGGGGCCGCGACGGCACCCGGGGCGCCGACGGACCGACGGTGGATCAGCGGCAGGTGCAACGCTGCGACGGCTCGACGTTCGCCATCACGGCGTCGACGTGCATCCCGCAGCCGGACCAGGTGACCTTGCCACAGCGGCTGCAACGGGCCGGACTACACATAGCTCACTCCTCAGTGGTGGTGTCTGATGTTCCCAGTATACCCCGGGGGGTATACATGTGCCAGCCGTGTCCGCCTGTCGGACCGTCTGGACGCCTCCTGCGCGAGACGCGCCGGCATGCGTGCCGGCGGGGCGCCGCACCCGCTCGGCGCGCGTGATCGTCAGGCCCGGGAGCTCCGCACGATCGCCCACGACGGCTGCGCGCGCTCGCGCCGGCGGGACGTACCGCACGACGTCCTCCTGGAGCCAGGTGAGGCGTCCCGCGGTGTGCGGCGCTCGTGCGACCTGCCCGACCTTCGCCGGTGCCGAGGTCGAGAGCCGATCCGGGAGCACGGCCGCCGAGCACCTCGACGACCCACCCGTTCGGCTCGCGCGACCGCACCAGGTCCGTACCCGCGTGGCGCGCATCCCAGCCGGCGGAGTCCAGGGAGCGGTTCGCCTGCGTCACGCCAGCGAGAGGAACAGCTTCTCGAGCTTCTGGACGTCCAGCGTCTCTTGCCCGTCCGACTCGATCAGGCACTGCCGCATGCCGGTCGCGATGATCGCGAAGCCGGCGCGATCAAGAGCCCGACTCACGGCCGAGAGCTGCGTGACGATGTCCTCGCAGTTCCGGCCCTCCTCGAGCATCCGCAGCACGGCGCCGAGCTGACCCTGCGCCCTCTTGAGCCGGTTGATGACCTTGCCCATCTCGGCCGGGTCGAGCTCCATGCCGACTCCCTTCAACGCGTCGCTCGCGAAGGATACCCCGTCGGTCAGCTGGATCACTGTGAACCTCCGGTCACGGATGCGCGGTCGTCGGGACGGCTCATCGGTCAGGACGCAGCGCTGTGGGCGGCGACCTTGGCCCTGACGTCGTCCATGTCGAGACCGCGGATCCCCGAGATGAGCTGCTCGAGCGACTCACCCGGAAGTGCGCCCGGCTGCGAGAAGACGAGGATCCCGTCGCGGAACGCCATCAGCGTGGGGATCGAGGAGATGCCGGCCTGCGCGGCGAGGGACCGCTCGGCCTCGGTGTCGACCTTCGCGAACACGATGTCCGTGTGCGTCTCGGACGCCTTCTCGAACACCGGCGCGAACATCCGGCACGGCCCGCACCACGCGGCCCAGAAGTCGACGAGAACGATCTCGTTGTCGACGACCGTCGTCTCGAAGACGCTCTCGGTCAGGTTGACGGTGGACATGCTGGCTCCTCACGGTCGGCTAATACCCTCGGGGGTATAACGGTCTCGCGAGTGCACTATTCCCCGTCCGCGGGGCCGGCGCCAACCGGCGCGCTCAGGCCGACGGTGCGAGATCCAGCTGGTAGGTCTCCCCGACGCGCTCGAACCCGATCCCTGCGTAGTACGCACCCGCGGCCCCGGGAGCGCTGACGACGCGCGTGTAGCCCTTGTCGGAGAGCAGTCGGCTGGTGCGGAACACGAACTCACCCGGCGTGAAGTCGCGATAGCGCACCGTCACGTAGTCGAGATCGATCTGCGCCACGCCGGATCCCGCGTCGTGCAGCAGCACGTACCCGACCGTCTCCTCGGCACGCAGGATCAGGTAGGCCTCGCCGGACCGAGGAGCGTCCACCCGGAAGCCCGTCGAGAACTCGCGGATGTCCCCCTCGTGCCGTCCGAGCAGGTAGCCGAGGTAGGCGTCGTCGGGCTCTACCTCGACGACCGCGTACGACGCCGTCGAGTGCCGAGATCGCAGCAGGCTTCGGAGGTAGAACAGGTTGATCCCGACGAGCACCGCGTTGAGACCGACCATCGGCCACACCCCGACGCCGACGTTGAACGCGACGAGGATCAGCGATCCGACGAGGTTGATGAGCCTCAGTCGCAGGATCCGGGTCTGGAGCAGCGACCACACCAGGATCGCCGAACCCACCCAGCCGACCAGGTCGAGCAGACTCATGCCGTTCCTCCCACCCAGAATCCCGCTACCCGAGACCCGACGGTAGTCTGGGCACCAGCACGGAGCGTGCGACGACGCGGGAGCGCGTCTCGCCCGCCACCCCGCACCCGCCCGTGGACCTCGCCGAGCCGGTGCGTACCCGGCGAACGGTCGTCGGACGAGGTCGGACCACGTCGGAAGAAGCAGGACACATGACACCCACGCAGGCGCGCGGCGACCGCAGCGCCGTCGACACCGCTCCGGCGCAGGGGGATGAGCCCGCGACCGTCCGCGGCATCGACCCCACCGACCTCGCGACGTTCCTGCGTGTCGTCGACGCCCTGGTCGAGCTCCCGCACGACCACCCGCACCACGCCGTGGCGCGGCGCGCCACGTCGGGGCTCTTCAAGGCGGTCAAGAAGCAGCGCCGCACCGAGAAGCGTGAGTCCGTGAGCACCGCCGACCGCGCGGTCGTCGCCGCGACCGCCACCGGCAGCCCCGGCCGGATCGACGACGAGACCCACGGGATCCCGCTCGTCTCGTCGGCGCGGGGGGCGAGCGCCGGGACGCTGAGGCGCGCACGCCCGTGCTACATCTGCAAGCAACTGTACACCGAGGTCGACGCGTTCTACCACCAGCTGTGCCCGAGCTGCGCCGCGTTCAACCACGCGAAGCGCGAGGCGCGCACCGACCTCACCGGCCGCCGCGCACTGCTCACCGGCGGCCGGGCCAAGATCGGCATGTACATCGCGCTGCGACTCCTGCGGGACGGCGCCCACCTGACGATCACGACCCGCTTCCCGCGCGACGCCGCGCGTCGTTTCGCCGCGCTGGCCGACAGCCCCGAGTGGCTCGACCGGCTCTCGATCGTGGGGATCGACCTACGTGACCCGACGCAGGTGGTGGCCCTCGCGGACGCGGTCGCGGCAGCGGGACCGCTGGACATCCTGATCAACAACGCCGCCCAGACGGTACGCCGGTCGCCCGGTTCCTACGCACGACTCGTGGACGCCGAGCTCTCACCGCTCCCCGACGGTCCGGTGCCGCAGATCACCAACCTGGGGCACACGAGCGACGCGCACCCGCGCGCCCTCGCCGGCTCGGTGACGACCCTCACGAGCCCGACCCTCGCGATCGCCGGGGCGACCGACCTCACCGCGCAGGCGCTGACCGCCGAGGCCGCGTCGCTGAGCCGGCTCGTCGCAGGGACGTCGATCGACGCGGGCGGGCTGGTCCCCGACACGCACCACACGAACAGCTGGGTCGCAACGGTCGACGAGGTCGACCCCATGGAGCTGCTCGAAGTCCAGCTGTGCAACCAGACCGCGCCGTTCATCCTGGTCAGCCGCCTGCGCGGAGCGATGAGGGCGTCCACGGCCCGGCGTACCTACGTCGTGAACGTCTCCGCGATGGAGGGCGTGTTCTCGCGCGGCTACAAGGGACCGGGCCACCCGCACACCAACATGGCCAAGGCGGCCCTCAACATGCTGACGCGCACGAGCGCCGCGGAGCTCGCGGAGGACGGCATCCTCATGACGAGCGTCGACACCGGCTGGATCACGGACGAGCGACCGCACCCGACCAAGGTGCGCCTGGCCGAAGAAGGTTTCCACGCCCCTCTCGACCTCGTCGACGGGGCCGCCCGCGTCTACGACCCGATCGTCCGGGGCGAGGCGGGCGAGGACCTCGTCGGGTGCTTCCTGAAGGACTACGAGCCTGCAGACTGGTGACCGGCGGTCGCCCGGACGGACCGCGTCGGCGCAGTGCGGTGGTGCTGCGGCGACCCTGGCAGAGAGGCCTGGGAGTGCTGAGAACCGCACGGCCGAACCGCGTCCTCGCCGCGCTGCTCGTCGTGACGTCGGCCGTGCACCTCGGCGCCCAGCTGACATCCGCGACCCGGCTCGCGGAGGTCACCCAGTGGTTCCTGATGCCGCTCCTCGCAGCCTGGGTCCTCGCTGCGACCTCCTCCCGACCCCGGGGCCGGCTCGTCGGACTCACCCTCGCGGCCCTGGCGGCGTCCTGGCTCGGTGACACAGCCCCCGACCTCGTCCCGTCGAGCTCGAGCTTCCTCGTGATGGTCGGGTTCTTCCTGTGCGCGCAGGTCTGCTACATCGCCGCGTTCTGGCCCTTCCGATCCCGTTCGGTGCTCGCGTCGCGGCGGGCTGCCGCGCCCGGAGGGCTCCGCACGCGACGGGTCGGCGCGATCGCGTACGGCGTGGCGCTCGTCACCCTCGTCGCTGCGTGCGCGCCGGGCACAGGGTCGCTCCTCGTCCCCACCGTCGTCTACGGCGCGTGCCTGGTCTCGATGGCAGCGCTCGCGACCGGGGTGAGCGGACGCGTCGCCCTCGGGGGCGCGATCTTCCTGGTCTCCGACTCGTTGATCGCGCTGCACGCGTTCACCACCTGGTACGCGCTCCCGCAGCACGGGTTCTGGGTGATGCTCGCCTACGTCGGGGGGCAGGCCCTGATCGCCACGGGAGTCGTCGCGCAGGCCCGCACGGGAGCGGGTGCCGATGTCGGCCACGGCGCGTCGGCGTACGGTCGCCCCAGCGGACGCCGAGCCCGTGCGGCCGACGCTGACCTGACCTGACCTACGCTCCCCCGACCTGACCGGCCCTGACCGGCACTGA
>JAKBFW010000025.1 GCA_021833345.1 Pseudomonadota bacterium | reverse complement strand
GGGTCGGCGCGCGACGAGCGCGGCCACCCTCGGACCTGACCATCGGCTCGTCCGGATCCTCGTCGACCGGCTCGAGGCCGTGGGCGCGCGCCCGGGGGACGCGATCGTGTGCGCGGCGGCGGGGTCGACCGACCCGCGCGCGGCCGTGGCGGTCGCGCGAGTCGTCGAGGGACTGCGCGCGGCCTGGCCGATGGGTCCGGTGACGGCCGGGTACGGATCCGCCGCGGTGCCACGGGTCCGGGACGCGGTGGGCGAGGCCCGCCGGGCGGGTGCCGCGCGCGTCGTCGTGGCGTCCTACCTGCTCGCACCCGGGTTCTTCCACGACCGGCTCCGTGAGTCCGGGGCGGATGCCGTCACGGAGCCCCTGGCGCCGGACCCGCTCCTTGTCGAGATCGTCCTCGATCGGTACGCCGAGGCCGCGGCGCGGATCGCGACCGGGTGACGAGGGCAGGCGTGCGGCCCACCGGTCCGACGCCTCGCGCCTCGCGCGCGCCGACCGGCTACCCGCCGATGTAGGACATCTCGATCCGGTGGCCGGGTGCGCCGAGCTGATCTGCCGCGCCGCGCGCCTCGGAGTACCGGTCGGTACGGCCGCGCCAGATCGCACTCATCGCGTCCGCGAGCTCCTCGTCGGAGGCCCCACCGCGGATCAGTCCGCGCAGGTCGTGGCCGCCGGTGGCGAACAGGCAGGTGACGAGCGTGCCGTCAGTGGAGATCCGGGCCCGCGTGCACGCGTGGCAGAAGGCCTGGGTCACCGAGGAGATCACGCCGATCTCGCCACCACCGTCCCGGTAGCGCCACCGCCTGGAGGTCTCCCCCGGGTACTGCGGCGGGACGGGCTCGAGCGGCATCACGGCGTCGATCCGCGCGACCACCTCGGCCGACGGGACGACGTGCTCCAGGCGCCAGCCGTTGGTGGTGCCGACGTCCATGTACTCGATGAACCGCAGCACGACACCCGTCCCGGCGAAGTGGCGTGCCATCGGGACGACGTCCTGGTCGTTGTGCCCACGCTTGACGACCATGTTGACCTTGACGGGCCCGAGGCCGGCCTCCTGCGCCGCGTCGATGCCGCGGAGGACCTTCGCGACCGGGAAACCGACGTCGTTCATCGCCATGAAGGTCGCGTCGTCGAGAGAGTCCAGGGAGACGGTCACGCGACGGAGCCCCGCCTCGTGCAGGCGCGCCGCCTGCCGGGCGAGGAGCGCACCGTTCGTGGTCATCGCGAGGTCGACCGGGTGACCGACCGGGGTCGTCAGACCGCTCAGCTGCTCGACCAGCACGGGGAGGTCCCTGCGCAGCAGGGGCTCTCCTCCGGTGAGCCGGATCTTCTCGATCCCGTGGGCCACCGCGACCCGGGCGACTCGCGTGATCTCCTCGAACGAGAGGACGTCGGACCTCGGCAGGAACGCGTGGCCCCGGCCGTAGACGTCCTTCGGCATGCAGTACACGCAGCGGAACGTGCACCGGTCGGTCACGGAGATCCGCAGGTCGCGCATCGCTCGCCCGCGGGTGTCGACGAGGACGGGGTCGACGAGGACGGGGTCGACGAGGACCGGGTCGACGACACCGTGGCCGCTCGGTGTCTCCGGTGCTACGCGCATCCGACCCACTCGTCCGTCCCGTCCGTGAAGACCTGCCTCTTCCAGACCGGCAGGAGTCGCTTGACCTCGTCGACCAGGAGCGCCGCCGCGGCGAACGCCTCGGCGCGGTGCGCGGCGGAGACCGCGACGGCCAGCGCGCACTCGCCGATCCCGAGCTCGCCGACCCGGTGGGACACCGCGAGCGCCTCGACCTCGGTCCGGGCGGCGACGTCCTGGGCGATGCGCGACAGCACGTCGGCCGCGTCCGGGTGCGCGATGTAGGCGATGCGCTCCACCGAGCGGCCGCCGTCGTGGTCGCGCACCACTCCCGAGAACGTCACGACGGCCCCGGCCTGCGGACGGTCGACCTCGACCGCGTGGCGGGCCGGGTCGATCGCCGTCTCGGTCACCTCGGCCCGGACGACGAGCCGGGCGGGCACGCGCACCGGACCGCCGTCCGGCGTGCCGTGCGCCGGCGTCGTCATCTCGACACCCCAGACCGGTGGGCCCCGGCGAGCCCGGCGACACCGGGACGTGCACCGCCCGACGTGGCCCGCCGGTCGTGCCGTTCACCACAGGTGCGCATGGGACACCATCACCTCGATCTCGTCTCCGGCGTCCAGCCGCGTCACGTGCTCGGGCACGACCGCCAACGCGTTCGCTCGCGCCAGCGCGCCCACGAGGTGGGATCCGACGCCGCCGACGGGCGTGGCGACGTACCCGCCCGGCTCGTTCGCGAGGTCCACGCGCACGAACTGCCGTCGGCCGTCCGGCGAGGTCAGCGGCGCGTGCAGGCGGGCGTCAACAGTCGGGCAGGTCACATCCCGGTGCCCCTGCAGCCGTCGGAGCACCGGACGGACGAAGACCTGGAAGGAGACGAACGCGCTCACCGGGTTGCCGGGCAGGGTGAGGACCGGGATGCGTTCCGGGCCGAGCACCCCGTGGCCCTGCGGCTTGCCGGGCTGCATCGCGACCCGGTCGAACGTGACCGTGCCGAGAGCGCCGAGGGCCGCCTTCACGACGTCGTGCGCGCCGACACTGATCCCGCCGCTCGTCAGCACCAGGTCGACGCCGTCCAACGCTCCGAGCAGCCGCTCCACCAGCGCGTCGGGGTCGTCGCGCACGGCCGTGAGCTGCCGGGTCGCACCGCCGACCTGGCGCACGGCGGCCACGAGCATCGCCGAGTTGGCATCGAAGATCTGCGCCGGTCCGAGCGCCGATCCCGGGGCGACCAGCTCGGAGCCGGTGGAGAGGATCAGGACCTGCGGCCGACGGTGCACGGTGACGCTGCTCGCACCGATCGCGGCGATCAGGGCGGTCGCGGCCGGGTCGACGACCGCGCCCGCACCGAGCACCACCGACCCGCGGGACACGTCCTCCGCCCTGGCTCGGATGTTGGCGAGCCGCGCGGGCCGGCGCGAGATCGTCACCGTCCGCACCCCGCCGTCGGTCCACTCGACGGGCACGACGGCATCCGCCCCGGCAGGCACGGGCGCGCCCGTCATCACACGCACCGCCGCGCCCGGCACCGATACCGGGGCGACCGTGCCCGCGGCCACGTCGCCCGTCACCGGGAGGGCGACCGGGTCGAGGTCGGTGGCGTGCTCGAGGTCGGCGCGGCGAACGGCGTACCCGTCCATCGCCGAGCTGGTGAACACCGGCAGATCGATCTGCGCGCGCAGGTCCTGGGCGAGCACCGAGCCGAGCGCGTCCACCAGGCCGACCGTCACCGCCGGCAGGGGGAGCACGCCGTCGAGGACCTCGACGAGGTGGGCGTCGACGCTCCTCATCGGTGCCTCTCGTCACGGGCTCGCGCCCTGGCGGTGTCGTTCGCCGCGCGTCCGTCGCACGCTCCCGTGCCACGATGGGCGCCATGGACCCAGCACCCGCCGCGGGCGCGGCGCAGCCGCACGGGACGCCCGACGGCCGGCCCCGCAGGTCCCTCACGGTGGGCGTCGTGATCCCCGCCGGTGGCACGGCGCGACGCCTCGGCGGCGTCTCGAAGCCCGCCCTGCAGGTCGGGGACCGATCGATCGTGGCCCGCCTGGTCGGCGACCTTCGCGCTCATCCTGTCGTGGTCGTGGGCCCGCGGATCGACGGCGTCTCGGGCGCCGACGTGACGTGGTGCCGGGAGGACCCGCCCGGCGGAGGGCCAGCCGCGGCGCTGGCGGCTGGGATCCGGCGCCTCCCGGATGTCGACGTGGTGGTCGTGGTCGCCGGAGACCAGCCGTTCGCCGCCGGGGCGGTCCCTCGGCTGGTGGACGCGCTCGCCGCCGATCCGACCGCCGACGTCGCGTGGGGCGTGGACGCGGAGGACCGCCACCAGCCCCTGCTCGCGGCGTACCGGGCGGGGGCGTTGCGCACCCGGTTGACGGAACCGGCAGACGGCCTGTCGATGCGCCAGGTCACAGCAGGGCTCCGCGCCGCGCACGTCCGGTTGAGCCCGACCGAGGCGACCGACGTGGACGAGCCCTCGGACCTCGCGGATGCGCGGGACCGGGTGCACGGGACCTGACGTCGGCGCGCTCAACGCTCGCGCACCGTCTCCCACCGCTGCACGAGGCGCCCGACCTGGTCGACCCGTGACCGGACCTCGACATCGAGGCCGGCGCCGCTCCCCTGCGCCGCTCGACCGGCAGCGATCCCGACGAGGAACGCCGTCAACGGCGCGGACGGCCGGTTCACCCCGTGCGCGACGTCGCGCACCATGTCGAGGACGGACCGGCTGATCCGCTCGAGGTCCTCGCTCGCGATGCCGAGCTCGGCGGTCACGATCGCGGCCCAGCGCACCGCATCGTCCGCCGGGTCGGGCGTGCTGCCGTGCGGTGCGTCGTCGGTCATGCCTGCACCTGGGCGGGCAGGCAGGCGACCAACGGCGTGTCGGTGTCGAGCGTCCCGAGCCTGGCCGCACCCCCGGGGGAGCCGAGCGGCTCCTCGCGACCGGGCAGGACCTCAGAGAAGAACGCCGCGTTGTCCGCGAGGTACGGCGCCCAGCGGTCGGGCAGGTCGTCCTCGTAGAAGATCGCCTCGACCGGGCAGACCGGCTCGCAGGCCCCGCAGTCGACGCACTCGTCGGGGTGGATGTAGAGCGTGCGTTCACCCTCGTAGATGCAGTCGACCGGGCACTCCTGGACGCACGCCCGGTCCTTGACGTCGACGCACGGTGCGGCGATCACGTAGGTCATGGCTGGTACTTCCTCATCCTCGTCGGGTCGGGGTTCATGCTGCGACGGTCGGTCGCAGGTCGGCGAGGCACACGGTCGGGGTGACGAACGGCTGAAGGCGGTCGAGCCTGAACGATCCGTCCAGGTCCGCGAGCGCGCCCTGCATGATCCCGAGATGGAGCGCGCACACCACCTCGCGGTGCCGCATCGCGACCTCACGGAAGGGGCAGTGCCGCAGCAGCAGCTCGGTGCGACCGTCAGCCGCCCGCTCCTCGGGTCGGAAGCCCAGGTCGGCGAGCATCCGGAGCAGCGAGGTGAGAGCACCGTCGGTGCCGGGGGTCGACGCGAACCGTCGGACCAACCGACGCCCCCAGTCCCGTCCGGCCTCCACGGCGGCATCGGGGGCGGCGACGGTGACGACCAGGCCGACGAGCATCTCGGCCAGGAGACCATAGGCGTGCGGGCCCGTGCTCGCCGGGCGCCCCACGTAGAGGATCCGGCGGCGTCCGGGGGTCAGGCGTTCCTCTGCGGCCCGGTCGGCGAGCCCGTCGGCGACGAGCCCGTCAAGGTGGAACCGCGCCGTGCTCAGGTGCAGGCCCGTGCGACGGGCGACGTCGACCACCGCGAGCGGCTCCGCCGCCTCGAGCAGGCGGTCGAGCACCTCGCGTCGTCGACCGGTCACCGACGGGGACACGACATCCGTCAGCTCGGCGTGGGTCATGACGTCATTCTTCGACGCGAGGCGCATTGACACAAGTTCTGTTGTATCAACTGTCCGTCGTGGGTGGCCAACGGGCGCAGCTCCGTAGGCGGCCGCGCCCGTGGGCCACCCGTCCGTCACGTCGATACCTCCTCCTCGACCTCGCCTGCGGCCTCCCCACACCGACGCGGCCGACGGTCGTCCTGACGCTCGACGGCAACCGGTTGGCGATCAGTCGGCCGCGCGCGGGACCGCGCCGAAGAGCTCCGCCATCGCGGTGCTGTAGAGGTCGGCCCCCTTCATCGCGCTCGTCTCGCTCGCCCCGAGGACGTGCCGGGTCCCGTCGGGTCCGAGCAGCTGGGAGGCGCCACCGTCAGGTCCGAGCGGGAGCACGACGAGCTCCGCGGCGGGTTCGTGAACGGTGACCGGCTCGCCGCCCTCGATGAGGGCACGGATGTTCGCCGCCGCGACGTGCGCATGGGCGATCGCGGCCGACGCGCGCTTGGACTCCGGGACGTCGGTGATGTCACCGATCGCGAACACGCTCGGGAAGCCCCGGAGGTTCAGCGTGGGCGCGACCGCGACCCGGCCGTCGGGCAGGCGCGCACCGGCCAGGTCGCCCACGAGGTAGTCCGTGACGGGCTGGTTCCCGTAGCACCGGAACCACAGGTCCGCGTCGATCCGCCGCCCCGCGCGGGTGTGCACGGTGAACGGCGCGAACACGCCCACGTCGACCGGCGGCAGGTAGCCCAGCGGTGACCCGAGCGCGAAGGAGACCCCGCGAGCCTCGAGCTGCGACCGGATCGTGCTGCGCAGCACGGGCAGGTAGTCCCCCGTGGTCAGCACGTCCTCGGCCTGGTCGACGATCACCAGGTCGATCGCCGGGAACGCGGACGAGAGCTCCCCGGCGAGCTCAAGGCCGACCGGACCGGCACCGACGATCATGACGGACCGGGCCCCCCGCAGGGCCTCGCGGAGCCGCACGAGACGCGCCTTGGCGACCAGCACGTCCGACTCGATGAACTTCGCAGGGAACGGGTAGGCGGTGCCGGTGGCGAGCACCAGGTAGTCGGCGTCGACGACCCGGCCGGCGGAGACCCGGACCTGCGTGGACGTGACGGCCTGGGCGTACGCGTGCACGACCCGACCGCGCGCCAGCAGGTGGTCGTACGGGAAGAAGACCCGGTCCTCCCAGGCGACGTCGACGGCGGCCCGCAGCGCACCCGTCGCGTGCACGAAGCTGTCCTTGGGCTCGACCAGCGTCACGTCGGCCACGGCGTCCAGCGACGTCGCGATCGTGGCGCCGGCGTACCCACCCCCGACGACGACGACCCGCGGTTCAGCCATGCTGCCCACCCTTCACCGGTCACGCGAGCGCCCGACGACGAAGCCGCGGATGGCGACCCGGGCGGCGATCGCCGTGCGTCGCTCGCGCCATGCGCCTTGACGGATGCCGGCGCGGCGACTCGACGTCGACTTTACTACAGCACTCTCCGTAAATACTCGGCAGGGTCTGCCGACACGGTGTGGGGCGCACCACGCCGGCCGGCTACCGGTCGGGCGACCCCACGTCGGTCCGTAGCGATCAGATGTGACCGCCGTCGCGCCCCAGCGTGCCGATGCCCGTCTCGGGCTGACCGAGCACCGGGCCGAGCTCCGCGGCGATCTCGTCCCCCCAGGCGCGGACCGCGTCGAGGTCGCGATAGTCGCCGTCACGCCCACGGGCCGCCGCGATGATGGTCCGCTCGGCGAAGGAGAGCACGCTGCGATCGAGGCGACCGGCGAACTTGCGGTGCCCACGAGCGGCGAGGCGCTCCGTCAGGTCCCGCATCTCGATCGGGGAGTTCGACGCCGACGCCGGCAGGGTGGCCAGACCCGAGGAGAACAGCCAGACCGGGCGCCGGGACAGTGGGGTGGCGGCGCGCTGGGCGAGCTCCCGCGCGTCGGGCAACCAGCGCCCGTTGTACACGGCCGACCCGAGCACGACGGCCCCGTAGGGGTCGATCAGAGCGACGTCAGCGGGTTCGCGCTCGTCGACGTCATGCCCCGCCTCCCGCAGGGCGTCGGCGATGACCGACCCGATCTCCTGCGTGCCACCGTGTCGTGAGGCGACAGCCACCAAGACGCGCATGGCACACCCCTTCGTGTCGCGGCTGGTTGAAGGTTCATCGTCACCCGGCGCTCCGGGGTCGTCGTGGGTCTGAGGTCCCTCGACGCGGCCGATCGTCGCTGATCGACTTCCTCCCCGGCGGGCCGGCGAGCACGACGCGATCGACCCGGTGCGCGCCATGCGTGTGCTGCTGGCGCGAGCTCGTGATGGACGGCTGGACGAGGTCCGCCCACGGCAGGTCGTCGAGGCCGCCGATGATGACGGCGTCGGGGATCGGTGCGCCCGCCTCGACGCGCGCGCAGAGCGCATCTGCAGACATCCGGCCGTCGGCGACGAAGGGCACGTCGGGTGGGATCCGGGACCTCGAGCATGCGGGTGGCCGCTCGGTAGCGTCCGTCCTCGCGGGCGTCGGCGTGCTCGCAGAGATCTGGTAGATCCGGTGGTCGCGCTGCGGTGGGCGCCGACGATCCGGAGCTGCGCGAGCGCGAGGCGCCCACGGGACACGGCCTCGTCGCGTCGACACCCTCCGGCGCCGCCGAGCATCCGACCCGACCCCGTGCGTGGCCGCGGAGATCGGCACGGCGCCGCACGGCCGCCGGCCCCTAGGCTCGGGCCATGGCAACCGTGATCCTCGTCCGGCACGGCCGCACGACGGCGAACGCCGACGGCGTGCTGGCGGGTCGGACGGCCGGCGTCCGGCTCGACGCGACCGGGCGACGTCAGGCGGCGCGCGTCGCCGAGCGGCTCGCCGCGGTGCCGCTCGTCGGCGTGGTCTCGAGCCCCTTGGAACGGTGCCGGCAGACCGCGCGGGCCATCCGCGCGTACCAGCACGGCGAGCCGGCCACGCCGATCGAGCGCGGCATCGTCGAGTGCGACTACGGGCTGTGGCAGGGCCGGCGCCTCGCCGAGCTCGCCCAGGAACCGCTGTGGGCGCTCGTGCAGACGCAGCCGTCCGCCGCCACGTTCCCGGGCGGCGAGTCGCTCGCGGCCATGCAGGCCCGTTCGGTCGCCGCGATCCGACGCCATGACGCGGCGTTCGAGGCTCAGCACGGCACGGGGGCGGTCTGGGCCGCGGTCAGCCACGGCGACATCATCACGTCGGTCCTCGCCGATGCCCTCGGCATGCACCTCGACCTGTTCCAGCGCCTCAGCGCCGGCCCCGGGTCGGTGTCGATCGTGCGGTACGGCGCCGGTCGGCCCGCGGTGCTCGCCACGAACACCGACTGCGGCGACCTGTCGTGGCTGCGTGCGAGCGAGTCCGCGGGCGGCGAGGAGGTCGGCGGCGGGGACGTACCGCGCGCGCCGGATCGCTCGTAGGGTGGTCGACATGCCCACCGTCGTCCACGAGTTCGACTGGCCCGACCGCATCGTCGTCGGCACCGTCGGGCGCCCCGGAGAGCGCACGTTCTACCTGCAGGCACGCGCCGGCAGGCGGATCACGAGCGTCGCCATCGAGAAGGAACAGTCCGCCCTGCTCGCCGAGAAGGTCGACGAGATCCTCGACCGGCTCGCCACGCAGAGCGACCAGGCCCTGCACATCCCCGTGGAGACGCCCGCCGAGCTCATCGACGACGATCCCCTGGACCAGCCGGTCGAGGAGGAGTTCCGTACCGGGGCGATCGGGATCGGCTGGGACCCGTCCACCGCGCAGATCGTGCTCGAGGCCTACCCGTACGTCGAGTCCGACGACGAGCCTGACCTCGAGCACGCCCCGCAGGTCCTGCGCGTGCGGATGCCGGTCGGCACCGCGCGCGCCTTCGCGCAGCGCACCCGCGATGTCGTCCGCGCGGGACGACCGCCGTGCCCGGAGTGCGGCCGGCCGGTCGACCCCGACGGACACGTCTGCACGCCACCCGACATGCCGTGAGCACCCCGGATGCGAGCCTCGACGCGGGTGCGCTCGTGCTCACGGCGCGCATCACGTCCGCCTCGAACTCGACGTTCCAGGGCCGGATCGACGACGTCCAGGTCGTCTACAAGCCGGTCGCCGGCGAGCGCCCGCTGCGGGACTTCCCCGACGGCACGCTCGCACACCGCGAGGTCGCCGCCTTCCACGTGTCCGAGGCGGTCGGCTGGGACATCGTGCCCCGCACCTGGCTGCGCGACGGGCCGTTGGGCCCGGGCATGGTGCAGCTCTGGCGGGAGCCCGACCCGGCACAGGACCCGGTCGACCTCGTCCCCAGCGCCTTGGTGCCCCCGACGGGATGGCGCCGCGTGCTGGACGGCAGCGACCAGGACGACCGGCCCGTGACGTTGATCCATGAGGACGCCGCACCGCTGCGGCGCATGGCGGTGTTCGATGTGGTCGTCAACAACGCCGACCGCAAGGGCGGCCACGCGCTCGCCATGGCCGGCGGGCACCGCCACGGGGTCGACCACGGGCTCACGTTCCATGTCGAGAACAAGCTGCGCACGGTGCTGTGGGGCTGGCTCGGCGAGGACCTCGCCGCCGACGAGCTGGCCGGCGTCGCACGCGTGCGTGACCAGCTCGACGGCCCGCTCGGCGACACGCTGCGCGACCTGCTCACCGGCCGCGAGGTCGACGCGCTCGCCACCCGCTGCGACCGGCTGCTCGCGCGTCGTCGCTTCCCCGCCCCGCGTGGCGACGCGCCGGCGGTCCCCTGGCCGCTGTTCTGACCGCGCAGCGCCAGCCCCCGGCGGGACAGCCGGTCGGGCGCGTGGCTGAGGCGGGCCAGGCGGCCGGTCCCCACTTCGAGGCGCTGGTGCTACGCGATCTGCGCGTCTACGCCCAGGTGCACGGAGGACGAGTGGTGATCCGGCAAGGACGCCGTCTCGATGAGGAACACGCCGGCTTGCCCGGGTGCAAGAAGCGGCATGGGCAGCCCGACGTCGGCGAGCGCTCGTCCGTCCAGGGTGACCTCGCCCCGGCGGATCCAGCCGGGTTCGGCGTCCTGGATCGTTCGAGGTGGGACGCCGAGGACGAGCGGCCGCACGGTGTAGCGCGTCGACGGCCCGAGCCCGGGGAACCGCACCGGTGCGGGGATCGCCCGTTGGGCCGGTCCCAGCGCCGTGAGGGCGAACACGGCGGACCGCCGGTCGGGTGCGACGACGCCGTGCAGCACGAGGGCGGGGTCGCTGGTGTCGGAGTTCACCGTGGTGCCGCTGTGGAGAAGCCCGCGGAGATCCTTGTGTGCGCTGACCCATCGCCTGACGGCACGCAGCTCCTCGTCGGTGGCCCGGGTCAGGTCCCACTCGATCCCCGCATTGGCGAAGAACGCGGTCGCGAGCCGGAAGCTGAGGTCGAAGGTTCGACCCGTGGTGTGGGAGGTCGCGGCGCCGAGATGGACACCGAGGAGCTCGGGCGGGACGAGGATGCCGGTCCACTGGTGGATCCGGTGACGTTCGAGCGGGTCGTTGGTGTCGCTCGTCCAGAAGCGGTCCACCCGTTCGAGCATCCCGAGGTCGATCCGGGCTCCACCCGAGGCGCACGACTCGATCTCGAGGTTCGGAAACGCCCTGCGGAGGGCGTCGATCAAGCGGTAGACCGCTGCTGTCTGGCGGTGTGCCGAGCCGTCGAGGAGGTCGCGGTTGTGGTCCCACTTGAGGAAGGCGATCGGGTACTGCGTCAGCAGTGAGGTGAGGCTCGAGAGCACGTGGTCGAACGCGCCTGCCACGCTCAGGTCGAGGACGCGCTGGTGGCGCCAGGTCAACGCCGACCGCGGACCCAGGATCCACTCCGGGTGCTCGCGGGCCAGCTGCGAGTCGGGGCTGACCATCTCGGGTTCGACCCACAGACCGAAGTCCATGCCGCGTTCGTGCACGTGTGCCATGAGCGGGTGCAGACCGTCGGGCCACGTGTCGGCGTCGACCTCCCAGTCCCCCAACGCGCGGCGGTCGTCGCTGCGACCGGTGAACCATCCGTCGTCCAGCACGAACCGCTCGACCCCGACCGCCGCTGCGGCATCGACGAGTCGCCGCAGCGTGGTCTCGTCCTGGTCGAAATACACTGCTTCCCAGGTGTTCAGCACCACCGGGCGCGGGCGCGCGGTCCTCGACCACGACCGGATCCACGGGTGGAAGCGCGCGGAGAGCCCGTCGAGGCCCTCGTCCGACCAGGCAGCCACGACCCACGGAGTCGTGTGACGCTGACCCGGCCCGAGACGGATCTCCCCGGGGGCGAGCAGCTCGCCGGCCCCGAGCAGGGAGTACCCCTGCGCTTGGTGTTCGGCCCACAGCCGCTTGTCGCCGCTCCACGCAAGGTGAAGCGCCCAGACCTCTCCGGTCCGGAAGGTGAAACCCGGGGTGCCCGCGATCATGAGGTAGGGGTCGTCGTGGCCCGGCCGCCCATGTCGCGTCTCACGGGTCCATGCGCCCTGTGCCGCCAGGCTCGTGCGCTGCGGTCGACGTTCCGCGCTCCACAAGCCGCTGAAGTCCAGGATGTCCTGGGCGCGTGCCGGTATCGGCAGCAGGACGTCCACCGAGGCAAGGACGAGGACCGTGCCGTACGGATCCTCCGTCGTCAGGTCGACCGACGTGAGGTTGTCGAGGGTGTGGCGCGCGCGCAGCACACCCTGGGTGGACAGGGTGAGCTCGGTGGTGATCGACACGCGGCCGGTGGGCTCCACCAGGACGAGCGAGACGTCACGCGGGCCGGTGCTGCGCACCTCGGCGAGGTGGAAGTCGGCCGGGCCCGGTTCTCCGCCGGACCAGAACCCCGCCACCGAAGGCCGGCCGACCCACCCCTGGGCCTGGGTGGGAAGCACCGACAGTCGCAGCGGTGCGTCGATCGAGCTCGGTGGTACCGCCGGGACGGCTGAGTCCGCGAGCGCGGCGAGGTCCCCGTGGTCGAGGTCCCCGAGGTCACGACCCCAGTGGACGATCACGGGCACGCCCGTGCCGCGGGCATCCAGCACGAGACTGGTGCCCGCGGCACGGAGGTGAGCGATCACGTACTCACCCCTTGACCGGGATCGCCTGCGACTTGAGCGTCGCGATGGTCGAGGCCTGCGTGGACGTGAGCGCGTCGAGCAGGGTGCCCTTGCCCGAGACGGCTGCCTTGAATCCGTCGGATGCGTCGGCGTAGACCTGTGTCATGGTCGGGCCCCAGGTGAAGCTGGGCGAGACCTCGCCGGAGGCCTTCGCGAAGACGTCGTAGATGGCCTGGCCACCGTAGAACGGTACGCCGGCAGCGAGCGCCGGGAGCTTTGCCCCGGCCGTGGTGGCGGGGTACAGGTTGGCGGCCTTGTTCAGCATCGTGAGCGCCTCGTCCGAGGTGTTCAGCCACAGCGCGAACTTCGCCGCCTCGTAGACGTGCTTCGACCCCTTGAAGACGGCGGTGGACGAGCCACCCCAGTCGCCCGCGACGGCCTGACCTGCCTGCCACTGGGGCATCGGCGCGACGGCCCAGTCGCCTGAGGTGTCGGGAGCGCCGCTCGAGATCGAGTTGGCGCCCCAGACCGCGGAGACCCAGGTCCAGTCGGAGCCCGTGTTGTACGCGTTGTTCCACTCGCTCGTCCACGGCGGGACGCTCGAGACGAGCTTCTTGGAGATGAGGTCCTGCCAGTAGTTCGCGACCTTGGTGGACTCCGGGCTGGTCAGGTTGACGCTCCAGCTCGTGCCGTCGTTGGAGAACCAGGAGCCACCCGCCTGCCAGACGAGGCCGGCGAACTGGTTGACGTCGCTCTGGGAGAAGTTGGTGATGTACCCGCCGAGGGCACGGATCTTGACCGCGTCCGCCGCGTACTCGTCCCACGTCGTCGGGACGGGGATGTTGTTCTTGGTGAACAGGTCCTTGCGGTAGAACAGCGCCATGGGTCCGGCGTCCTGCGGCACGCCGTAGACGTGCCCAGCCTCACCGAAGCTGACCTGGTTCCAGGTCCAGTTGACGAAGTCGCTCTTCGCGGCCATCACCTCCGAGCAGGCCCCGAGGTCGGTCAGGCCGTCCTGGACCCGGAAGTTCGGCAGCGCGTCGTACTCGATCTGGCCGAGGTCGGGGGCGTTGCCGGCCTTGAGCTGGTTGAAGAAGTTCTGGTAGGTCCCGCCGTTGCCGTTCGGACCCGTCTGGACGGTCACCTGGATGTTGGGGTTCGCCTTGTTCCAGACGTCGACGACGGCCTGGATGCCCGGCACCCACGTCGTGAACGTGAGGTTGACCTTTCCCGTCGACGGGGCGCACGCCGACGACGCGGCACCCGCGCTGGTCCCGCTGCTGGCGCCGGCTGTGCTCGCGCTCGACGAGCAGCCCGCGAGAGCCGCTGCTGACAGCAGCGTGACTGCGGAGAGCAGGGCGACGCTGACCGCTCGATTCCTGAGATGCATGGTTGTCCTCTTCTGTGTGGGAAGCAGCGCGGCAGCGACTGCCGCGCCGACGTGGAGGGTGATCACTTCACCGAGCCGGCACCGAGCCCGTTCCGCCAGAACCGCTGGAGGAGCAGGAAGATGACGATCAGCGGGATGATCGACAGCAGAGCCCCGACGAGCACGTACCCGCGCAGCTCAGGGATCTGGTTGACCTGGGTGTTCCAGGAGTAGAGACCGAGCGTCACCGGGAAGATCGACTGGTCGCGGAGCATGATCAGCGGCAGGAAGAAGTTGTTCCAGATCGCGACGAACTGGAACAGGAAGACGGTCACCAGTGCCGGGAACATAAGCCGCACGGAGACGGTGAAGAAGGTTCGGACCTCGCCCGAACCGTCCAGCCGTGCCGCTTCGAGCAGCTCGTCAGGGACGCTTGCGGCCGCGTAGATGCGCGTCAGGTAGACCCCGAACGGGCTGACGAGGCTCGGCAGGAACACCGACCAGAACGTGTTGGTCAGGTGCGCCTGGCTGAAGATCAGGAACAGCGGCAGGGCGAGCGCGGTCGCCGGGACCAGGACGCCACCGAGGACGACGTTGAAGAGCGCCTCCCTCCCGCGGAAGCGGTACTTCGCCAGGGCATACCCGCACATCGCGGCAAGCAGGGTTCCGAGAAGCGCCCCACCGCCGGTGTACGCGAGGCTGTTGCCGATCCATCTCAGGTAGACGCCGCCGTCGTAGTGCAGCAGGTCGTGGATGTTCTGCAGGAGCGAGAACTTCGCGAACCAGAGCGGCTCGGTGCTGGTGAACTGGCCGGGGTCCTTCGTCGCCGACACGAACAGCCACCAGATCGGGACCAGGAAGTACAGCGTGAACACACCCATGACGAGCATCGCCGCGGTGCGGGAGAGCGGGCTCTCCCTGACGCGTCGGGCGTCGGCAGGCCGGACCTGGCGGGACGATGCGCGGGTGGTCTGCACGGCGCTCACTGGACGCCCTTCCTCTGCGTGAACTTCAGGAACGCGAACGACAGGACGAACGTCGCCAGAGCGAGCACCACCGAGAACGCTGCCGCGAGGTGGAAGTCGGGGACCGACGAGGTCGAGTAGACGGTCAGGTTCGGCGTGAACGTGCTGGTGACCGCGGAGCTGAACGAGCGGAACACCTGGGGCTCGGCGAGCAGCTGCAAGGTCCCGATGATCGAGAAGACCGTGGTGAGCACGATCGCCGGCATCACCAGCGGGATCTTCACCGACCACGCGATGCGGACCTGACCGGCGCCGTCGAGCCGGGCCGCCTCATAGACCTCGGTCGGGATCGCCAGCAGGGACGAGTAGATGATCAGCATGTTGTACCCGACGTAGACCCAGGTCACGACGTTGGCCATGGCCCACAGGACGAGGTCCGCGGAGAGGAGGTCCACCCTTCCCGTCACGGCCTTGAACGGCGACAGGGCGGGTGAGTACAGGAAGCCCCACATGATCGCGGCGACGACGCCTGGCACCGCGTACGGGACGAAGAACGCCAACCGGAAGAACTTCTTCCCCCGGAGCAGCGGCGAGTCGAGCAGGAGGGCGAAGAGCAGTGCGAGGCCGAGCATGATCGGCACCTGCACGACTCCGAACAGAAGGACCCGCTCGACCGAGGTCCAGAACGGTCCGTTCGCGAACACCTGCGAGTACTGGCTCAGCCCGCCGAAGACGTCGTGGGCCGGACCGAACGTGCCGACGCGCTGGACGACGAGGAGCGACTGCCAGACGGCGTACCCGACCGGCAGGGCGTAGAACAGGGCGAACAGCACGCCGAACGGCAGCACGAAGAACGCGATCGCCTTCTTGTGCGCGAGGGGGCGGCGCCGTGGCCGGATGGTGGCGCGGGCCGCGCCCGCTCGTGTCGAGATCTCGGTGGTCGTCATGGTGTCGTGTCCTCTCTGACGACGCGCACACTGCCCGCAGGGACCCGCAGCAGGTCCACGACGCGCTCGCCCGTGATGAGCTCGTGACCGACGACGCGGTGCTCGAGGTCGCGCTCGGAGTGGTTGATGACGAAGACGTAGCTGCGTCCGGCACCTGCGCGCCGCACGACCTCGATCGACCCGTCGCTCTCCGGCCCGTCGGCGCCGGCCCCAGCCTCCTGGACGGCGGTGCGCATCACGTCCCGCAGGTCCTCGGGGTCCAAGGCGGTCGCCACGTACCAGGCGACGCCCGCTCCGTAGATGTTGCGGGTGATCGCAGGGTCCCCGGCCGCGGGTCCGTCGAGGTAGCTCGCGATGACCTTCGCGGTCGTCGTTCTCATCCGCTCGGTCCACCAGCGTCCGTGCGCACCGGTGTCGAGCGTGACCTGGTGGGCGGGAAGCAGCGGCGCGAACTCCTCCGCCACGATGCCGAGGAGCTCCCGGAAGGCTCCGGGGTATCCGCCCAGCCGGACGCGGTCGTCCTGGTCCACGATCCCGCTGAAGAAGGTGATCAGGGCGTGCCCGCCGGCGGCGACGAACGCATCGATCGCGGCGGCCTGATCGTCCGAGACCATGTACAGGCACGGGGCGACCACGAGGCGGTACCGGGTGAGGTCGGCATCCGGAGACACGATGTCGGTCGTGACCCCGAGCCCGTGCAGGGCGCGATAGGCCGCGTGCACCTGGTCGAGGTACTCGACGCCCTGCGACGGGCGGGCGTCTCCGTCCCCCGCCCACCAGGACTCCCAGGAGAAGACGACGGCGACGTCAGCGACGACCCTCGTCCCGGCGACCTCGTCGAGGCGGTCCAGGGTCGCGCCCAGCTCGACGACCTCGCGCCAGGTCGCGGTGTCGGTGCCGGCGTGCGGGACCAGTGCCGAATGGAACTTCTCCGAGCCCTGCTGCGAGGCGCGCCACTGGAAGAAGCTGACCCCGTCCGCGCCACGCGCCACGTGGGTCAACGAGTTGCGCATCATCTGCCCGGGAGCCTTGGCGATGTTGTAGGGCTGCCAGTTGACGGCTCCCGTCGACTGCTCCATCAGCAGCCACGGTGCGCCGCCGGCCAGCCCGCGGGTGAGGTCCGCCGCGAAGGAGAGCTCGGCGACGGGGTCGCTGAGACGGTGGTCGAGGTAGTGGTCGTTGGCCACGACGTCCATCTCGGCGGCCCATGACCAGTAGTCGAGGTTCCGGATGTGCGCCGTGACCATGAAGTTCGTGGTGATCGGCGCCGTGGAGTGCCGGCGAATGACGGCTGCCTCGCTGCGGTAATGGTCCAACAGCTGCTCGGAGCTGAACCGGTGGAAGTCGATCGCCTGCGTCGGGTTGCCGAGCGAGATCGTCAGTCGGGGCGGCAGGATCTCGTCCCACGCGCTGTAACGCTGACTCCAGAAGCTCGTTCCCCAGGCCTCGTTCAGGGCCTCGATCGAGACGTACCTGCGCTGCAGCCAGCCACGGAAGGCTGCGGCCGACTCGTCGCAGTAGCACAACGCGTTGTGGCAACCGAGCTCGTTGGACACGTGCCAGAGCGCGACGGCGGGGTGGCTGCCGTACCGCTCGGCCACCTTCTCGACCAGGGCCACGGCGTGCTGCCGGAACACGGACGAGCTGGGGCACCAGGCCTGCCTGCCTCCCGGGAAGCGGGTGGTCCCGTCCGCCGTCGTGGGCAGGATCTCGGGGTGCAGGGCGGTCAGCCAGGGTGGCGGGGACGACGTGCCGGTGCCGAGGTTCACGCGGATGCCATGGGAGTGCACGAGCTCGATCACCGCATCGAGGTCCGACCAGTCGTACTCACCGGGACGAGGCTCGATCTGCGACCACCCGAAGATGTTGATCGCGACAAGGTCGACGCCGGCCTCGTTCATGAGCTCGACGTCCTCGCGCCAGGTCTCGGGACCCCACTGCTCGGGGTTGTAGTCGCAGCCGTACGCGATCCCGCTCAGGGTGATCGCGGGCCTCCCGTGTGTGCGTGCCGCCGGCGAGTCCATGTGCTCCCTGTCCCTCGTGCAGTGACGAGTCGATCCCCCGGGAAGCACGTGTGTGCACGTGCACACATTGGGGAGCACGATCTCGACAATGAGAATGTGTGAACGTGCACACACTAAGCACGTCCGCATCCCTTGTCAACGGGCTCCCGGCGCTACAGTGACCCCGTGCCACGCCCCCGCCCGCCGCACAGGCGGGCCACCATGCTCGACGTCGCCCACCAGGCAGGCGTGTCGCGCGGCACCGTCAGTCGCGTCCTGAACGGCGGCTACGTGTCGGTCGACGCGCGTGACGCGATCGAAGCGGCCATCGCCGAGGTCGGCTACGTCCCGAACACCGCCGCGCGCAACCTCGTGATGCAGCAGTCCCGGGCCGTCGGGTTCATCGTCCACGAGCCCCATGCGCTCTTCCTCGAGGACCCCAACATCGGATCGATCATGCTGGGCGCCAACGAGATCCTCTCGCAGTCCGACTATCAGCTCGTCTGCCTGATCATCGACTCGGAGCGCGACACGACACGGGTCGCGCGCTACCTCAGCGGCGGCTTCATGGACGGCGCGATCATCGTCTCCGCGCGCGCTCACGACCCCATCACACGGGTCGTGTCACAGCTTGCGCTCCCGACGACGTTCGTCGGCCATCCCCCCGATCTTCGTCGACTCCCCTTCGTCGGAATCGACAACATCTCCTCCGCGAAGGCCATCACCGAGAGACTCATGGCCACGGGTCGCCGGCGCATCGCGATGATTGCGGCGGCCCTCGATCGCGACTCTGGTGCGGATCGGCTCGCCGGCTTCCGCGCCGCGCTCGGCGAGAAGTTCGACCCGAATCTCGTAGAAGAGGTCCCCCTGTACGAGTACTCGGCCGGCGTCGTCGGCATGCGCGCCCTCTTGGATCGTGATCCCGGGATCGACGGCGTCTTCGCGGCCTCCGACGCCGTCGCCGCCGGAGCCCTCGAAGCGTTGCGTGAGGCCGGTCGGGTCGTCCCGACCGACGTCGGCGTGGTCGGGTTCGACGACAGCTCGTGGGCGTTGCGCTGCCATCCGCCGCTGTCCACCGTGCACCAACCAGCCTCCGGTCTCGGCGAACGCGCGGCCGAACTCGTCCTGAGCCAGCTGCAGGGCGAGAAGCCCGATCTGAGCGGGATCCTCCTCGACACCCCGATCGTGTGGCGCGAATCCGCGTAGCCGTCCCGGGCCGGACGGGCGTGCACCCGCTCGGGCGGCCCGCGAGCGGGAGGGGCCTCGTGCGTGGCCGCCCCGGACCCTGGGCGCGAGGTCAGGTTCGGTCGGGTCGGTTGCGGCGGGCGATGGCGTCGATGGTGACGGCGATGAGCAGGACGAGGGCGGTCACGACGTACTTGGCGGCGGCGGAGAAGCCGAGCAGGCCCATGCCGTTGTCGATCGCGGCGATCACGATCCCGCCCAGGACCCCGTGCAGGGCCTTGCCGCGCCCGCCGAACAGGCTCGTTCCACCGATCACGGCGGCGGCGACGGAGTACAGCACCAGGGTCCCGCCGTCCAGGGCGGTGGAGATCGAGCGCAGGCGTGAGGCGTAGACGACCCCGCCGACCCCGGCGGTCAGCGAGGCGCACATGAACGCCAGCGTGCGCACCCGGGGCAGGTGGATCCCGGCGCGTCGGGCGGCTTCGGCGTTGCCGCCGATCGCGTAAACGTACAGGCCGAACCGGCGCCGACCGAGCACGTACGTCCACACGGCCAGGACCGCGAAGACGAGCAGCACCACCCACGGCATCCCGTAGACCGGGACCAGGATCCCCCGGTCGGCGTTGGTCAGCAGCACCAGCGCCACACCTCCGAGGAGACCACCGCCGATCTTGGCGACCGTCAACCCCGGGGGCGGTGCCACCAGACCCGAGTCTCGCCGGTGGGCGTCCCGGCGCCAGGTCAGCACCGCGAACGCGGCCACCACGACCAGCATCACCACCCACCCGGCGGCCTTGGTCAACACCCCGGAGGCGAGGTCGTTGATCGTGTTGTCCTGGATCAGGATCGACCCGCCGCTGCCCAGGATCCACAGCATCACGCCCTGCCAGAACAACAACCCCGCCAACGTCACGACGAACGACGGCAACCCGATCCGGGTGATCAACGTGCCCTGCACCAGGCCGATGAGCGCACTGACGACCAACGCCGCACCGATCGCCGCCCACCACGGCCACCCGACCGTCGGACGGGCCAGCTCGGACATCACCACCGCGCTGAGCCCGGCGACGAACCCGATCGACAGGTCGATCTCCCCCAGCAGAAGCGCGAACACCTCCCCCATCGCCAACAGGCTGAACACCGCCGCCTGAACCAACAGGTTCACGAGGTTCCCCGACGTCAGGAAGTGACTGTTCAACGACTGGAACAGCACCGAGACCAGCACCAGGCCACCCACCACCGGCAGCACACCCGTCTCACCACCCCGGATCCGCACCACCGACGCACGCAGATACCCACCCACCGTGTCCACCGGGACCCGCGGTTCCGGTGGGACGTCGACCTCGTCCGGTCGCTCCGTGGGAGGCGTCGACGCCGGTCCTTCGATCCTGGACATCTCCTACACCGGTCTTCCTGGTTCGCGCACGACCCGCGTCGACTCGCCGGTGGTCATCAGGTCCACCACGATCTGCCGGTCGCTGTCGGCGGTGGGACGCACGTCCACCATCCGCCCCAGGTGCAGCACGGCGATCCGGTCGGCGACCTGGAACACGTCGTTCAGGTTGTGCGACACGATCATCACGGCATGACCCCGGTCCGCCAGGCGCCGCACGAGGTCCAGCACCATGGTCGTCTGGGCGACCCCGAGGGCCGCGGTGGGCTCGTCCATGATCACCAGCTTGGAGTTCCACAGCACGGCCTTGGCGATCGCCACGGACTGGCGTTGCCCACCGGAGAGCGACGCCACGCGCTGACGAACCGAGCGCACCGTCGTGACCGCCAGGCTCGTCAGGGTCTCGCGCGCGGCGTTCTCCATCGACACCTCGTCCAGACCCGTGCGGCGCAACCGCTCCCGCCCCAGGAACATGTTCTGGACGATGTCCAGGTTGTCGCACAACGCCAGGTCCTGGTACACGGTCTGGATGCCCAACGCCGCCGCCTCCGAGGGCGTACGCACGTGCACCGGGGCACCCTCCCACCACATCTGCCCGCTGTCCGGCGCATGGATCCCCGAGATGCACTTGATCAGGACGGACTTGCCCGCCCCGTTGTCCCCCGCCAACGCGGTCACCTTGCCGGCCGGGATGTCCAGGTCGACCCCGGTGAGCGCGCGCACCGGGCCGAAGTGCTTGCTCACCCCCCTCAGACGGAGGAGGGGCGGCTCCTCGTCGGGGCCCGGGTGATCGGGGACCGCGCCCGGCTGCTCACTCGTCACGGCGTTCGTGGCTTCCTCCCGATGGTCCCGGGTGGTGGCTGCGCCAGAGCCCAGCCACCACCCGCGTCTGGCGACCGACCTCGCTAGCTGATGCCTGCGGCGGTGCAGGCCGCGGCGACGTTCCCGGCGCACAGCTCGGAGACCGTGACCGCGCCGTCCTTGACGACCGTGGCACCCATGTTCGCCGAGGTGACCCAGATCGGCGTGGTGTACACCGACTTGATGTCCTTACCGATCACCGAGTCGGTCGTCGTGGAGTTCACCAACGTGGACGGCGGGGTCTGACCCGCCCGCAGGTACAACGCCAACGCCGCCGCCGCCTGAGCCTCCAGGTAGATCGGCTTGTACACCGTCCCGCACTGATACCCCGTCAGAATGTTCTGCAGACCCGGCAACGACGCATCCTGACCGGTCGTCGGGAACGTCTTGGCCGGGATGTTGTCCTTCTTCAACACCGCGATCACCGCATTCGCGTTGTCATCGTTCGGCGTCACCACCGCATTGATGTTCGGATGCGCCGTGTACTGCTGCTCGAACGTCGTGGCCGCCACCGACGGCGTCCACGTCCCGGCCGGCTCACCCACCTTCACGTACGCCCCGCTGTCGAACGACGGCTGCAGCACACCGTTGTAGCCCTGGGCGAACAGCTTCGCGTTGTTGTCCGTCGGATCCCCATCCATGATCAGGATGTTCGGCTTGGCCACCTTCCAGTCCGTCAAGCACTGCACCTCACCGGTACCGATCAGCTTGCCGACCGCCACGTTGTCGAAGCTCACGTAGTACCGATCCGCCGGACCACCGGTCACCAACCGGTCGTAATCGATGACCTTGACCCCCGCCGCCTCCGCCTTCGCCTCGATCGCCGCACCACTACCCGCATCCAACGGATCCACCAACAGCACCGAGGCACCCGCGTTGATGTCCGCCTCCGCCTGCGTCTGCATCGTCGAGGCACTGCCGTTCGCGTTGTCGATCTTGAACTGGCTCGACGACAGCCCCGCCGCCTCGAACGCCTTCGTCAGATACGGCGCGTCATACTGCACGTACCGCGTCGAGGTCGTCGTGTCCGGCAACAGCACCCCCACCATCCCCTTGCCCTGCGACGCCAACCCCGCCAGCTGCTTCATCACCGAGAAGTCGGACGTGAAAGCCGCCGCATCCACCTGCGGTGCGGCCGACGGCGCCGTGGACGCCCCCGAACCACCCGACGACGAGGTCGGCGCGGACGGAGTCGAGCTGCACGCCGTCAACACCAACCCCAACGACAGCGCCGCACCCGTGAGCGCGACGGACCTGCGCACTGCTGCCACTTCCATTCCCTCCGTTGCCGATTTCACCCGATGCCTTCTTGCATCTTGGCACCGGATCTGATAATGCGCGAGAGGCCCGTGGTATCTGCACGGGTCTTGGGGGCGGGGCTCCTCCACCTCGCCCCGACGGGTGAAGGCGGGGCAAGGTGGCCGCGGAGTGCTCCGGAGACGGGATCCCCCGCGCTCCGGATCGAGCCGGGTGCCGTGCCCGCGGCGACCGTTGACCTCCGCTGGCCTGCGAACGATTCTCGGTGGACAGTGGCAGGCACAGCACCTCTGCCCAGTGTTCACCGAGGTGACCGCCGATCGCGGCGCGCTCCGGGCGGAGACGGTCCCGAAACGCCGCACGGAGAGGACGAGGTCATGACACGCACCGTTGTCGTCGGGGTCGAGGGAACCGACTCGAGCCGCGACGCGCTGATCTGGGCGGCCGAGGCGGCCTCGGCCCGACGCGACGAGCTGGAGGTCGTCCACGCGACAGGACTGCCGGACGACCAGTACGACGACGCGACCAACCACGACGCCGAGTCCCTCCTGCGGGACGAGATCGACCGTGCGCTCACGGTCGCGCCCGGGCTCACCGTGCGCGGGACGCTGTCCCGGCACACTCCGGGTCGAGCGGTGACCGAGGCATCAGAGCACGCGGCACTCGTCGTCGTGGGGTCGCACCCTCTCGGCACGATGGAGGAGGTCTTCGCCGGGTCGCTCAGCTATCAGATCGTCGCCGGCTCGCACTGTCCGGTTCTCGTGGTGCCCCAGGGTCACGGGCATCGCGGAGCGGGTGTGGTGGTGGGAGCAGACGGCTCGCCCGACTCGGTCGCGGCGGTCGCTGAGGCGGCGGCCGAGGCCGACCGGCTCGGTCACGAGCTCACCGTCGTGCATGCCTGGCACGCACCCATGCCCTACGCGTCGGTGACCGTTCTCCCTGGCTCCTACGACGAGCGGATCGAGCAAGCCGAACGGGTCGTGCTGGCCGAGTCGCTCGCCGGGCTCGGCGAGCGCTACCCCGATCTCGTCCTCAACCGCACCCTGGTGCACGACCAACCTGCGCGGGCGCTTCTGCACGCGGCGCACGACGCCCGACTCCTGGTCGTGGGAAGCCGAGGACGGCACGGGGTCGCCCGGATGCTGCTCGGGTCGGTCAGCCACACCGTCATCATCCATGCACCGTGCCCGGTGCTCGTGGTCCGCACCTGACGCACCCGGGCTCCTGCCGCATCGGAAGGAGATCCCGCGGTCGAGGCCGGTGAAGGCGGCGGGGTCGCCACGCGGGCGCTG
>JAKBFW010000174.1 GCA_021833345.1 Pseudomonadota bacterium | reverse complement strand
CGAGAGCGGCGACGAGATGGTCATCCACGCGATGCCGGCTCGCAAGCAGTACCTCGACCTCCTGCCGTAGTGACCGAGATCGGCACCCGGATCGCGCGTCGGCGCTCCCGACCGCGACGTCCGCCTCGGCCGCGACCCGGGCGGGGACGCCCGCCCGGATCTGCCGCGTTCGGGGTGGCTACGCTCGCCCGGCCATGCCGCTGTCGAGGCGGCGGGTGTAGGAGCGCTCCAGCGAATAGTTGCGACGCTCCGTGCGTCCGCTCACCATGAACGTCATGGGGGAGACCCGGGGCGCGACCGTGCGCCGTCTTGGCGTGTCGTTCATCGGCCTGGTGCTGCTCGCGGGCTGTGGTGGTCCATCGGGTCCCGGGACGTTGTCGGGGCACCTCTACATGGTCGGCGGGCCGGCGCCTGGGGCGCCGCGTGCCGTTGAGGGGACGGTCGTCGCGACTGGCCCTGACGGGCGTCACACGGCCACGGTCGGTGCCGACGGCCGCTACACGATGCAGCTGGCCCCGGGGACGTACACCGTGACCGGCACGAGCCCGCAGTACGGCGAAGGCAAGAGCCCCTGCCCAGCGAACGGCACGGTGGCCGTCGTGCAGAGCGAGGTTCGCACCGCTGACGCGTACTGCCAGATGCCGTAGTCGCCGACGCGGTCGGCGATGTCGGTGCGGCGACGTGGCGTTGACCGGATCTGGTGCGCTTCGGGTTCAGGCAGGGACGTGGCTCGACGTCCGGACCGGTCCGGACGCCTGCCCGGTAGGGGTTACGACCTGAGGTCGTGGAGCGCCTCCGCGAGCCGGGCTCCGGCATCGTCGGCGTATTCGGCCAGCGCCTCGTTGCCGGTGACGACGGGGAGGAGATCGGGGTCGAAGACGTGGACCTCGCTCTGGTCGGGCCCGGTCGCCCGCACCACGACGCTGCACGGCAGCAGCACGCCGATCCGAGGGTCGGCGGCGAGCGCACCCTCGGCCAGGGCCGGGTTGCACGCTCCGAGGATGATGTACGGCTCGATCTGGGTGCCGCGCTTGGCCAGGAGCGTCGCCTGCATGTCGATCTCGGTGAGGATGCCGAAGCCGTGCGCGCCGAGCGCCTCGCGGGTCCGGGTCACCGCCTCGGCGAAGGGCACGTTCAACTGTGCGGTGCGCTGGAATTCCATCGGTTCCTCCTGGGGCGGGTCGGCCGGCTCACAGCGAGCCGACGTCGTGTTTCCACCATGCGCCACCGATACACGTGGGGAAACTCGGGGGAGCGGATGCGGTAGAGGCGTGATCGAGTCGTCATGGTTGCAGCGTCGCTGCGCCCCCAGCGGCGCGGGGTGACGAGCATCAGGCTGGGGACACCGCGGGCAGTGGACGCTCCCCGCCGAGACCCCCCGGCGTTGGCGTGCCTCAAGACCGGTGTGCTTCAGAGGCTCAGGCCGCCCATCCCATCGTCGAGACACCCACCAGGACGAGCACGACAAGCGCCACGACCAGGGCGACTGCGCCGAGTGAGCGGCCTGAGCCCGTGCGTACGGCGATCGCGCCGAGCACCAGCGCCGCGAGCGGCGCCACGACGCCTGCCACGAACATCACCCAAGCGAGGGCTCCGAGCGCCGCAGAGCCTCCAGTGTCGGCCCGCCAGGTGAAGAGGCCGGCGACGAGCACGACGAAGGCGAGCACGGCGGCGACGACGGCCCGAGCCCCCGTCGACAGGTCATGCCAGGCATGGGCGGTGCGACGGGAGCGGCGAACGGGTGCAACCGGTGCAGTCATGAGAGCCCCCTGATGAGCCGGCTGACCCCAAGTCACCGACGATGACGAGCGTAGGCCCGAGCCCGGCGAAGAGGGACGAAGAGGGGAGCACCGGCGACGCGCCATGGACGGTGTCGCCGATGGGTCGGTCGCGCGCGGGGCTCCTGTGGCGGTCTGCGGCGACGACCGCAGCCCTGGTGGTGCCAAGAAGGACAAGAGCGAGAGCAGGAGCCGGGGCGGTCCTGTCTGGGAGAAGAGGGCGCGTCCGTGTCCGACGGAGAACCACTCAGTGCGGTCTACTGCCGGTCGGCAGCGGTTCCGGCTGGATCAGCGACACAGGCAGCGAGGAAGGGATCGACGGCCGCGCGGAAGGCCTCCGGCTGCTCGACCCACGGATAGTGGCCGCAGCGCTCAAGGACAACGATCTGACCGGTCGAGAAGAGTCCCGCCAGCGCCCTGACCGGCGCCACCCCCGTCAGGCAGTCTCCGGCCCCGGCCACGACGAGCACGGGCGCGCTCACAGCCCGAACTCGCTCCGGGAGGTCGTGCGGGGGCTCGACGGTGAAGAACGCGCGCGCGGCGTCGAGGTGCCAGCGCCCGATGCCTGCATGCTCCTGCTCCACCGGTCCCCACGACGCGTAGGTGGCCGGCGCCGACGTCTGCTGCCAGGCGTTGAAGGCGTCATCGCCACCCGCGAGGTCCGGAGCCCCCTCCAGTGCGGCGACGGCGGCGTCGAAGGCCGGCTCGCCACGGCGTGCGTCGATGAGCGCACCGGCGTCGGAGGGCTCGTCGACCAGGTACCCGGCAGGTGGTGTGACCAGCACCAGGCCGGCCAGTGCGTGCGGGAACTGGGTGGCGAAGGCGATCGCCAGCCGCGTGCCGGCGGAGTGACCGACGACCACGACACGCTCAGCACCCAGGTGCACGCGCAGCGCCTCGACGTCCTCCGCCTGGCGCCAGGAAGAACCGTCCTCGACGCGGCCCGGCGCCGGAGAGCGCCCGACGCCCCGCAGGTGAGGCACCACCAGGGGGAAGGAACCGGCGAGACCGGCGAGGTCCCCGAGATACGCGGGATCGCGAGCCGCGCCACCTGCCAACACGATGACCGGGCACCCGCGAACGCGCTCGTCGCCGAGCACGTCGTAGTGCAGCGAAGCCCCATCAGACGCGAGGAAGGTCGGCACGCCCCGACCCTAGGGCACCGTCAGCCGCCTACGCTGCGTCGATGACGCGCTACGTCATCGACGCCCCCACGCTGGTGCACCTCGTCGACCACGAGCTGCGCATCGACCCGAGCGTGCAGCTCGTCGCTCCGAGCTCGATCCGCTCAGAAGGACTGCAGCTGCTGCTGCACGACGTCACCGACGGCAGGCGAACCGACACGGCCGCCCTGGAGACCCACGTGCGGATCACCGAGCTGAAGATCCGGCTGCTGGGTGATCGAGTCTCACGTGGCACAGCGTGGCGGATCGCCCGCGAGCGCGGCTGGGACACGCTCCGCGACGCGGAGTACCTCGCGATCACCCGGCTGCAGGCCGACGCACTGGTCACGGTGGACCCCGACCTGACGGCGAAGGCAGAGGGTGTCGTCCCGGTCGCCCCGCTGCGGGCCTTGATCGGCGGCGACTAGCGGACACGGTCGGAGCTCTCCTGTCCCCCCGAGCTCGACCCGGCTCGGAGCGCCCGGCCGTGGCTCCTGTCGGGGTGACTGCGCTCGCCCGGGTCTGGCAGACAGCGGCGTCACCGTCACCGATCTGCACACGCCCGATCGACGTCCGGAACTCGGTGACGATGTCGCATCACTTCCGGGACTCCTTGCCAAAGGTTCGCGGATACCCTGAACGGACGCGGGGCGTCGACGGGGGGCGTGTGGTGAGAGCTCGAGTGGCCGCTGGTGTGCTTGTCATCGCCGTGACGCTGGGCGGGTGTGCCACCCCGGGTTCAGCGCAGTCGGACCCACCGAACAGGGCCACGTCCCTGTGGTCGGCTCGCACCGACTTCGTCGGTGACAACTCGCGCGTGGCCCAGCTGGCGGACCAAGCAGGATTCGGGCCTGCGGGCACGTACAGCCTCTCCCTCCAGACGCAGCAGTCGCCGTACGCCATGACCGTGGCCTTCACTCATCTCGACAAGCCGTTCGACGCTGTCGACTTCAGCGCCAGTTCGACACTCATGCTGGGTTTGGTCGCCAACCTTGACAAGGTGTCGGTCACCTCAGGCGATCACTTCTCCTCGTTGACCGCGTCCGACGCATCCACGGCGCTCGGGTTCGACGTGAAGGAGCTCGGCCGCGACGAGGCCAAGCTCACGGCATACCTCGACCTCTCTCGCGACTGACTGACCAGGAGCTGTGCGCCGAGCGAGGTGGACCGAGGTACGACGTCCACCGAGATCCTCGACAATCAATGCACGGACGGCGTCTGAGCATCCTTACGTGGTCCCGGGCGCCTGCGCAGGCGCCCCATCGCCGCCGCTGCGACCTCGGCAGCATTGAGTTGCTGTGCGGGCATCAGGTGGCTGTACCGCGAGTCTGTCGTGGCGTAGGTCTCGTGCCCCAGCCGCCGGGACAGGGTGAACATGTCCATCCCCTCGGCGAGCATCCAGCTGGCGTGGGTGTGGCGTAGGTCGTGGATCCGCGGCCGCTTCGTCAGGCGCCTTGCGTCGAGGTCGGGTTCACCGTTCTCGTCGACGGGGTTCTGCGCCCGGATGATCGCCGGGGTCCAGTTGGTCGCCCAGAAGGTGTTGTTGCGGATCGGGCGCCCCGCGAGGTTGACGAAGACCAGATCCGTCCCGCGCTTGGCCGCCGTGAGGTCGCGCAGCATGTCGGTGAGGTCGGGTGACAGCGAGATCGTCCGCCGTGACCGGGCGGACTTCGGTGCTCCGATGAACGGCTGGCGATCCCCGTCCTGTTTCCAGGCCTTGTTGATGCGGATGGTCGGCGGGTGGGCGTCCAGGGAGAGGTCTTCGACGTGCAGTGCGGTCGCCTCACCGAAGCGCATGCCGGTCCCGACGAGGGTGATGATGAACGGCCGGTAGTGCTCGACCAGGTTGTCCAGGATGAGGTCGAGCTCCTCCGGTTCGAGGACCACCATGTCGTCGCCGGCGCGTTGGCTGCGGGGGAGTCGCACGGCCGCGCACGGGTTGTCCGCCCGGTACCCGAGGCGGACGGCGGTGTTCATTGCGGCCGAGAGCAGCCCGTGGATGTTGGCGATCGACTTGTGCGACAGCCCCTTGGTCTGCAGCTCGCGGATCCACAGCGTCACCCGCTGCCACGTGAGCGCCTTGACCGGCAGGGCGCCGAGGTGCGGGGTGATGTGGTCCCGCGCGCGGCCCCGGTACCCGGACCGCGTGTCCTCCCCGACGC
>JAKBFW010000173.1 GCA_021833345.1 Pseudomonadota bacterium | reverse complement strand
CCGGGTCGACCAGGTGGTACGGCGAGAACGTCCGGATGAACTCCCACTGCGCGGGGTCGTCGGGGTCGCCGTACTCGGCCATCCAGGAGGCACCCGCGAGGAGGTGGCTGTACCGCGCCATGTCGAGGAGCGGCACCTGGACGACGACGGCTCCGACGAGCTCCGGGTAGTGGACCAGCATGTTGCCCATCAGCAGCCCGCCGTTGCTGCCGCCCTGGATGCCGAGGTGAGCGGGCGAGGTCACCTGGCTGGCGACGAGGTCGCGCGCGACGGCCGCGAAGTCCTCGTACGCACGGTGACGGTTCTCCCGGAGGGCGTCCTGGTGCCAGCGCGGACCGTACTCGCCACCGCCCCGGATGTTGGCGACCGCGTACACCCCGCTACGTGCGAGCCACGAGCGACCGAGACCACCGGAGTAGCCCGGGGTCAGCGAGATCTCGAACCCGCCGTAGCCGTACAGCAGCGTCGGGGCGGTGCCGTCGAACGCGAGGTCGTGGGGCCGGACGAGGAAGTACGGCACCCGGGTGCCGTCCTGCGACCGGGCGAACCGCTGCTCGGCGACGTGCGTGCTCGCGTCGAAGAAGGTCGGCATCGACTTGAGTGGCACGACGTCCGCGGCGCCGGCCGGTCCGGAGTCGGGGAGCGTCGCCAGCGCGAGCGTCGACGGGGTGAGGTAGTCGGTGACGGTGAGCCAGAGGGCGTCGGACTCGTCGGCGTCGACCGCGCCGGCGCTGACCGTGCCGACGTCGGGCACCCCGAGCAACGGCTCGTCGGTCCAGCCGTCCGGCCCGGGGGTCAGGACGTGCAGCCGGTTCTTGACGTCGTCGAGGACGTTGAGCACCAGGCGGTGGCGGGTCCAGCTCGCGCCGGCCAGCGAGGTCGTCGGCATGGGGGTGAACAGCACGTCGAAGGACCGGTCACCGGCGAGGAACGCGTCGAGCCCGATCGCGAGCAGGGCGCCTGCGGGGTGCTCGGCGCCGCCGATCTCCCAGGGGTCTCGCAGCTCGACGGTGAGCCACTCGCGCGCGAGGCCGAGGTCGGCGGACTCCGGGGTGTCGAGGCGGGTGAGCACGTCGTCGGCGCCGAGCAGGAACACCTGCTCGCGGTAGAACGCGACCGAGCGGACGACGAGGTCGCGTTCGAATCCCGGCGTACGGTCGTGGTAGGCCGAGATGTACAGGTCGGTCTCCTCGCCCTCGTAGACGAGCTCGGCCTCGGCCAGGGGCGTGCCCCGCCGCCAGCGCCGCACCGTCCGCGGATAGCCGGACGTCGTCAGCGAGCCGGGACCGGTGTCGGTGTAGACGAACACCGCGTCCTCGCCGATCCAGCTCATGCCGCCCTTGGACTCGGGGCGTTCGAAGCCCCCGGCCACCCAGGACCGGGTCTCCAGGTCGAACTCACGCGTCACGTCGGCGTCAGCGCCGCCACGGGAGAGCGTCACCAGCGCGCGGCGGCAGTCGGGCCGCAGGACCTGAGCGCCGTGCCACACCCAGCTCTCCCCCTCGGCGGCGGCGAGCGCGTCGAGGTCGAGCAGCACGTCCCACTCGGGGTCGTCGGTGCGGTACGACTCGAGCGTCGTCCGCCGCCAGAGCCCACGCTCGTGCGCGGCGTCGCGCCACACGTTGTAGTAGAGCTCGCCGGCCTTGGCGACCGCCGGGATCTTCGCGTCGGAGTCGAGCACGGCGAGGATGCCCTCGCGCAGGTCGTCGAACCCCGGTCCGGTCAGCGCGCGCGTCGCCTCGTCGTTGCGCGCGCGCACCCACGCGAGCGCGTCGTCGCCCTCGACCTCCTCGAGCCAGGCGTACGGATCGGCGGCTGTCACGGGGTTCGGGTCCATGCCGGGCATGATCCGTGGGCCGCGGACGGCGGCGCAACTCGCCGTCCCGATCGCCGCAGCCGGCGGGCTCCGGTCGGCGCGCCGTCAGCACGAGCAGGCACGTGTCAGCACGTGTCAGCCGCCTGTCACCCCGCCGTCAGCGGCGACCGCGACGGTGGTGACATGACTTCACACGACCTGGTGATCGAGGCAGAAGGCCTCGTCAGACACTTCGGCAGGACGAAGGCGCTGCAAGGCGTCGACCTGTCCGTCGCCCGCGGAACCGTCCTCGGGCTCCTCGGCCCCAACGGGGCCGGCAAGACGACCGCGGTCCGCATCCTCGCCACCCTGCTCACGGCCGACGCCGGGCACGCCCGCGTCTGCGGCTACGACGTCGCCACCCACGCGCAGCAGGTGCGGCAGAGCATCGGCCTCACCGGCCAGTACGCCTCGGTCGACGCGGACCTGACCGGTCGGCAGAACCTCGTGATGATCGCGCGGCTGCTGGACATGAGCGGCGCGCAGTCCCGCCGGCGGGCCGCCGAGCTGCTCGAGTGGTTCGACCTGGCCGAAGCCGCGGACCGGACGGCGAAGACGTACTCGGGCGGGATGCGGCGCCGGCTGGACCTTGCTGCGAGCCTCGTCGGGCGTCCCGAGGTGATCTTCCTCGACGAGCCGACCACCGGCCTCGACCCGAGCAAGCGCGAGGACATGTGGGACGTGATCCGGGCGCTGGTGGCCGACGGCTCGACGGTGCTGCTGACGACGCAGTACCTGGACGAGGCCGACGCGCTCGCCGACGAGATCACCGTGATCGACCACGGCCGGGTGATCGCGCACGACACCCCCGAGGGGCTCAAGCGCGTGGTGGGCGGCCAGACGCTGGAGGTCCGTCCGACCGACCCGGCCCGGCTCGACGAGACCGCCGCGATCCTGGGCGCCGTCTCGACGGCCGGCGCGGCCGAGCAACCACGCAAGGGTGTCCTGTCGGTCCCGGTGGCCGGCGAGGACGTGCTCCCCGCGACGGTCGCACGCCTCGCGAGCGCGGGCATCGGCGTCACCGAGCTCTCCCTGCACCTGCCGAGCCTTGACGAGGTGTTCTTCCTCCTCACCGGCCGCACCGCGGCCATCGACGACACGACCCCGCACGCGGAGGTGGCCTGATGACCCTCGACACGACCATGACGCAGCCACGCGTTCGACCCACGTCCGGTACCGGACCGGGCGCGGTCGACGGCGCGAGCCGCCGTCCGCTGCCCCTGGTGCGGCACTCGCTCACGCTCGCCAAGCGCAGCCTGATCAAGACCTGGCGCACGCCTGAGGCCCTGATCGACGTGACGCTGCAGCCGATCATCTTCCTGGTGATCTTCGTGTACATCTTCGGCGGGGCGGTGTCCGGCTCGACCAGCGGGTACCTGCAGTACCTGCTGCCGGGGATCCTGGCGCAGACGATCGCCCAGGGTGCCATCGCGATCGGCGTGAACCTCAACACGGACCTGGAGAAGGGCATCTTCGACCGGTTCCGGTCGCTGCCGATCGCCCGGTCCGCCCCGCTCATCGGTGCGGTGATCGGGGACGTCGCGCGGTACGTCATCGTGACCGTCTCCACGTTGGCGACGGGCTACGTGATGGGCTTCCGGATCCACACGAACCTGGCCCAGGCGATCGCCGCCTGCCTGCTGGCGGTGCTGTTCGCGCTCTCGCTCTCCTGGGTGTCCGTGTTCGTCGGGATGAAGGTCCGGACGTCGGGCGCCGTGCAGGGGATCATGTTCCTGATCGTGATGCCGCTGAGCTTCGCCTCGAACGTGTTCGTCCCGACGTCCTCGCTGCCCGGCTGGATGCAGGGGTTCGTGAACGTCAACCCGCTCACGCATCTCGTCGCGGCCATGCGCGGGCTGTTCCAGGGGGACCCGTTGGGCAACCACGTGTGGTGGACGCTCGCCTGGTGCGCCGGGTTCGTCGCGGTCTTCCTGCCGCTGGCGATGCGGGCCTATCGCCGGAAGGTCTGAGTCAGTCCGACTCGATCAGCGTCGTGAGCCGAGCGAGCGCGTCGGCAGCGGTGAGGCGGCTCGGCGGGGGTGTCAGGGCGGTCCCGGCACCCTCGCCCGGCGGCGAGCCGGCCCGCGCGCTCGTGGCGGGGTGCACGACCGTGGCCGGGCCGAGGACGAGCCCGAGGTTCGAGCCCAGCCGGGCGCCCAGCGCCCACAGCTCGTCCGCGCGAGCTGTCAGCCCCCGGCTCGCCGCGAGCTCGGCGTAGCCGTGGGCCACGGCGCCGATCACGGGCATGTCCCCCAGCGGCAGCGCCGCGTGGGCGGACACGGCGAGAAGCCCCTCGCCGTCCACGCCGGCTCGGATCCGCAGCACCGCGGCGCCCACCTCGATCACGATCCTGGCCTGGGGCACGGTCGCGGCGTCGCTGCGTGCCGCACGCACCGCGAGCTCGGCATGCCGCACCGACTCGTCCAGGTCGCCCCGGATCGACGCGAGCACGCCGAGGCCGATGCTCGCGTGAGCCCGCTCGTTCGGCGCCGACGACGCGGACCGCAGCGTCGCCTCGAGGGCTGCGGCCGCCTCCGGTGATCCTCGGAGCGCCCGGCGCAGGTCCCGCGCGACCAGCAGGGTGCGGGCGTCGTTCACGGCGCCCATCCGGTCGAGGTGGCCGATCGCCCGGGCGAGCCACTCGTCGGAGCGCTCGGCGTCGGTGCCGTCCTCCCATTGGCTGAGCGCCTGCGCGGCTGTCCCCATGCCCCAGAAGTCGCCGACGGACTCGAAGAACGCGTACGCGGTCCGGGCGTCCTGCGCCGCGGCGGTCAGGTCTCCCTCGTTCTCGCGAGCCAACGCGCGGAGGAGCAGACCGAGCGCATGCAGGTACGGATCCGCGTCGGCCACGAGACGGTCCACCGTGGTCGTCTGCCGGGGCCTGTCGGTGGACGTGACGGCGAGGGCGACGGTCGCGATCGCCGCCGACCGGTGCGAGAGGCGCTGCGTGCCAGGAGGCTCGGCGAGCGCCCACCGCGCGAGTCGCGCGCCGAGCGCACCGAGCCGGACGTCCTGCGTGGCGCCCGACGTGACGACCGTCAGGGCGCCGATGACGGCGGCGTCGTCCGGGTCCGGCGCGTCGGCGTCGCGCGGTCCACGCAGCCGCTGCCAGGTCGCGCGCCGGGCCGCCCGGTCGTCGCGCTCCAGCAGCAGGCGGGCCCAGGCGAGGACCTCGAGGTGCAGTCCGTGGAACGTCCAGACCGTCAGCAGGTCGGCGCCGGTCGCGAAGGCGTCGGCCGTGCGGCCGTGCTCGACCGCCCACCGCAGCGCGACGGTGAGGGTGTCGTGGTCACGGGCCGTCGCCGCGAGAGCCGCGAGCTGGCCGTGACCGATGTAGCGCTCGCGGAGAGC
>JAKBFW010000172.1 GCA_021833345.1 Pseudomonadota bacterium | reverse complement strand
TGTCGGCATTCCTGCGCAGATGATGGATCGACCCGGGACGACGTCGCCCGCACGGATGGCGTCGAGCCGGTCTGCACCCCTCGAACCCCTGCACGCTCCACACAAGACCGGCACATCGGTGCACCGTCACGTCCGCGTTCGGCTGGCAGAATGGCCGCATGCGTACCCACGAGAGCCAGATCACCGTCGGATGACCCTCGCTGCCCGCGACGTCTCGACCAGAGCCCGGGTCCCCGCCGTCGTCGCGACCGGGGTCGTGGTCGCCGCACTGGTGACGGTGAACCTCGCCGAGCACTTCCTGCGCAACGCCACCTGGCTCGGTCCGGTCGCCGCACTGGCCCTGCTCGCGTTCGCCCGCTGGAGCGGACTCACGTGGTCGCAGCTCGGGCTCCACCGTGACCGCCTCCGGTCCGGACTGCAGTGGGGCCTCGGTGCCGTCGCCGTCGTCGCGGTGGTGTACCTCGTCGGGGTGCTCGTCCCGTTCACGCGTCCGGCCTTCCTGGACGCGCGGTACCACCTGGGCGTGCACAGCGCTCTCGTCACCGCGTTCGTGATCATCCCGCTCAGCACGATCGTGCTCGAGGAGGTCGCCTTCCGGTCCGTGCTCTGGGGGATGCTGTCCCGCCACGCCGCGACGTGGCGGGTGCTGCTGATCTCGTCGGCCCTGTTCGGGCTGTGGCACATCTTGCCCTCGCTCCACGTCGCGACCGCGAACCATGGCGTCGGAGACGTCGTCCGGGGCGCGGGCGCAGCCGCTGGGGTGCTGGTCGTCGCGGGAATCGTCGCGTTCACCGCACTGGGCGGCGTGGTCGCCGGCGAGCTGCGCCGTCGCAGCGGGAGCGTGCTGGCCAGCGCCGGGATGCACTGGGCCACCAACAGCCTCGGCGTGCTCTTCGGTCTGGTCGCCTGGCGTCTGGTCGGCTGAACCGCGCACGCCGGGCGGACCTCACCCGGAGGTTCGTTCGAGACCGAGCACGTCGCAGAGCTCGCGCCCCATCCGCTCGCGCGAGTACCGACGCCGGCACTCCTGCTCGTAGTCGTGCGCCACGGCCCGTGTGCCGTCGGGGTCGGCGATCAGTCCGGACAACGTCCGCTCCCACGCTGCGGCGTCGTGCGGAGGGACGAGCACGCCCGTCTCCCCGGCGGCAACCGCGTCACGCAGACCTTCGAGGTCCGCGGCAACGACGAACGCCCCGCGCATCGCCGCCTCGACGGCCACGAGCCCGAACCCTTCCATGTCTCCGGGCACCACGACGTTCGACTGCACGAAGATGTCGCTGGCCCGCATGAGCATCTCGCGCTCGTCGTCGCTCACCCGACCGAGAAGCCGCACCCTCGCGCCCTGGCCCGACTCGACCACAGCGGTCCGGACCGCTGCCTCGTCCTCACCGGTCCCGGCGACGACGTAGACGAGATCCCCGTCAAGACGCGGAAGAACCTCGCGAACGAACCACGCGACGCCCTTCCTCCTGACGAGACGACCGAGGGCCAGCAGGATCACCGGATCGCCGTCGAGACCGAGACGGACCCTCAGCTCGTGGCGCGATGCGGCTCGGCCCGCGTCGGACACGCCCGGGACCTCGACCCCGAGCCGGACCACGCGCACGTGGCTCGCCGGGACACCGACCGCGACCACGGCCTGCGCGGTCGCCTCGCTGATCGCAAGCACCCGCGGCGCCTTCGGCAGCAGCCACGCCACCAGCCGCCGGTACACGGGCTGGGCCCACACGACGTCCTTCCCCATCGCCATCGTGGCGTGCCGGACCCTCAGGACCCGGAGCAACGGTGCCATCACGAGGTACATCACGACATCACCCGTGATCACCGTGTCGACCCGGCGCGCCACGACCAGCTGGAGGGTGCGGACCACCGCCCGGACGACGAAGACCGGGAGCCCGCGGGCCGTCCCCCGGTGCGCGACCAGGTACGTCGGGACCGCGGCCCCGGACCGCAACGTCTCCCAGACGTCCGCGGCCAGCGTCTGCATCCCACCGACGGACGGCGGGAAGGTACGGGTCACGAACAAGGCACCGGTCACGGCGAAGGACACTACCGCGGACACGTGATGGGTCCCGCGCGGCGACTAGGATCCAGCGGTGCCCGTCTCCGAGCAGCACCCTCCGCCGACAGGGATGTCGCGTCGGCCGGCCCGCGGGCCCCGACTGCTGCGATGGGTCGCGCTCGTGGCGGTCCTGCTCTTCGCGGTCGCGTACGTCACGTCGAGCTGGGACGGGATCACGACCAGCATCGGCCGACTGGACGGACGCGCGGTCCTCGGTGCGCTCGGGCTCGTGGGCGTCGGGCTCGTGAGCGCGATGCTGTCGTGGCGGGCGGTCCTCGGCGGGCTGGGTTCCCACCTGCCGCCGCTGGCAGCCGCTCGGGTGTACTTCCTGAGCCAGCTCGGCAAGTACGTGCCGGGAAGCGTGTGGCCGATCCTCGCGCAGGCGGAGCTCTCGAACGAGTACGGGGTTCCTCGCGCACGGGCCGGCTTCGCGGCGATCACCCAGATGCTGATCGGGCTCGTCGTCGGGATCGCGGTCGCGGCCGTCAGCCTCGCGGCATCGGCACCCGGGGCGCTCGTGACCTACTGGTGGCTCGGACTCGTCGCCGTCGCCGGCGTGGTCGCGCTCGTGCCCGCGGTCTTCAACCGCGCGAGCACGGTCGCCCTTCGTCTCGCGCGCCGCGACGGCGACCAGGTGCCGCTCTCGGCGAGGTCGATCGGCGCCTCGGCGGCCTGGTGCGTCGTCATGTGGCTGGCCTTCGGGACGCAGATCTGGCTCATGGCACGAGGGCTCGGTACGACCTCGAGCACGCTCTTCGCCCTGGCCACCGGTGGCTATGCGCTCGCCTGGGTCGTCGGCTTCGTGATCATCGTGCTTCCCGCGGGCGCCGGTGCACGGGAGGCCGCGCTCGTGCTCGCGCTGGCGCCGGTGCTCGACCGTGACAACGCGCTCGCGCTCGCCCTGGTCAGCCGGTTCCTCATGCTCCTGGGCGACGCAGGGGCTGCCGGGATCGCCGTCGTCGCGGAGCGGGTCCACGTGCATCGACACCCTGGAGCCGCGCCGCCGCGCACGGTCCCGAGCCCCGAGTGATGCGCGGGAACGACGACGCCGACCCTGCGCAGCAGCCCGGCGACACGACCCCGGCCGCTGCCGAGGACCTGCCACCACGCCACCACGCGCCCACGAGACGGAACGACCTCCTGCGCGACGACTCAGGAATGATGGGGGGTCTCATGGACGTCCGCACCTCGCCGCGACCCGCAGCGCCTCCCGCACCCGACTCTTCCCGGCATCCCGGGTTGCGTCGACTGGTCGTCTCGCTACCCGACCGGGTCCCCGTCGTCCTCATGGTGCTCGGGGTCGTGTGCCTGCTCGCGATCCTCGCGAACGTCTTCGAACCGGTCGTGGTCGTCCCGGCGTCGATCGTCGGCGTCGCCGCGCTCTGGCGCTTCGGACCGGACCCCATGCACGTGACACGATCGGCGGTCGTCTCCAGCTCGCTCGTTCTCGCGTTCGCCCTCGTGTGGATCGCGGTGAACGTGAGGTACGCGTCCGAGTACGTCGTCGTCAACCGGGACCCGGGCTTTCTCACGCTGCAGGCGATCTGGCTGCGGACCCATCACGCCTCCGAGATCCCCGTCGGGTCCGCGGCCGACGTCATGAACGCGGTGAGCGCCGCGCACGCCGGCATGGATGCCTTCGACCTTCGCGACGGCGTCCTCTACGCCCAGGGGAACAAGATGCTCCCCGGACTCCTGGCGGCCGAAGGGTGGGTCGGGGGCGTCCGCGCGATCCTGGCAGGCAACCTCCTCATCGGCGGCGTCGGGATCGTCACGGTGTTCGCCACCGCGCGCCGGCTCGTCGGAGACTGGTGGGCCCTCCTCCCGGCGATCGCCCTGGCGGGTTCGCTCCCGTTCCTCGCCTTCACGCGGGCGGGCTACACCGAACCCCTGGCGATGGTGTTCACCCTCGCGGGCCTCGCCGCGGCGCTCTCGGCACTGCGCTCTCGGCGCCGCTCCCAGTTCCTGCTGACCGGAGCGTTGCTCGGCACGGCGGCGGCCTCCCGCATCGACGGGACCCTCGGCGTCCTTGCCGTGTTCGCCGCGATCGGCGTGGTCGCGTTCGTGACCGTCGACGCGAGGACACGTGCCGCCCTGCGTGCCGGTCTGCTCTGGACCGCGTCGCTGGCGATCCCGCTCGCGCTGCTCGGCATCTGGGACGTGCGGGAGAAGAGTCCGGTCTATCTCGCCGAGCAGCAGACGAACGTCGCGTCGCTGCTCGTTCTGACGCTGCTCGCCCTGGCGATCGCGCTGACGGCCACGATCGGCACCCCGTTCGTGCGGCTCCGCCTGCTCGTCGATCGTCACCGTCGCGGGATCGGCCTCGCCGTTGCGCTCGTCTTCGCCCTGGCGATGGCCGTCCTCGTCTCGCGACCGTGGTGGCTCGTCGAACGGCACCTCCAGGCAGGCTCGTCCGTCGTGAGCGACATGGCTCATCTTCAGGCCAGTCTCGGGCTGCCGGTCGACCCGCGACGCAGCTACGACGAGCTGAGCCTCAGCTGGATCGCCTGGTACTTCGGCTGGACCGTCGTGGCCCTGGGGATCGTGGGTCTCGTCCTCATGGCGCGCCGGGCGATCGCCGACCGTGACGCGCGCCTCGGCGCGTTCACCGCGTTCGTGATGGTCGGCTCGACGTACTACCTCATCCGGGTCAACATCACGCCGGACCAGATCTGGGCGGTCCGTCGGCTCCTTCCGTTGACGATCCCGGGTTTCCTCATCGCGTCCGCGTGGGTGCTCTCGCTCGTGCGGATCAGGAAGAGGCCGGCGCGGGGCGTGCTCGTCGCCACGCTCACCGTGGCGATCGCCGTGTTCCCGGTCCTGACCTGGAACGGGCTCGCCGGCCGGGTCGAGCTCAAGGGGCTCTACGAACAGGCGCTGAGCGCGTGCACGACCCTCGACCATGCCGGCGTCCGGCACGTCGTGTGGATCCACAGCAGCGCGTTCCACTACCTGGCGACCCTGCGCGTGATCTGCGACGTCGACGTCGTCGAGTTCGTCGTTCCCCCGACCGAGGCTCAGCTCGCCCAGGTGCGAGCAGCGTGGGGGACGGCGCCCGTCGCCGTGATGAGCTTCGACGTGAGCATGGTGCCGTGGACCATGCGCCCGGCCGCGCCGATCGAGACCACGGTGTCGACCGAGATGGCCCGCCGCCTCACGGGTCGACCGACCTCGGTGACCTGGACGACGAGCGCG
>JAKBFW010000171.1 GCA_021833345.1 Pseudomonadota bacterium | reverse complement strand
CGCCTGCCAGGGCGACCTTGACGGAGAGCTCGGTGAGGTCCGGCAGGAACTCGTGCAGCGGCGGGTCGATCAGCCGGATCGTCGTCGGCAGGCCGTCCATCTGCTCGAGGATGTCGACGAAGTCGGCGCGCTGGAGCGGCAGGAGCGCGTCGAGAGCAGCCTGGTGCTCGACGGGGTCCCTGGCCAGGATGACGCGCTCGATCAGGACACGACGCTCTCCGAGGAACATGTGCTCGGTCCGGCACAGGCCGATCCCCTGCGCACCCCAGACGCGCGCCCGGTGCGCGTCCTCGGCGGTGTCCGCGTTGGCGTGCACCCGCAGCCGGCGGACGGAGTCCGCATGCGTGAGGATCCGGTCGACGGCCTTGACGAGCTCGGCGGTCTCCTCGGCGTCTGCACCGTGCACGTTGGCCAGAGCGGCGTCGAGACCCTCTTCGAGGTACTGCACGACGGGCGACGGGACGACGGGGACGGCGCCGAGGAAGATCTCCCCGGTCGACCCGTCGATCGCGATCGTCTCGCCCTCGCCGATCACCCGCGTGCCGACCGTGACGGTGCGAGCCGTCGCGTCGACCTCGAGCTGCTCGGCGCCGACGACGCAGGTGGTCCCCATGCCACGCGCGACCACGGCCGCGTGCGACGTCTTGCCACCGCGCGAGGTCACGACGCCGACGGCGGCAATCATCCCGCCGAGGTCGTCCGGGTTCGTCTCGCGTCGGACCAGGATGACGTCCTTGCCGGCCGCGGCCCACTCCTGCGCGGTGACCGAGTCGAAGACGACCTGCCCCACGGCAGCGCCGGGCGAGGCGGCCATCCCGGTGGCGAGCAGCGTCCGGTCGGCGTCGGAGTCGAACTGCGGGAACATCAGCTTGCTGAGCTGCGCGCCGGTCACCCGCTCGAGGGCCTCGTCGAGGGTGATGAGGTGCTCGTCGACGAGCTGCGTCGCGATCCGGAACGCGGCGGCGGCGGTGCGCTTGCCGACGCGGGTCTGGAGCATCCAGAGCTTGCCGCGCTCGACCGTGAACTCGATGTCGCACAGGTCGCGGTAGTGGGTCTCGAGGCGGCGCATGGCCAGGCGCAGCTCCCCGTGGGAGACGGGGTCGAGCTGCTCGAAGTCGGCCAGGCTCAGCGTGTTGCGGATGCCCGCGACGACGTCCTCGCCCTGCGCGTTGGGCAGGTAGTCGCCGTAGTCCCCGGACTTGCCGGTGGAGGGGTCGCGCGTGAAGCACACACCGGTGCCCGAGTCGGGACCGAGGTTGCCGAACACCATGCTCACGATGTTGACGGCGGTGCCGAGGTCGTCGGAGATCCGCTCGCGCCGGCGGTACAGGCGTGCCCGCTCGGTGTTCCACGAGTCGAAGACCGACGTGATGGCGAGGTCGAGCTGCTCGCGCGGGTGCTGGGGGAACTCCCGCCCGGACTGCGTCCGGACGATCCCCTTGAAGGTCTCGACGAGCTCCTGCAGGTCCCCCGCGGTCAGGTCGGTGTCGACGGTGACGCCGCGCGCCCGCTTCAGCTCGTCGAGCGCGTGCGAGAACAGGTCGCCGTTGATCTCGAACACCGTCTTGCCGAACATCTGGATCAGCCGGCGGTACGAGTCCCACGCGAACCGCTCGTCGTCCGAGAACTTGGCCAGCCCGAGCACCGACGCGTCGTTGAGACCGACGTTGAGGACGGTCTCCATCATGCCGGGCATCGAGAACTTGGCCCCGGACCGCACCGAGACGAGCAGCGGGTCGTGGAAGTCGCCGAGAGAGCGACCGAGCGAGTCCTCGAGACGGCGGATCGCCATCGTCACCTCGACGCGGAGCTCGGGCGGGAGCACGCCCGTCGTCATGTAGGTGCGACACGCCTCGGTCGTGATCGTGAAGCCGGGAGGTACAGGGAGGCCCAGTCGCGTCATCTCGGCGAGGTTGGCCCCCTTGCCGCCGAGGAGGTCCTTCTGATCCTTGTTTCCCTCGCTGAAGTCAAAGACGTACTTGGCCACTCTGCGCCTCCCCACGCCGGACGTCGGCACCATTGCCGACGTCACGGTTCCCAGGGTGCCCCTCGCAGCGCGAACGTGACAGGGGACCTTGGGCCCGCTTCCCCTGGTCGCAGCCGCGCGATCCGCCTCAGACCGCGCTGACCATGCGGTTCACGGCCTCGGTGATGACCTCCGGGGACGTCCCGAGGTTGAGCCGCACCCGCCCCTCGCCCCCGGTCCCGAAGGGCAGCCCCGAGCTCAGCGCCACACGTCCGCGCTCCAGGAAGACCGCCGCCGGGTCGTCGCCGAGCCCGAGCCGACGGCAGTCGAGCCAGGCCAGATAGGTACCCTCGGGCGGCCGGTAGCCGACGTCGGGGAGCCGCTCCGACAGCAGCTCGCCCAGCAGCGCACGGTTGGCGGCGATGTCGCGCAGGACGGCGTCGAGCCAGTCGCCACCGTCCGCGAAGGCGGCGGCGTGCGCGATCATCGCGAGATGGCTCACCGGGGTGTGGGCGAGGTCGGGCAGTCGTCGGAGGTCGTCGAGCCCGGCCGGGCCGGAAACGGCGATCGCCGCCTTCAGCCCCGCGAGGTTCCACGCCTTGGCAGCCGAGAACAGCGCGATCGCGTCCCCCGCGCCCGGGACGGACAGGTAGGGCACGTGCACGGCACCGGTCGGCACGAGCGGCGCGTGGATCTCGTCGGCCACGACGCGCACCCCGTACCGCTCCGCGAGCGTCGCGACGGCCGAGAGCTCGCCGAGGGTGGGCACCGTCCCGGTCGGGTTGTGGGGGCTGCACAGCAGGTAGGCCGGACGGCCGCCGCCCGCCGCTGCGGTCGCGAACGCCTCCTCGAGCGTGCCCAGGTCCAGACGACCCTCCTCGCTGAGCGGGGCCGGGACGAGACGCCGCCCGGAGTGCTCGACCGAGCCGAAGAAGGGTGGGTACACGGGCGGGTTGACGACCACGGCGTCGCCGGGCCCGGTGACGAGCGCGAGCACCTCGCGGAGCCCCGTCATGACGTCGGGCACGACGACGGTGCGGGCCGGGTCGTGGTGCCATCTCCACCGCTCGGCCGCGAAGACGGAGAACGGCTCCGCGCACGCGGCGCTCGACACCGGGTACCCCGTGTCCCCGTCCGTGAGCGCCTGCATGATCGCCGCGACGACCGCCGGGGCCGGCGTGGTGTCCATCTCCGCGACCCACAGCGGGAGCACGTCCTCCGGGTACGCGCGCCACTTGATGCTCGTGCGGCGGCGGAGCGTGCGGGGGTCGACGTCGTGGAGGGGCCTGGTCACACGACGATCATCCCAGCAGGCGTCGGTCGGAGGACGGGAACGACCCGCACGCCCGGACCGTCGGCGCACCTCCCGGTTGCGCTCACGCGTCCACCCGCGGCCGCCGGGAGCCGGTCGACGAGAAGCGCCGCCAGGCCGTGCCCTTGTGCAGCGGTGCGGCGAGGAACTCGCCGAGCGTCACGCCCGCCGCGAGACCGAGACCGATCATCACCGCCCCGACGAGCCCGGCGGCACCGGGACCGACCGCCGACGACGGCTCGTTGACGAGCTGGAACATCGCGCGGTAGATCGCGAGGCCGGGCAGCAGCGGGAGGATCCCGCACACCGAGATGACGAGGGGCGGGACCTGCAGCCGCGGGCCGAGCCACTCGGCCAGGAACCCGATCACCAGCGCCGCGACGGCGCTCGCGACGGCCGGACCGAGGCCATGGTCCCCGGCGACGACGTAGACGAGCCAGCCGAGACCGCCTGCGACCGACACGACGACGGCCGCACGAGGCCTCGCGTACGACGACACTCCCCACGATCCGGCGATCACGGCCGACGCGAGGACCTGGACGAGGATCGGCACCGACGCCTGCGGGGTGTCGACGAGCTCGAGCGGCACCCCGCTGCGACGCGCGACGTCGAGCACCGCGCCGATCCCGACGACGATGCCCAGGGTCAGGACGACGACCTCGAACGTCCGGCCTCCCGCGGTCACCGGGAAGCCGCTGATCGCATCCTCCGCCGCGCCGACCAAGGACAACCCCGCCAGCAGCATGACGATCCCCGACGCCACGACGAGGGAGGGCGGGAGACCGGCGAGCTCGACCGGCAGGTGCGGGATCGCGACGAACAGCCCGACCGCGACGAGGGTCGCGATGGCCGCACCGATGGACTGCAGGAAGAACGGCGGCAGCCCCCAGCGGCCGAGGGCCCACACGACGCGGTCGATCAGCGCGCTCGTCGCGCCGGCGACGACGGCGACCGCGGCGTCACCGCCGAACAGCACCGCGACGGCGGCCGCGAGCACCGCGAGCATCACCGTCACGAACCAGCGCGGGTAGGGATGACGGGCGTGCACGATCGCATCGAGGGCGGCATGGTGCTCTTCGATCACCGCGGCGACCTGCTCGGCCGGGACGTGCTCGGCCCCTGCGTCACGGCCGAGGCGCAGGACGCGCGCGAGCCGACCGTAGTCCGCGGTGCGCGTCCGGACGACCCGCATCAGGGTGGTCGGCAGGATCCCGCCGCCGCGCGCGTAGGAGACCGTGATCGACGTGAAGGTCACGTCGACCTGGCAGCCGCGCAGCCCGTACGCGCGGACGATCCGATGGATCGCCGCGGTGACGTCGGCGGCGCCGGCCCCGAGGGACAGCATCGCCTCGCCGATCCGCAGCGCGAGCTCGAGGGCGCCCTGGACGACCGCCTCGTCGAGTCCGGTGTCGGTCGCGCGGAGGCCTACCTCGATCGCCGGCGTGTCGCCGAGGATCCGGCGGACGAGACGTCGCGCGTGCGCGGTGCCCAGCATCCGTCGAGCGTAGCCGGGGCGGACGCCCGACCCCACCGTCCGTGGTCCAGACCGGAAGGTCACGTCGTCACAGGTCGTTGCCCGCGTACGAGAGGTTGAAGCTCTTGTTCGACACCGGGAAGTCCGGGACGATCGTGTCCGTCATGGCGGTCGGCAGCGCGGGCCAGTTGAACCAGGACGGGTCGACCACCTTGACGCGCGTGAGCCGGCCGCCGGCGTCCACCTCGACCCGGTGGACGATCGTGCCCCGCCAGCCCTCGACGATGCCGACGCCGCTGCGGACGGAGGACGGCGACGCCGGGCCGTCCGCGTGGCCGCCGGCAACCGCGCGGGGGTCGCCGTCCTCGCGCGGGTCGCCCCGGCCGCCGGCCACCGGCTCTGCGTCGAAGACGAGCCGGCCAGCCGCCGAGCGGATCAGGTCGGTCGCGAGCCGGGTCGACGCCGCGACCTCGTCGCGCCGCACGAGGAACCGGGACAGCACGTC
>JAKBFW010000170.1 GCA_021833345.1 Pseudomonadota bacterium | reverse complement strand
CACGGGCTCATCGGCATGCGCGAGAGGGCGCTCGCGGCCGGCGGTAGCCTTCAGGTCACCCGTACCGGCGACGGGTTCGCGGTGAGCGCGACGCTCCCCGCGGAGCCTGGGCCCGGACCCGACGACGAGCCCGACGGCCGGGCTGCCGACGGGGCGGACGACGAGCCCGACGGCCGGGCCGCCGACGGGCCCGCGCCGACCGCAGGGAGGACCGACCCGTGACCGTCCGCGTCCTGCTCGCCGACGACCAGGCCCTTCTGCGCGCGACGTTCCGACTCCTTCTCGACTCGACGCCCGACATCGAGGTGGTGGCGGAGGCGTCGACCGGTGCGGAGGCGGTGCGGCGAACCCGGAGCGAGCGCGCCGACGTCGTGCTCATGGACATCCGCATGCCGGACATGGACGGGATCGAGGCGACTCGCCGGATCACGGCCGACGACGCGATGGCCGGTGTCAGGGTCCTGATCCTGACCACGTTCGAGACCGATGAGCTCGTGGTCGCCGCCCTGCGCGCCGGTGCGAGCGGGTTCCTCGGCAAGGGCGTCGATCCCGGGGCGCTGCTGGACGCCATCCGCACGGTCGCGGCCGGCGACCAGCTCTTGTCGCAGGCGGCGACGCGGGCGCTGATCGAGCGGGTCGTCGCACTCCCCGACGACGTCCCGCGCGCGGACGTCCCCGGACTGGCGGACCTCACCGACCGGGAGCGCGAGGTCACCCGGCTCGTCGGCGGCGGGCTCTCGAACGTGGAGATCGCCGAGCGGCTCTTCATCAGCCCGTCGACGGCGAAGACCCACGTCAACCGGGCGATGATGAAGGTCGGGGCGCGGGACCGGGCGCAGCTCGTCGTGCTCGCCTACGAGACGGGACTGGTCTCGCCCGGCGGGCGGTGAGCCTGCTCGGCGAAGCCCGCGACCGCCAGCGCGCGTCGCACCACCGTCTCCGGCCTGCCGGTGTCGCCGCGCGCCCACCAGAACAGGGCCTCGATGGCGACCCACCAGGCCGTGCTGGCGAGGACCTCGGGTTCGAGTGCGACGCCCGGGCTGCCGGTGGAGCGGGCGATGAAGTCGGCGAGCAGCGCCACGGTCGGACGCGACGTCACGTGCAGGTGGGCGCGCAGGGCCGGAGTGGCGTCGATCAGCGCCATGCGGAGCCGCACCACGCGCAGGTCGTCGTCCGGGAAGCGGAGCGTGGCGACGAGGCACCGGACGACCTCCGACCGCCACCGCGGGCCGACGTCGGCGGCGGTCAGGCTCTCGCGGAACATCGCCTCGGCCGCGTCGCGTCCGTGCCAGACGATGTCGCCCTTGCTGTCGACGTGGCGGAACAGGGTCGAGCGCCCGATGCCGACGCGACGGGCGATCTCGGTGAGGGTGGTCGCCTCGTAGCCCTGCTCGAGGAAGAGCTCGAGCGCGACGGTGGCGATGTCGGCGGACGACGTCGTCGACGGGCGCCCGGTCCGGGGTGTGCCGTTGTCGTTCACGGTCAACCAGCCTAGTTTGTGGACTGAGTCCCGAAACTCCGGGCTCGACGAGCAGCAGGGTCAGAGAGGACACGCCATGTCTGGTGCCACGGACGTCATCGAGGGCCGATTCGCAGGCAGGACCGCGATCGTGACGGGAGCAGGGTCGGGGATAGGCCGCGCGACGGCGCTCCGGCTCGCCCGCGAGGGTGCGAAGGTCGTCGCGAGCGACATCTCTGCCGAGAGGCTCACCGAGCTCGTCACCGAGCACCCCGACCTGGACCTGGTGACCGTGGCCGGCGACATCTCCACCGAGGCAGCCGTGCAGGAGGTCGTCGCCGCCGCCGGCGGGCGCGTCGACGCGCTCGCCAACGTCGCCGGGATCATGGACGCGTTCCTGCCGCCCGCCGAGATCGACGACGCGACGTGGGACCGCGTGCTCGGCGTCAACCTCACCGCGGTGATGCGGCTGTCGCGTGCCGTCCTCCCGTTGATGCTCGAGGCCGGCCGCGGGGCGATCGTCAACGTCTCCTCCGAGGCGAGCCTGCGCGCGTCGGCGGCAGGCGTCGCGTACACGGCGTCGAAGCACGCGGTCAACGGGCTCACGAAGAGCATCGCGGTCTTCTACAAGGGCAAGGGCATCCGTGCGAACGCCGTCGCCCCCGGTGCGGTCGCGACGAACATCGAGGCACCGTTCAGGTCGGCGTTCGCCGGCGAGGTGCTCGGTCCGTACCTGGGGCTCGTTCCGTCGGTGGCGACCGCCGAGCAGCTCGCCGCCGCGATCACGTGGCTCCTCAGCGACGACGCCAGCAACGTCAACGGCGTCGTGATGCCGTGCGACGGCGGGTGGTCGGCCATCTAGGCACGATCCGTCCCGTCGGACGCGGGCACGGCGGTCCCGTCACACGCGGGACGCGGCGGCGAGCTCCGGGATGAGGTCCTCGAGGTACCGAGCGGTGTCCTCCCAGTCGGTGACCGCGTGGCACGGGACCCCGAGGGCCTTCACCGGGTAGTCGTTGCCGACCTCGTCGAGGCGATCGCCGACGAACAGCATCTCCTGGAGGTCGATCCCGGTCATCTCGGCAAGTCGCGACATCCCGTAGGCCTTGTCGATCCCCTTGCGGGTGATGTCGACCGACGTGGACCCGCCGGAGCGCACCTCGAGGTCCGGCAGCAGCGCGGCGACGGCCTCGCGCAGCGCGGTCTTCTTCGCGCCGGTCGGGTCCCAGGTCGTCTTCGCCGCGACCGGGGCGGCCTGCCCGAGCGCGGAGAAGGTGATCTGGCTGCCGCGGTCCTCGAGGATCGGGCCCCAGGTCTCGCTCTCCCACAGGCCGAGGGCCTTGGCCGAGGTCGTGACCGCGTCGAGCGCGCGCGACTTCTCGTCCTCCGTGAGGTTCTGGGCGTAGAGCTGGTCCCATGCCTCCCCGGAGTGGCGGAAGTACTGCGTGCCGCACGTCGGCATGAGGTGCAGACGCGCGAGCTGTGTCGGCGTGGCCTCGGTCAGCCGATCGACGACCTGCATCTGGAACTGGCCGAACTGCCCGCCGGAGATCACGCAGACCTCCACGGTGTCGAGCAGCCGGACCAGGAGCTCCGCCATGCGCGGATCGAGGGGTGACTTCGACGGGGCGAGGGTGTCGTCGAGGTCGAACGCGACGAGACGAGGTGCGCGGGACAGGGGAGCCTCCTGCAGGTGGACCCGGGCCCGAGCGTCGGGTCCCCGGTGGGACAACGGTGCGAGACGGTCCGCGCGGCGCGGACGAACCTATCCTGACAGGTGATCGCGGCCGGGCGAAGTCCGCCGGTCCACGGCCTCCGGCCGGTCCAAGCTCCTGTGGCAGCATGACCGGGTGAGAACCACCCGCCTGGTCACCCTCGCTGACGCCGGCGAGATCACCGAGATGGTGCGGGCCAACCGCGAGTTCCTGGCTCCGTGGGAACCGAGCCGCGACGACGACTGGTTCACGACCGAGCGTCAGCGGGACGGGATCCGGGCACTCCTGGTGGAGCACGACCGTGGGACCTGCCTCCCGCACGTGATCCTCGACGAGGACGGCCGGCTGGTCGGGCGCATCACGCTCAGCGGCATCGTGCGCGGTCCGTTCCAGTCGGGGAGCCTCGGCTACTTCGTGAGCGCGGAGGCCAACGGCCGTGGTCGCGCGACCGCGGCGGTCGGCCGGATGGTGCGGCTGGCCTTCGACGAGTTCGGGCTGCACCGGGTCCAGGCCGGCACGTTGCTGCACAACGTCCGGTCGCAGAGGGTGCTCCGCCGCAACGGCTTCGTCCCGTTCGGTGTCGCACCGGCCTACCTGCAGATCGCCGGCGAGTGGCAGGACCACGTCCTGTTCCAGCGGGTGAGCGAGACCGCGCCGGGCAGCGCCTGACGCTCACCCGAGCGCGGCGGCGATCACCAGCATCACGGGCACGGCGAGCGCGGTCGTCAGCATCCCCGCGTCCCGGGCGAGCGGCTGACCGCGGTCGTACTGCGTGGCGTAGACCAGCACGTTCTGGGCCGTCGGCAGCGCGGCCATCACGACGACGGCCAGGAGCGCGTGGCGGTCGAGACCGAGCACCCGCCCGAGCACGAGCGCGAGGGCGGGACTGACCGCGCTGCGGAGCACCGCGACCAGGGCGAGCTCGCGTGGGCTCGCGCGCCCGCCCTCGGAGCGGGGGACGGCGATCGACATCCCGAACAGGATCAGCGCCAGCGGCGCGGCCGCCTCGCCGATCAGCGTCAGCGGACCGAACACCACCTCCGGCAGCTTCCAGGGCAGGACGGCGAGGACCAGCCCGGACAGCGACCCGACGATGATCGGGTTGCCCGAGGTGCGCCGGACGATCCCCCGGAGCCCTGGCGCGTGGGCGCCCGTCCGGCCGTCGAGGACGGCGAACGCGATCGGGGCGATGACCAGGAGCTGGAAGAGCAGGGACGGCACCACCGCCACGGCGTCGCCGAGCAGGTAGACGGCCAGCGGGAGCCCGAGGTTCCCGGCGTTGACGTAGGACGACGCGAGGGTGCCGATGACGACGTCCGGTGCGGGTCGATGCCAGACGAGCGCGAGGACGACGATCGCGACCAGGGCGACGGCCGCCGTGCTGAGCGCGGTGACGAGGGCCGAGCGGGACAGCAGCGCGTGCAGGTCCGTGTGCGCGACGGTGACCAGCAGCAGGCTCGGCGTGGCGACCGTGAAGCACGTGCGCGCGAGGACGGTGCGGGCCCCCGGTCCGAGAGTCGCCCGGCGCCCGAGCAACCAGCCGATGCCGATCACGGCCGCCATGGTGCCGAGGGCGGTGACGACGGCTCCCACGGGCTTCTCCTGGTCGGTGTGACGATCGGGGCGGGGCGAGAGTCTCGCCCCGCCCCGATCAGGTGGCGGTATTCTCCGGACGACGCGCGCCCAGTCTGCCCGCCGTCGCTAGTCCTCGCGGGACTCCTTGACCCGTGCGACGAGCTGTGTCGGGCTGACGAACCGCAGCGCGATGACGAGGATCACCATCATCGTCACGGTGTAGACGACGGCCATCGACGAGATCAGCTGACGTGCCTGGCCGCCTCCGGCCGCGGTCATCGCGCGGTAGATCGCCACGACCAGGGTGTCGGAGTCGGGCCCGGAGACCAGGAAGGTCAGGTCGAACATCCCGACCGTGCGGACCAGGACGAGGATCGAGGCCGCGAGGACCCCGGGGACCAGCAGCGGGAAGAGGATCTTGGTGAACACCTTCCGCATGTTCGCCCCGGACATCCGGGCGGCGTTCTCGATCGCCGGGTTGATCTGCTCGATGAACGGCGTCATCGTCATGATGACGAACGGGATCG